>NZ_JBYIVZ010000057.1:0-63744 GCF_057710365.1 Streptomyces sp. bgisy027
CAGCGTGAAGCACCCCAGACTGAGCAGCGCGACCCCGGTCAGATACGCTCCCACACCCCAGGGCACCCGCCCCTCGCTCTGCTCGACGAGCGCCGTCGCCACGATCGGAGTGAGCGCGCCACCGATGACGCCGCCGAGGTTGTAGCCCACCGCGGCGCCCGTGCAGCGCACCCGGGGCTCGTACAGCTCCGGCAGATACGCGGCGATCACGGCGAACATGGTGATGAAGGCGAGCATCGCGCCGAGGAAGCCCAGGAACATCAGCAGCGGCTGACCCGTGGCGAGCAGCGCGACCAGCGGGAACATCCACAGCGCGGACGCGGTGCACCCGATGAGGCACAGCGGCCGGCGTCCGTACCGGTCGCCCAGCACCGCCACCAGCGGTGTCAGCGAGCCCTTCACCACCACCGCGGCCATGATGCAGGTCAGCATGACGCCACGGCTCACACCGAGTCGCTCGGTGGCGTACGCGAGGGACCAGGTCGTCACGGCGTAGAAGATCGCGTACCCGATCGCCAGCGCTCCCGCCGTCAGCAGCACGAGCCGCCAGTGGTCGCGTACGACCTCGGTGAGCGGCACACGCGCGTGGTCGTCGATCTCGAGGAACCGGGGACTCTCGGCCAGGGACGACCGCAGCCACAGCCCCACCAGCGCGAGCACCCCCGCCGCCCAGAACGGCACACGCCAGCCCCACGAGGCGAACTGCGCGTCGGACAGCGTCGCCGACAGCCCCAGCACCACGCCGTTGGCGAGCAGGAAACCCAGGGCGGGCCCGACCTGCGGAAAGCTCGACCACAGACCCCGCCGACCGGGCGGCGCGTGCTCGACGGTCAGCAGGACGGCCCCGCCCCACTCACCACCGAGCCCCAGCCCTTGGAGGAAGCGCAGCACGAGCAGCAGCAGGGGAGCGGCCACACCGATGGCCTCGTACGTCGGCACGCAGCCGACCGCGACCGTGGACGCCCCCGTCAGCAGCAGTGAGGCGACCAGGACCGGCCGACGCCCGTGGCGGTCCCCGATGTGCCCGAACAGCACCGACCCCAGGGGCCGTGCCACGAAGCCCACTCCGAACGTGGCGAACGCGGCCAGGGTTCCCGCCACCGGCGAGAAGGTCGGGAAGAAGAGCGGTCCCAGGACCAGCGCCGCCGCGGTTCCGTAGACGAAGAAGTCGTAGAACTCGATGGCCGTCCCGGCGAGCGAGGCGGCCGCCAGCCGCAGCATGGACGGAGGTGTCTTGACTGTGCGTGCATCGTGCATGCTGCGTCAACTACCCACAGTGATCGCCGGTTACGGGGGCGTACAGGCGCGCTGGGGGTTTCGTCAGTACGTGACGGTGATGCGCCGGGCGGGGCCGTCGACGCGGACGGTGCCGCCATAGGGGATCACGAGTTGTGGATCGGTGTGGCCGAAGTCCACGTCGAGGACGACGGTGGTGTTCGGGGCGTACGTACGCATGGCCCGCAGCACGGCCTCGCGCTGGTCCGCCGCGTAACGAGCGGCCTCCTCGGGGCCGTTGGGACGCTCGAAGGACCAGGTCTTCGCCCGGCCCATCAGGAGTGCGGAGAAGCGCTGGAGCAGCCCGCGCTCGCCCATGTTGCGCAGGGTCCAGAAGACCTGGGAGGCGCTCGGCATCTCCTCCGACGTCTCCAGCAGCAGCACCCCGCCGTCGTACTCCGAGAGGTCGCGCGCGATCTCCCGGTCGGCCATGAGCAGCCAGCCGACGATCTCCAGACAGCCGCCCCAGGTACGGCCCTCCACCACCCGGTCGGCGTTCACCCAGGTCCATCCCGTGCCGGGCCGTGTCCCGGGCTCAGCGTCGAAGGTCGCGGGGTCGGCCCAGTCGCGATTGATGTCGTTCCAGCGCTCGGCGGGCCCGAGTTCGTACTCGCCGGAGGTGAACAGAGCGGCCCGCAGCGAGTCGGCGGTCTGCGGGTGCATCGCGCCCGGTCGGCCCAGCTCGCACATCACGGTGGCGCCGTGATAGCCGACGATCCCGGTGTTGCGCAGGAACATCAGCAGGTTCGTGTTGTCGCTCATCCCGAAGAACGGCTTCGGGTTCGCCCGGATCAACTCCCGGTCCAGCAAAGGCAGCACGGTGATCTGGTCGTCGCCGCCGATCGAGGCGATGACCGCCTTGATGCCGGGGTCGGCGAAGGCGGCGTGGATGTCGTCGGCGCGTTCCTGCGGTGTCGCGCCCATCTTGCGGGTCGTCGGGTACTCGACGGGTGCGAGTCCGTACTCCTTGCGCAGCCGCTCCAGGCCCAGTTCGTAGGGGCGCGGGAAGAGTCCGGGCAGGCCCGCGCCGGGCGAGATGACGGCGACGCGGTCGCCGGGGGAGGGCTTGGCAGGGTACGAGATCGTGGTCATGTCCGGAGGGTAGGGGGCGATGCGTGCCAGGTGCATCGTGATAAACCGGGGTCTGAGCAGCGGTCATCGACGCACCGCCGCACCTCGAACGGACCGGAGGAACCGTGCCCCGCACCCTGGCCAATGCCCCGATCATGATCCTCAACGGCCCCAACCTGAACCTGCTCGGCCAGCGCCAGCCGGAGATCTACGGCTCCGAGACCCTGGCCGATGTCGAGGCCCTGTGCGCCAAGGCGGCGGCGGCGCACGGCGGCACGGTCGACCTCCGGCAGTCCAATCACGAGGGCGAGCTGGTCGACTGGATCCACGAGGCACGGCTGAACCACTGCGGGATCGTGATCAACCCCGGCGCCTACTCGCACACCTCCGTGGCGATCCTGGATGCGCTCAACACCTGTGACGGCATTCCTGTGTTGGAGGTCCACATCTCCAATATCCACAAGCGCGAGTCCTTCCGGCACCACTCCTACGTCTCGCTGCGCGCCGACGGGGTCATTGCCGGGTGCGGCGTACAGGGTTATGTCTTCGGTGTGGAGCGGGTCGTGGCGCTGGTGGGGGCGGGGCAGGCGAACACGTGACGCGTCCGGCCCGGGGACGGGGGAGGACACAGATGAGCCGCGGATGCGGGAAGGCACGGTTGTAAGGACCGCCCGCCCTTGCGGTGCGGTCCTTACAACCGCCCGGCCTCCACGATGTGTCGCAGGAAGCGCTGCGTGCGCTCCTGCTGGGGATCACCGAAGAGCTGCTCGGCCGTGCCGCGCTCCAGCACCACCCCTCCGTCCAGAAAGCAAACCTGGTCGGCGACCTCGCGGGCGAACCCCATCTCGTGCGTGGCCAGGGCCATGGCCATCCCGTCCGACTTCAAGTCACGGACGACGGCGAGGACTTCGCCGGCCAGCTCGGGGTCCAGGGCGGCGGTGATCTCGTCGAGCAGCAGGAGCCGCGGGCGTACGGCCAGCGCACGGACGATCGCAACCCGCTGCTGCTGGCCGCCGCTCAGCCGGTCCGGGTACTCGCCCGCCTTCTCGGCGAGCCCCAGCCGCTCCAGCAGCTCACGCGCGTGTGCCTCGGCCTCGGCGCGGGACAGCCCGTGCACCCGGCGCGGGGCGAGGGTGATGTTCTCCAGGACCGTCATGTGCGGGAAGAGGTTGTACGCCTGGAACACCACGCCGATACGGCGGCGTACGGCGTCCTGGTCGACGCGTGGATCGGGTGATCTCCTCGCCGTCCAGCCAGATCGCACCGTCGTCGATCTCCTCCAGCAGGTTCGCGCACCGCAGCAGCGTGGACTTGCCGGAACCGGAGGCGCCGATCAGCGCGGTCACCGTGTGCGGCGCGACCTCCAGTTCGACGTCCCGCAGCACGACCGAGCCGCCGAAGGTCTTGCGGACGGACTCCATGCGCAGCACAGGTGCGTCGCTCATGGATGCGTCGCTCACGGATGCGTCGCTCACAGGGCACCTCCTTGGGCGCGCCGGCGGTCCATGCGCGCCGTCACCCAGTCCGTGAAGCGTGTCATCGGAATGGTCAGCGCCACGAAGATCAGGCCGGCGACGATGCAGGGCGTGTAGTTGAGGCTGCGGCCCACGATGATGTCCGCGGCCCGTACGGCGTCCACCGCGCCGCCGATCGACACCAGTCCGGTGTCCTTCTGCAACGACACCAGGTCGTTCAGCAGCGGCGGCACCTGACGGAGCACCGCCTGGGGCAGGACCACGTGCCGCAGCGCCTGCCGGTTGGTGAGACCCAGCGAGCGTGCCGCGGCGCGCTGCGAGGGGTGCACGGACTCGATGCCCGCGCGGAACACCTCGGCCACGTACGCCGAGTACGTCAGGGTGAGTGCCGTGCCGCCCAGCAGCACCGGATCGACGGTCACGCCCTGCAGCCGCAGCGCGGGGACGCCGAGGACGACGATCATGAGGTTAATGATGAGCGGAAGGCCCCGGAAGAAGTCTGTATAGGCGGCCGCCAGTACGCGCAGCGGGAAGAACACCGGGCCGCGCAGCGTGCGGGCGACGGCGATCAGCATTCCGAGGACCAGCACACAGGCGCCGCGGATCAGCAGCAGCCGGACGTTGAGCCACAACCCTTCGAGGACCTTGGGGAACGCCTCGCGCGCGTACTCCTGGTCGAAGAACGTCTCCTTGGTGCGCGGCCAGCGCGGCGCGTTGACCACGACCAGGTAGAGGACGACACCGGTGACCAGGGTGGACAGGGCGCCGATGGCGGTGGCGCAGCAGGCCCGGGCGCGCTTGTGGCGTTCGCGGTCGAGCCGCCGTTGCGAGGGGACGTAGTCGTCACCCGCGCCGGACACGCCGCCGTCGCCGTCCGCTCCCTCCTGATATTGGGAACGGGTGTTGCGTTCCTGTGAACACTCGCGCGGAGGGCCGCCGGGGCCGCCGGTCGAGGGCGGGGATTGAGAGACCGGCGGCCCTTTCCGCTCAGGAGCCGTCATCCTTCGCGGGGCTGCTTCCAGTTGACTGCGCAACAACGCGCGCCGGGAGCGCGCGCATGACACCAGCGTGTGTGAACGGTTCACACGGGGCGCGTGCGCGGGGCGCGTGGTGATTGGACCTGCGCTCCGACTCGTTCACGCGCCATACGCCTGCGCCCGGTTCGCCCTCACCAACCCCGCGTGTGCCACTCCGGCAGATGCGGTCGCTCGGCGCCCAGCGTCGTGTCGTTGCCGCCGGTGTCGGACTCGATACTCACGGGGATGTGCCCTTCCGCATGAGCGGGCGGGGCCGGCGGAGTATCCCAGACGCGGATGGCGACCTCGACGTCGATGTTGGGTTGCAGACTGCGGATGTACAGCTGATATCCGTTGCCGGCCACCACCTGCCGGTCGGCAGCGTCCATGGCCTCCGTGTCGCCCGGATAGGCGTCGGCGTCATACACCTCCACGGCGCGATGGGCGGGGGTGGCCTTGCATCCATACGCGACCACGAGGCCCATGATCCGCTGCCCTCCACCCAGTTGGCGACCTCACCACCCCCATCCTGGCGCACGGCGAGTGGAGCCGGACCCCCGCGTCTCCACGCCCAGAACACGCAGAGCAGCCCGACGCACGACCTCGCCGCTCGCGGTCGGCCAGCGCAAGGCGTCGCAGCCGTTACCGCCGGTTCGGCCCCCACCGGCCCGCCGGCACCGGGGACATCACTTCACGACGACGTTGTCCCCGGCCGACGTCGACGGCCCGGTGGTGGTGTTCCCGTAGTACACCCAGCGCCACGTACCCGTCTTGGAGGCCTTCACGGTCGTCCTGAGATCACCCGAGCCGTTCGCGTACACCTTCTTCACCGTGGTGTAGGAGGCGGTGCCGGCAGGCTTGAACTGCAGACTCACCAGGCGGCCTCCGTAGGAGGCGTACTTCCTGGTCTCCCAGTTGGCCCGCGTGACCTTCCCGGTCACGGTGATGGTCCTGTCCTTGGCCACCGGTTCGGGCGAGGCGTTCACGGTCAGGCGGGAGTTGCGCTTGACGTGGACCGTCAGATCCTCGTCGTCGGTGTCGCCGCCGCCGCCCTCGAAGTACACCTCGGCCCCGACCTTCCAGGCCCCGGCCTCGCTGTTACGCATGTCCCACACGCTCGGGTCGAAGTACATCGTCTCGTTGAAATCGCAGACGCCCGAGCTCACCTTGATGCAGTCGCTCGTCTCGATGGCGTGCCACAGCCGATCACCCGCACCACCCCGGTACAGGAACACCGCAGGCCACTTCCACTTGTGAGTGGTCGCCATCCGGAAGGAGGCGGGCACCGCGACCTCCTTCGACACCCCGATCACAATCGGCTTGCCGCCGTTCACCTGGACACGGGTGAACGAGACCCCACCCTCGGCCGCCCCGGCCGGCGCCGCGGCCACGGTCGTGAACACCGCCGCCGCACCACCGGCTACGACGGCTCTCCAGACCTGCTTCCCCACCTGATCCCCAATCTCCTTACGGAAAGGCACCGAAGGCTCATCCCTCCAGCGCCTTACAGACGGCCGGCACCCGCACGGGGTTGTACACCCGCGAATCACGATCGGGCATCAGACAATCCCCGCCTTGCGCGAGGCGAGAGGCTGGTACGGTCCCAGGGATCCGTGTGGTCGCCAGGAGGCTCGTGGTGGACGAATCCCTCCCCAGTGGGCCATGCATGGGCCGAAGGCGGCTTGCGGAGGCATCCCCCTCGGTACACGGTCGGTTCCCCTCCTCCGAAGCCGACACCGAGGCACCCGGCAGCATCGAGGTCGACCGCCCACGCAACACTCCACTCCTACTGCATGAAGAAGCTCGGGCCTCGTGGGGGAGCCACCCACCGACGACGCGCTGGGCATCCAGGAATCCCTGGAGCGGCCGGAGATATTCGCCAGGCTTTGCGACAGACACGCCGCCGAGATCCACCGGTATGTGAGGCGCCGACCGGGCGACCCAGGGACTGACGCCGAAGCACCATGCACAAGGCCGGGCGATGAGTCAGTGGGACCCACCCCTGTAGCCAACTCGCGGCGGATCGCGCCGATCGGGTCTCGACGGCGGTGTCCGCCACCACTCTGGCGGTATTCCACGCATGGTCCGGCTCGCTCGCAACGGCCGCTCCGGTGGTGTGGCGGGCGAGGTACACGCCGCGGTCACGATTGCTGCGCAAGGCTGGGATCGAGGATGTTGACGAGGCGCACGTCGCGGCGTCTGGCTGATCGAGTGGCGTGGCGGCGGGCCCGATGTCTGGGTGAGTTCGGACGCCGTCGTCCGTCGGGCAGGACGTTGCCGGGGCGTCGACGTGCCTGAGCGCGCGACCTCCCCGCTTCGGTTTCGAAACGGGGGCGGTCGTCGTGGGGACGGCTACCAGCCTCGGGCGCGCCACTCCGCGAGTTGGGGCCGCTCCGTGCCGATGGTGGTGTCGTTGCCGTGGCCGGGGTAGATCCACGTCTCGTCGGGCAGGACGTCGAACAGCTTGGTTTCCAGGCCGTCCATCAGGGAGTTGAACTCTTCCGGACGTGTTGTCCTACCAGGACCCCCCGGGAAGAGACAGTCGCCGGTGAAGACATGCGGATGCCCGTGCGGGTCGTCGTAGACGAGGGCGATCGAACCCGGTGTGTGCCCCACCAGGTGGCGCGCGGTGAGCTCCACACGCCCTACTCGGATGGTGTCGCCGTCGTCGACCAGGACATCGGTCGGCACCGGGATACCGTCGGCGTCGTCCCGGCCGGCGTACGTGCGCGCGCCGGTGCCCTCGACGACCGCGGCGAGCGCCTGCCAGTGGTCGCCGTGCTGGTGCGTGGTGACGACGGACGCGATGCCGTCGTCCCCGATCATGCCGAGCAGCGTGTCCGCGTCGTTGGCGGCGTCGATCAGCAACTGCTCGTCCGTGGCCCGGCAGCGCAGCAGATAGGCGTTGTTGTCCATCGGGCCGACCGCGATCTTGGTGATCATCAGGTCCTTGAGCTCATGCACGTCGGCGGGGCCACCGACCGTCACCTGTCCGCTGTACGTCATGGCGGCAGCCTATAGCGGCAGGGCGGCCGGTGGCCCCCCGGCGCTGCAGCGGCGAAAGCGTCGGCAGGGCGGCCGGTGGCCGCCGGCGCTACAGCGGCGGAAGCGACGGCAGCGCGCCGCCCTCCGCGGTCAGCCCGGCCCCGTCGCGGCGCCCGGCGAGCCAGCCGAGCAGTTCGGGCGCGGTGCCCCGGACGGTGACCTCGGCGGCGTCCGCCTCCCGGCCCGTGCTCCACGCGCGCGTGCCGTCCGTGAGCCGGGTCGGCGGCACGTCGGCGTGCCCGGTGAACCGGTCCGCGAGGAAGTCGATCTCCCGTTGGACGAATTCCGCCGGCAGGTCCTCCAGCTCGTACCCGATCCCGAGATCGACGTGGTGCAGCTCCACCTCGACCCACCGCCGGAACGGCACCCGGGCCGCCGCGTCGGTGACGCCGTTGCGCAGCTCCACCGTGCGCGCCCAGTCCGCGGGCACGGCGCCCGCCTCCTGGAAGCGGCTGCCGCTCTCCCGCACGTCCGTGAGCTGGACGTCGAGGGGGCGCGGGGCGTCGCGGTCGATGTCGGCGTCCCGGGCGACGGCGGAGACGTACATGGGGCGCCCCTGAAGGACGTTCACGAGGGCGTCCGCGTTGCGGGCGATGTGCGCGAGGACATGGCCGCGGCTCCAGCCGGGGAGCCGTGACGGCTCGGCCGCTGAGGCGTTGTCCAGTTTCGCCGCTGCGGTGAGCAGCCGTTCGGTCGCTTCACGTACAGACACCAGGTCACGAGCGTGATCAATCATGGTGCTGACATTAGTCCCGCCACACCTTTGGGTGAAGGTGGTGAACGAGTGCCGTAAATCGAATGCACGTGCTATAGGCTCGGCCTTGGCGTCGGGCATGCTGGATGGCCGGGGATTGTTAACGCATCCGGGAATCCGACCGGCGTTGTCAGTGGTGCCCCCTAGTCTGGGAAAGCACGGGGGACTCGAGTCCGAGAACACACGGGGGCCTCGCCTTCGTGTCACTTCTCTCAAGAAAGGTGCGGACCGGCGTGGCCGACCGTCTCATCGTCCGTGGCGCGCGCGAGCACAATCTGAAGAATGTCTCGCTCGACCTGCCGCGCGACTCGCTCATCGTCTTCACGGGCCTGTCGGGGTCGGGCAAGTCCTCGCTGGCCTTCGACACCATCTTCGCCGAGGGCCAGCGGCGCTACGTGGAGTCGCTGTCGTCGTACGCGCGGCAGTTCCTCGGCCAGATGGACAAGCCGGACGTCGACTTCATCGAGGGTCTGTCCCCGGCCGTCTCCATCGACCAGAAGTCGACCTCGCGCAACCCGCGCTCGACGGTCGGCACCATCACCGAGGTCTACGACTACCTGCGGCTGCTCTTCGCGCGCATCGGCAAGCCGCACTGCCCCGAGTGCGGCCGGCCGATCTCCCGCCAGTCGCCGCAGGCCATCGTCGACAAGGTCCTGGAGCTGCCGGAGGGGAGCCGCTTCCAGGTGCTGTCGCCGCTGGTGCGCGAGCGCAAGGGCGAGTTCGTCGACCTCTTCGCCGACCTCCAGACCAAGGGCTACTCCCGCGCGCGGGTGGACGGCGAGACGATCCAGCTGTCCAGCCCGCCCACGCTGAAGAAGCAGGAGAAGCACACCATCGAGGTGGTCGTCGACCGCCTCACGGTGAAGGACTCCGCCAAGCGCCGGCTCACCGACTCCGTGGAGACGGCCCTCGGCCTCTCCGGCGGCATGGTCGTGCTCGACTTCGTCGACCTCCCCGAGGGCGACCCCGAGCGCGAGCGCATGTACTCCGAGCACCTGTACTGCCCGTACGACGACCTCTCCTTCGAGGAACTGGAGCCGCGCTCCTTCTCCTTCAACTCGCCGTTCGGCGCCTGCCCCGAGTGCACCGGCATCGGCACGCGTATGGAGGTCGACCCCGAGCTGATCGTCCCGGACGAGGACAAGTCCCTCGACGAGGGCGCGATCCACCCCTGGTCGCACGGCCACACCAAGGACTACTTCGGCCGTCTGATCGGTGCCCTCGCGGACGCGCTCGGCTTCCGGACCGACATCCCCTTCGCGGGCCTGCCGCAGCGCGCCAAGAAGGCCCTGCTGTACGGCCACAAGACGCAGATCGAGGTCCGGTACCGCAACAGGTACGGCCGTGAGCGCGTCTACACGACGCCCTTCGAAGGGGCCGTCCCCTTCGTCAAGCGCCGGCACAGCGAGGCCGAGAGCGACGCCAGCCGTGAGCGCTTCGAGGGCTACATGCGCGAGGTGCCCTGCCCCACCTGCGAAGGCACGCGCCTGAAGCCGATCGTCCTCGCGGTCACGATCATGGAGAAGTCGATCGCCGAGGTCTCCGCGATGTCGATCAGCGACTGCGCGGAGTTCCTCGGCGAGCTGAAGCTCAACGCCCGCGACAAGAAGATCGCCGAGCGCGTGCTGAAGGAGGTCAACGAGCGGCTGCGGTTCCTGGTCGACGTGGGCCTGGACTACCTCTCGCTGAACCGCGCGGCCGGCACGCTCTCCGGCGGCGAGGCCCAGCGCATCCGCCTGGCCACCCAGATCGGCTCCGGACTCGTCGGCGTGCTGTACGTCCTCGACGAGCCGTCCATCGGTCTGCACCAGCGTGACAACCACCGGCTGATCGAGACCCTCGTCCGGCTGCGCGACATGGGCAACACGCTCATCGTCGTCGAGCACGACGAGGACACCATCAAGACCGCCGACTGGATCGTCGACATCGGCCCCGGCGCCGGTGAGCACGGCGGCAAGGTCGTGCACAGCGGCTCCCTGAAGGAGCTGCTCGCCAACGCCGAGTCCCAGACCGGTCTGTACCTGGCCGGCAAGAAGGCGATCCCGGTGCCCGACATCCGGCGCCCGCACGACCCGTCCCGGCTGCTCACGGTGCACGGCGCCCGGGAGAACAACCTCCAGGACATCGACGTCTCGTTCCCGCTCGGCGTGTTCACCGCGGTCACGGGCGTGTCCGGCTCCGGCAAGTCGACGCTGGTCAACGACATCCTGTACACGCACCTGGCCC
The DNA here is from genome assembly GCF_057710365.1 of Streptomyces sp. bgisy027. Lineage (NCBI taxonomy): Bacteria > Bacillati > Actinomycetota > Actinomycetes > Kitasatosporales > Streptomycetaceae > Streptomyces > Streptomyces sp. bgisy027. The sequence goes on from NZ_JBYIVZ010000057.1 coordinate 10,863, forward strand.
GCGAGCTCAACGGCGCCCGCAACGTCCCGGGGCGGCACACGCGCGTGGACGGCGACGACCTCGTCGACAAGGTCGTGCACGTCGACCAGTCGCCCATCGGCCGCACCCCGCGCTCGAACCCGGCAACGTACACCGGCGTCTTCGACCACATCCGCAGGCTGTTCGCCGAGACCACCGAGGCGAAGGTTCGCGGCTATCAGCCCGGCCGCTTCTCCTTCAACGTCAAGGGCGGCCGCTGCGAGAACTGCGCGGGAGACGGCACCATCAAGATCGAGATGAACTTCCTCCCGGACGTGTACGTCCCGTGCGAGGTCTGCCACGGCGCCCGGTACAACCGGGAGACCCTGGAGGTCCACTACAAGGGCAAGTCCATCTCCGAGGTCCTGAACATGCCGATCGAAGAGGCCATGGACTTCTTCGAGGCCGTCCCGGCGATCAACCGCCACTTGAAGACGCTGAACGACGTCGGTCTCGGCTACGTCCGGCTCGGCCAGTCGGCGACCACCCTGTCCGGCGGTGAGGCGCAGCGTGTGAAGCTGGCGAGCGAGCTCCAGAAGCGCTCCACCGGCCGCACCGTCTACGTCCTCGACGAGCCGACCACCGGTCTGCACTTCGAGGACATCAGCAAGCTGCTGAAGGTGCTCTCCGGCCTGGTCGACAAGGGCAACACGGTCATCGTCATCGAGCACAACCTCGACGTGATCAAGACCGCCGACTGGCTCGTGGACATGGGCCCCGAGGGCGGCGCCGGCGGTGGCCTGGTCATCGCCGAGGGCACGCCCGAGGAGGTCGCCGCGGTGCCCGCCAGCCACACCGGCAAGTTCCTGCGCGAGGTCCTCGGCGCCGACCGCATCAGCGACGCGGCCTCGGTGAAGGCCCCGCGCAAGACGGCGGCCAGGAAGACGGTCGCGGCGGGGACGGCGGCGAAGAAGACGGCGACGGCGAGGACCACGAAGGCGGCCAACAACAAGGCCACCGACAAGGCGACCGGTGCCACCAAGAAGGCGGCCGCCGCGAAGAAGACGACTCCCGCGAAGAAGACGACGCGGGCCCGCAAGGCCTGAGCCCGGCAAGCGACGAGTCCGAAGAAATACCGAAACGGGTGGCGCCCCGCGGGAACTCCCCGCGGGGCGCCACCCGTTGGATCATCAGCGGCCCGAGCCAGGTGGCCGCGTAGGACCTTGACTCCTCAAGAGCGGAATGAAGGAAGCACCCAACGCCTACTGGAAGTCCCCCAGTTCGGAGGCGTACGGCGGTTCGGCACCCGCCCGGGAGCAGGTGATCGCGGCAGCCCGCGTCGCGAACCCCAGCAGCCGTGTCCAGTCGTCGGCATCGAGTCCCACGAGCGCCTCGGCGGACAGGCCATCCAGGGCGGCCAGACCGTGCAACAGGGCCGCGTTGACGGTGTCGCCCGCACCGATCGTGTCCACGACGTCGACCTCTTCGCCCGGTACGGAGTACACGGCGCCGTCCCGTGTGAAGGCGGTCAGCCCGTCCCCGCCCCGCGTGATCACGACGGCAGCGGGTCCCGCGTCCAGCCACTCACGCGGCGTGCCGCCCAGCCACTGCGCGTCCTCCTCGGAGAGCTTGAGCAGCGTCACCGACGGCAGCCAGCTCTTGAACCGGGCCCGGTAGCCATCCGGGTCGGGGATCAGTCCGGCCCTGATGTTCGGGTCGAGCGCGGTGAACACCCCTTGTGCGGCCGCACTCCGCATCAGCTCCTCATAGGCGCTCGCCCCGGGTTCCAGGACGAGCGAGCAGGTGCCGAAGGAGACCGCGCGGGTCTGCTGGGGCAGCTTGGCAGGTGCCGTGAAGAGGCGGTCCGCGGTGCCCTCGACATAGAAGGAGTAGGCGGCCGACCCCTTGTCGTCGATGGTGGCGACCGCGAGCGTCGTCGGCTCCATACCGCGCTGCACGGCCGACACGTCCACTCCGGCCTCGCGCAGCCCGTCCAGCAGGGCCTCACCGAACGCGTCGGAGGAGGTCCGGGAGCAGAAGGCGCTGGGGGAGCCGAGCCGGCCGAGGGCCACGGCGGTGTTGTAGGGGCCGCCGCCGAGCGCCGGCTTCAGGCTCGCGAGGGCGCCCGTGCCCTGCGGTACCAGGTCGATCAGGGCCTCACCGGCGACGACGATCACGAGGCGGTTCCTTTCACGGACGTCAGGGACTGTTCGGGGCAGCCGCACGAGGTGCGGTGCACGAAGGTGCAGGGGAGACGCACGGTCCGGGCGGGCCGGTCCGGCCCGGCGAGCCGGTCCAGCAGCACGCTCACCGCCTGGGCGCCGATGTCCCTGCTGGGCTGGGCGATCACGGTCAGCCTGGGGGAGAACAGATCGGCCCAGGCGAAGTCGTCGAAACAGCACAGGGCGATGTCATCGGGCACGGACAGCCCATGGTCGCGCAGACTGCGCAGGGCGCCCATGGTCATCGCGTTGTTGGCGGTGACGAGAGCGGTGGGCGGCGAGGGGAGCGACAGCAGCGCGGTGGTGGCCTGTTCGGCTCCGGGCGACTCGGAGTTGCCGTGCACGACGAGCCCTTCGTCGTGGGCGAGCCCGGCGGCCGCCAGGCCGTCCCGGTATCCGGCGAGACGCTCGGTCGTGGTGCTGAGTCCGGGAAGGCCGGCGACGAGGCCGATCCGCCGGTGACCGAGCTCGGCGAGGTGGGTCACGAGCCGGGCCGTGGGCTCGGCGCTGTCTGCGCAGACCTGGTCGAGCCCCGTCGAGCCGTCCGCCGGGGCGTCGACCACGCGGTCGAGGAGGACGGCCGGCACCTTGTGGCGCCCCAGGTAGGCGAGGAGCTCGCGCGGATCGGCGGAGGGCGCGACGATCATGCCGTCCACGCGACGCTCGTGCAGAAGCTGCACGACCTTGCGTTCATGCCCCGGATCGTCGTGCGGGTCGGCGATGAGCAGGCTGTAGCCGTGTTCCAGGGCCGCGGCCTCGACGCCCTGAAGGATCTCCGTGAAGTACGGGTTGCTGATCGCGGACACCGCGAGCCCGATGGACCGGGTGCGGGAGGTCACCAGAGACCGGGCGAGAGTGTTGGGGGTGTAGCCGAGTTCCTCCATGGCGTCCAGCACCGCCTGCCGGGTGTGCGGCAGCACGGGGCGGGTTTCGTTCAGCACATGGGAGACGGTCGCCACGGACACACCGGCATGCCGCGCGACGTCGGCCATGGTCGCCATCGAGAAGCTCTCCCTGTCTGTCGCCCCCATGCGGCGCCCGATCCCGGGCTGATGCAGTCCTCCTGGCCGGGAAGGTATCCCATACGAGTGCCTGACGTAAACGCTTGCGCAATCGTTTACGTCAGGGATCGAACATGCCGAGGGGACCCTTCGGAGCGATGAGCGTGGAGGCGCACCAGGGCGTTCCGAGGTCAGAGAACCGCGTCAGAGGACCGATGTCCCAAGCCGAGGCGCGATGAGGCTACGGACAGCCCACGGCGGCGCCGGTCGCGGACAGCCCGAGGCAGCCGCTCACTCCCACTCCCACCCGATGCCCACGATCCCGGTCCGCACCCGTGGCTCGACGAGGTGGACGGATCGGTGCAGCCCGCTGATGGCCAGCCCCTGGCGGCCACTGCGCGGTGCCGCCGCCGAGTGCTGGGCGAATCGGTGGCAGCGGGCCGGGAGGGCGTCCTCGGCGAAGCGGACCTGCAGGGCGTACTGGCCGCCCGCAAGAGGGAAGCCGCGGGCGTACTCGCGGGAGACGTCGGCCGTGCCGTCCTCGACGCCGTAGCGGAAGAGATAGGTGTCGCCGGCCCGCAGACGCGTGCCGAAGAGCAGCTCGGCGACGAGGACACCGGTGTCGTGATGCCAGCGGACCCGGCCCATGCGGCAGTTCTCCAGGGCGTGCACCGTCATGCGCTCCGGCGTGCACCCCGGGTCACCGTGGTGGACGGCCACGAAACGGTCCACGCCGTCCTTGTGGGCCCGCACTATGTGGTGCGAGTCGCGCCCCGCCAGCTCGCGGCGCGCCCCGATCCGGACCTGCTCGTGGTGGGCGAGGGTGTGCAGGCCGCCGTCGACCGGGCAGTCCAGCTCGGCCAGCAGCCGCTCCAGCATGCCTGATGCCTCCACCAGGGAGCGGTAGGAGCGGGCGGCGGGCTGCTGGAGGGCGGAGTGGTCGTCGGCCTCGGACAACAGCCTGATCAGGGACTCCTCCGGCAGCTGGAGGATCTCCTCCAGCGCTCGTACCGCACGCAGTGACTCGGGGCGCTGGGGCCGCCGGGCCCCCTGCTGCCAGTAGCTCAGGCTGGTGACGCCGACCTTCACCCCGCGACGGGACAGGTGGTGCTGCACGCGCTGGAGAGGCAGTCCCCGGGCGGCAATCGCTGCACGCAAGGCGGCATGGAAGGGGCCGCCTCGCAGGGCCGAGTCCAGTTCCGCGGAGGCGACGGCGGCGATGTCCGCGTGCTGTGTGGCGTGCGGCATGCAGGGGCCTTTCTGTGGTTGTTTCACAACGGCTGGTCAGACCGTTCACGCGACTGATCGGGGTCACCCCGTCGGGGCGTCGGGAGGTGGTCACATCCGTACGCCGCCGTTCAGTTCCCCGAGTTCCCCCGCATTGAAGCGTGTTGACCAAGTCCCGACAACACCTGATGCCCAACAGCAGCCCACTCCTGGCCGAGTCGCGATACGTCCAGATCAAGTCGTCGTGCCCGTCGCGGTGTTGCCGAGCACGTCCCTGATGGCATGCGACGACAGGGCCGATCTCCATGGAGGAAGCACGCCGGACTGTGGCGAAGGGCACCGGGCGGATTGTGGAGACCGGCCTACGGCCTCCGTCGCGGGACGCCCGCCCGCAAGCCCGCAAGCCCGCAAGCCCGCGCGCCCGCGACTCCGGGACAAGGGCTCAGCGCGCTCGCCCACGTGTGCCCTCGCCCCGATGGCCGGGGAGGACTCCGACCGGGGCGCGGCCCGACGCCGCAGGTCACCGGGGGCAGAGACGGATGTCCTGTACTGCCCGTTCTCACGTTCCAGGGCACCCGCCGACCGTGGCGGAGGTTATCCACAGGCTCGCCGGACTGTCACCGGGCGCCAGTAGGGTGTGAGACATGGCCGACCCCTCCAGCTACCGCCCCAAGCCGGGACAGATCCCCGACTCTCCCGGGGTGTACAGGTTCCGCGACGAGCACCGCCGGGTGATCTACGTCGGAAAGGCGAAGAGCCTGCGCCAGCGCCTGGCGAACTACTTCCAGGACCTGGCGGGCCTGCACCCGCGCACCCGCACGATGGTGACCACAGCGGCGTCCGTGGAGTGGACGGTGGTGTCCACGGAGGTCGAGGCCCTTCAGCTGGAGTACTCCTGGATCAAGGAGTACGACCCCCGGTTCAACGTCAAGTACCGCGACGACAAGAGCTACCCCTATCTCGCGGTGACGATGAACGAGGAGTTCCCGCGCGTGCAGGTGATGCGCGGTCACAAGAAGAAGGGCGTCAGGTATTTCGGGCCGTACGCGCATGCGTGGGCGATCCGGGACACCGTCGACCTCCTGCTGCGCGTCTTCCCGGTCCGCACCTGCTCGGCCGGCGTGTTCAAGAACGCCTCCCGCACCGGCCGGCCCTGCCTGCTCGGCTACATCGGCAAGTGCTCCGCCCCCTGCGTGGGCCGCGTCTCCGCCGAGGACCACCGTGAACTCGCCGATGAGTTCTGCGACTTCATGACCGGCCGCACCGGCACCTATCTGCGCCGCCTGGAGAAGCAGATGATGGAGGCGGCCGACGAGATGGAGTACGAGCGGGCCGCCCGCCTGCGCGACGACATCGAGGCCCTGAAGAAGGCCATGGAGAAGAACGCGGTCGTGCTCGCCGACGCGACCGACGCCGACCTCATCGCCGTCGCCGAGGACGAGCTGGAGGCGGCCGTGCAGATCTTCCACGTCCGCGGCGGACGCGTGCGCGGCCAGCGCGGCTGGGTCACCGACAAGGTCGAGGAGATCACCACCGGTGCCCTCGTCGAGCACGCCCTCCAGCAGCTCTACGGCGAGGAGACCGGGGACGCGGTGCCCAAGGAGGTGCTCGTCCCGGCCCTGCCCGACCCGCTGGAGCCCGTGCAGGAGTGGCTGTCGGGACGCCGCGGCTCCAATGTCTCGCTGCGCATTCCCCAGCGTGGCGACAAGCGCGCCCTCATGGAGACGGTGGAGCGCAACGCCCAGCAGGCGCTCGTCCTGCACAAGACCAAGCGCGCCTCCGACCTGACCACCCGCTCGCGCGCGCTGGAGGAGATCGCCGACGCCCTCGACCTGGACAGCGCTCCGTTGCGGATCGAGTGCTACGACATCTCCCACCTCCAGGGCGACGACGTCGTGGCCTCCATGGTCGTCTTCGAGGACGGCCTGGCCCGCAAGAGCGAGTACCGCCGCTTCCAGATCAAGGGCTTCGAGGGTCAGGACGACGTCCGCTCCATGCACGAGGTGATCACCCGCCGCTTCAAGCGCTACCTCGCCGAGAAGGAGCGCACGGGCGAGTGGTCCGACGGCGAGAACACCCTCGCCGACACGTCCTCCGACACGCTCGGCGCCGACTCGTCCTCCGACACGCTCGGCGCCGACTCGTCCTCCGACACGCTCGGCGACACGTCGCCCACTCCACCGGGCGACACGCCGGCCGACGCCCTCACCACCACCTCCCCCGCCACGTCCCCCGACGCCCTCACCAACAGCCTCACGGGCGACGACGGCCGCCCCAAGCGTTTCGCCTACCCGCCCCAGCTCGTCGTCGTGGACGGCGGCCAGCCGCAGGTCGCGGCAGCCCAGCGGGCTCTGGACGAGCTCGGTATCGACGACATCGCCGTCTGTGGCCTCGCCAAGCGGCTGGAGGAGGTCTGGCTGCCCGGCGACGACGACCCGGTCGTCCTGCCCCGCAGCAGCGAGGGCCTCTACCTGCTCCAGCGCGTCCGTGACGAGGCCCACCGCTTCGCGATCACCTACCAGCGCACCAAGCGCGCCAAGCGTTTCCGGGCTAGCCCCCTGGACGACGTCCCCGGTCTCGGCGAGACCCGTAAGCAGGCCCTGATCAAGCACTTCGGTTCGGTGAAGAAGCTGCGAGCTGCGACCATCGACCAGATCTGCGAGGTCCCCGGCATAGGCCGCAAGACGGCCGAGACCATTGCCGCGGCCTTCGCCCAGGCGGCCCCGGCCGCGCCCGCCGTGAACACGGCGACTGGAGAGATCATGGATGACGAGGAATCCGAAACGACGGCGGAGACCTCGGGGGAGCCCGTGTCCGCGGGCGCCCCGGACGAACGACGGGGGCAGGAGAGATGAGCGAGCACCACACACAGCCCACGGGCGAGCGAGATCAGCAGGCCCAGGAAACGCACAAGAAGACCGGCGAGGATCTCACCCGGCAGCACGCATCCCAGAACGACGGAGCACAGGTGAGTACGGGCAGCGACACGGCCGGGGCCCCCGAGGCGGCCATCCCCGAGCTGGTGATCATCTCCGGCATGTCCGGGGCCGGCCGCTCGACGGCGGCCAAATGTCTGGAGGACCTCGGCTGGTTCGTCGTCGACAACCTCCCGCCCGCGCTGATCCCCACGATGGTGGAGCTCGGCGCCCGTTCCCAGGGCAATGTGGCGCGGATCGCGGTGGTCGTGGACGTCCGTGGCCGGCGCTTCTTCGACAACCTCCGCGAGTCCCTCTCCGACCTCGACACCCGGGGCGTGACCCGCCGGATCGTCTTCCTGGAGTCCTCCGACGACGCCCTGGTGCGTCGCTTCGAGTCGGTGCGCCGCCCGCACCCCCTCCAGGGCGACGGGCGCATCGTCGACGGCATCGCCGCCGAGCGGGAGCTGCTGCGCGAACTGCGCGGCGATGCCGACCTGGTGATCGACACCTCCAGCCTCAACGTGCACGAGCTGCGGGCCAAGATGGACGCTCAGTTCGCCGGCGACGAGGAGCCCGAGCTGCGGGCCACGGTCATGTCCTTCGGGTTCAAGTACGGCCTCCCGGTCGACGCCGACCTGGTCGTGGACATGCGCTTCCTGCCCAACCCGCACTGGGTCCCGGAGCTGCGCCCCTACACCGGCCTCAACGAGGAGGTGTCGGCGTACGTCTTCAACCAGCCCGGCGCGAAGGAGTTCATCGACCGCTACTCCGAGCTGCTCCAGCTCGTCGCGGCCGGATACCGTCGCGAGGGCAAGAGATACGTGACCATCGCCGTCGGCTGCACCGGCGGCAAGCACCGCTCGGTCGCCACCTCCGAAAAGCTCGCCGCCCGCCTCGCCTCCCAGGGCGTGGAGACGGTGGTCGTACACCGGGACATGGGACGGGAATGACGGCACGTACTCCGCGGCTGAGCAGATTGCGCCGGGCGATGCCCGAGTCACGCGCAAGCCGGCCCGCCGAGGCCCGGGGCGGCCGCCCACGCCGCCGGGGCACCCAGCCCAAGGTCGTCGCCCTGGGCGGCGGCATGGGTCTGTCCGCCTCGCTCGCCGCGCTGCGCCGGATCACCGGCGACCTCACCGCCGTCGTCACCGTGGCCGACGACGGCGGCTCCAGCGGGCGGCTGCGCGACGAGCTGGGCGTGCTGCCGCCCGGCGACCTGCGCAAGGCCCTGGCCGCGCTGTGCGGCGACGACGACTGGGGGCAGACCTGGGCCCGCGTCATCCAGCACCGCTTCCACTCCCAGGGCGACCTGCACGACCACGCGGTCGGCAATCTGCTGATCGTCGCCCTGTGGGAGCAGCTCGGCGATCACGTCCAGGCCCTCGACCTGGTCGGCAAGCTGCTCGGCGCGCACGGGCGAGTGCTGCCGATGTCCGCCGTGCCGCTGGAGCTCCAGGCCCTGGTCAAGGGCCACGACGCGGACCGGCCCGAGGAGGTCGACACCGTCCGTGGGCAGGCCACCGTCGCCCTCACCCCCGGTGAGGTGCAGTCGGTGCACCTCGTGCCGCACGATCCGCCTGCCGTCCCGGAGGCCGTCGCCGCCGTCCGGGACGCGGACTGGGTGGTGCTCGGCCCCGGGTCCTGGTTCTCCTCGGTCATCCCGCATCTGCTCGTGCCGGAACTCCTGGACGCGCTCACCGAGACGAAGGCCCGCCGGGTACTCTCCCTGAACCTCGCGCCGCAGCCGGGAGAAACCGAGGGCTTCTCACCGCAGCGTCATTTGGAGGTTTTGGGACGACACGCCCCTAAACTCGCCCTGGACGTGGTGCTGGCCGACGAGGCCGCCGTGCCCGACCGCGATGTGCTCACCGAGGCCGCGAAGCGGCTCGGTGCGGCGGTCGAGCTGGCCCCGGTGGCCCGGACGGACGGGACGCCCCGGCACGACCCGGAGCTCCTCGCCGCCGCGTACGACCGTATTTTTCGGATGCATGGAAGGATCGGCCCATGGCGATGACGGCAGCGGTGAAGGATGAGATCTCCCGACTCCCCGTCACCCGGACCTGCTGCAGGAAGGCGGAGGTCTCCGCCATTCTGCGGTTCGCCGGCGGCCTCCACCTGGTCAGCGGGCGCATCGTGATCGAGGCGGAGCTGGACACCGCCATGGCGGCCCGTCGCCTCAAGCGGGACATCCTGGAGATCTTCGGCCACAGTTCCGAGCTGATCGTGATGGCCCCGGGCGGGCTGCGCCGCGGCTCGCGTTACGTCGTACGGGTGGTCGCCGGCGGTGACCAGCTGGCCCGGCAGACCGGTCTGGTCGACGGGCGGGGCCGCCCGATCCGTGGCCTGCCCCCGCAGGTCGTGTCCGGGGCCACCTGTGACGCCGAGGCCGCCTGGCGCGGCGCGTTCCTCGCGCACGGGTCGCTCACCGAGCCAGGCCGGTCCTCCTCCCTGGAGGTGACCTGCCCGGGCCCCGAGGCCGCGCTCGCCCTGGTCGGCGCCGCCCGCCGGCTGTCGATCGCCGCGAAGGCCCGCGAGGTGCGCGGCGTCGACCGGGTCGTCGTCCGTGACGGTGACGCCATCGGCGCCCTGCTCACCCGTCTGGGCGCACACGAGTCCGTGCTCGCCTGGGAGGAGCGCCGGATGCGCCGTGAGGTCCGTGCCACGGCGAACCGCCTCGCCAACTTCGACGACGCCAACCTGCGTCGCTCCGCCCGCGCGGCCGTCGCGGCCGGTGCCCGGGTGCAGCGCGCCCTGGAGATCCTCGGCGAGGAGGTCCCCGAGCACCTCGCCGCCGCCGGACGTCTGCGCATGGAGCACAAGCAGGCCTCTCTGGAGGAGCTGGGCGCGCTCGCCGACCCGCCGCTGACCAAGGACGCCGTCGCGGGCCGTATCCGCAGGCTGCTGGCCATGGCCGACAAGCGGGCCCAGGACCTCGGCATCCCCGGTACCGAGGCCAACCTCAGCGAGGAGCTGGCGGACAACCTCGTCGGATGACGTGACTGATCGTCAACAACTCGGTGCCGACGTCCACTTGGGGCGTCGGCACCGGTATTTGTCGGTCTTTGCGGCGCTCTTGACTGGAACATGAAGTGGCCCGAGCCTGGCAGTCATTCGTCACTGTGGCGAAACACTGCTAGGGGGGTACATGAGACCCAGAGCGAGATCGATCCTCGCTGTCGGCGCGCTCCTCATAGGTGGAGCGAGTATCGCACCCATCGCCCAGGCACAACCGGGCAGTTCACAAGATGCAGACCCGAGTGAAGTGAAGGTCTTCCGGGCCGAGGTCACCAAGAAGCAGGTACCCCTGCTGCTGGCGGCCGGCCAGGACGGCCACGAACTCAGTGAGCAGGCGCCCGCCAAGGGCACGGCCACCGTCGAGGTCTACCTCACCGACGACCAGGCCGGGAAGCTCCAGAAGCAGGGCGTCGAGCTCACCGAGCACGACCTCTCCGCCAAGGCGGAGGCCCGCACCGAGAAGGCCGCGGAGGGCGTGTTCCGCCCGTACAGCGGTGCCGGGGGGCTCAAGGAGGAGATAGTCCGGACCGGGCGGCAGAACCCGGGTCTCACCAAGGTCGTCTCCATCGGCAAGACGGTGGGCGGCCAGGACATCCTCGCGCTCAAGCTCAGCAAGAACGCCAGGAAGACGAAGGACGGGGCCAAGCCCGCCGTCCTCTACATGTCCAACCAGCACGCGCGCGAGTGGATCACACCGGAGATGACCCGGCGTCTGATGCACTATTACCTGGACAACTACAAGAAGGACAAGCGGGTCAAGAAGATCGTCGACTCGACCGAGATGTGGTTCGTCCTCTCGGCCAACCCCGACGGCTACGACTACACCTTCAAGGACGCCGCCAACCGGCTGTGGCGCAAGAACCTGCGGGACATCAACGGCGACGGCACGATCAGCACCGGTGACGGCGTCGACCTGAACCGCAACTTCTCCTACAAGTGGGGCTACGACGACGAGGGTTCGTCCCCGAACCCCACCAGCGAGACCTACCGTGGCGCGAGCGCCGGCTCGGAGCCCGAGACCAAGGCGCTTGACGCCTTCCAGAAGCGCATCGGCTTCACCTACGGCATCAACTACCACTCCGCCGCCGAGCTCATCCTCTACGGCGTCGGCTGGCAGGTGGCCACCAACACCCCCGACGACGTGCTGTACAAGGCGCTCGCCGGCACCCCGGACAACTCCGCGATCCCCGGCTACCGGCCGCAGGTCTCCTCGGAGCTGTACACGACCAACGGCGAGGCGGACGGTCACGCCTCGAACGTCAACGGCCTGGCGATGTACACGCCCGAGATGTCGACCTGCCAGACCGTGTCGAACATCGACTCGAACGACCAGTGGAACGCGGCCGACTGCCAGTCGGTGTTCAACTTCCCGGACGACGAGAAGCTGATCCAGGACGAGTTCGCCAAGAACGTGCCGTTCGCGCTGTCCGTCGCCGAGAGCGCCGAGCGGCCCGACCGGCCCGTCTCCTCGCTCGGCCTGAAGGCCGCCGACTTCACCCCGGCGTCGTTCACCACGTCGTACTCCCGCGGCGCGGACCAGGAGGTCTCCGTCGTCGTACGCAAGTCCGTGCGCGACAAGGAGCTCAAGTACCGCGTCAACGGCGGCCGTACACACGACAGGTCGCTGCGGCCCTGGAGGGGCGGCGAGACGTACGGCGGTGAGGACAACATCTACTTCGACGAGTACCGCGCCAAGGTCGCCGACGGCGATCGCGGCGACAAGGTCGAGGTGTGGTTCACCGGCGAGACCAGGAGCGGCAAGAAGGTCTCCAGCGAGCACTTCACGTACACCGTGGCCGAGCGGCCGCGCGCGGACGTGCTCGTGGTCGCCGAGGAAGGCGCCGGCGCCGCCCACGCGCAGAAGTACGTCGACGCGCTGAAGGCCAACGGCCACCGGGCGATCGTCTGGGACGTCGCAGCGCAGGGCGCGCCCGACGCGCTCGGCGTACTGAGCCACTTCGACACGGTCGTCCACTACACGGGCGCGAACGTCCCGGGCAACGCCACGCAGCTCCAGCTGCGCGCCTACCTCAACGAGGGCGGCAAGCTGGTCGAGGCGGGCGAACAGGCCGGCGGCAGCGTCGACCTCGGCGACGGCACCCTGTCGAACGACTTCGGCCAGTACTACCTGGGCGCCTACACCCGTACGTCGCTGTCCGGCGCCACCGGCTTCACCGGCTCCGGCGAACTCGGTGGGGTCACCGGAGCACTCGGTGACGCGACCGGCAACCCGCTGGACAAGGCCGGGAGCTACAGCGTCACCTCGGACCAGCTGGCCGTCGACAAGTACCCGCAGTTCGCCAGCTCGGGCGCGGGCCAGTTCGCCGGCACGGTCAACCCGTACGGCCCCTACGCGGGTTCGTGGATGGCGGCAGCCGTGCACACCGACGACGCCTACAAGCGGCTCACCAGGACCGTCGACCTCACCGGTGTGACCGCGGCACAGGCGCCGACCCTGCGCACCCAGTTGCTCTGGGACGTCGAACCCGGTTACGACAACGTCCTGATCGAGGCCCACACCACCGGTGCCGAGGACTGGACGACACTCCCCGAGAAGAACGGCGCAAGCGGTGACACCGTGCCGGTGGAGTGCGAGGCCGGCTTCTACATGGCCGAACACCCCTGGCTGGGGCACTACCTGACGCAGTCGGCCGCGGGCTGCACCGCGTCGGGCACCAGCGGCCAGTGGAACGCCCTCACCGGCGCCTCCGCGGGCTGGAAGCAGGTCGAGTTCGACCTGAGCGCGTACGCCGGCAAGTCGGTGGAGCTCTCGATCGCCTATGTCTCCGACCCGGGCTTCGGCGGGCGCGGCGTTCTCGCCGACCAGGCCTCGCTCGTGGTCGGCGGCGCGGCCACCGAGACCGAGGGCTTCGAGACGTCGCTCGGCGCCTGGAGCGTGACCGGACCGCCCGCGGGCAGCCCGGCCGTGCTCAAGGACTGGTCGCGCACCGGGGTGCTGTTCCAGACGTACGGCGCGATCACCACGGACGACACGGTGCTCCTCGGCTTCGGCCTGGAACACCTCACCGCGGCGGCCGACCGTGCGGCGCTCATCGGAAAGGCCCTTTCCTCACTTGAGAAATGACACGCCGAGGTCAACCGCGCGCAACGCACGGTGACCGAAACGAGTGATCCGGGCTTCCCGGCGGGGCGGTCCGTACCCCTACTGGCGGGTACGGACCGCCGTGCCGTCTATGAGGCATCTGGATGTCACCACGGAGGCCGCAGAGAGGTAGGGTCGTAGGCGGTCGGGGACATCCCAAATAGAGCTCGCCGGCACCGCATGGCCGGCGTACCAACGAGGAGATCGGTTCGTGACGATCCGCGTAGGCATCAACGGCTTCGGTCGTATCGGTCGCAACTACTTCCGCGCGCTGCTGGAGCAGGGTGCTGACATCGAGATCGTGGCTGTCAACGACCTGGGTGACACCGCGACCACCGCCCATCTGCTGAAGTACGACACCATCCTGGGCCGTCTCAAGCAGGAGGTCTCGCACACCGCCGACACCATCACGGTCGACGGCAAGACCATCAAGGTCCTGTCCGAGCGCAACCCCGCCGACATCCCGTGGGGCGAGCTGGGCGTCGACATCGTCATCGAGTCGACCGGCATCTTCACCAAGAAGGAAGACGCCGCCAAGCACCTCGCCGGTGGCGCGAAGAAGGTCCTCATCTCGGCTCCGGCCAAGGACGAGGACATCACCATCGTCATGGGTGTCAACCAGGACAAGTACGACCCGGCGAACCACCACGTCATCTCCAACGCCTCCTGCACCACCAACTGTGTGGCGCCGATGGCGAAGGTCCTCGACGAGAACTTCGGCATCGTCAAGGGTCTGATGACCACGGTGCACGCGTACACCAACGACCAGCGCATCCTGGACTTCCCGCACAAGGACCTGCGCCGCGCCCGTGCCGCCGCCGAGAACATCATCCCGACCACGACGGGTGCCGCGAAGGCCACCGCGCTGGTCCTGCCGCAGCTCAAGGGCAAGCTGGACGGCATCGCCATGCGCGTCCCGGTCCCGACCGGCTCGGCCACCGACCTCGTCGTGGAGCTGTCCCGCGAGGTCACCAAGGACGAGGTCAACGCCGCCTTCAAGAAGGCCTCCGAGGGCGAGCTCCAGGGCTACCTGACCTACACCGAGGACGAGATCGTCTCCTCGGACATCGTCAGCGACCCGTCGTCCTGCACCTTCGACTCCTCCCTGACCATGGTCCAGGAGGGCACGTCGGTGAAGATCCTCGGCTGGTACGACAACGAGTGGGGCTACTCCAACCGCCTCGTCGACCTGACGGTCTTCGTCGGCAACCAGCTCTGATCGGCAGAGCGGCACCTTGATGTGAGGGCAGGGCCCGTGCGGCGCAGGGACGCGCCGCCCGGGCCCTGACTCACGTGCAGACCAGGCCTTTTAGGATCACTGGCGATCCGAGCATACGAACCCTCCTCGGGAGTCCCCTTCCATGAAGACGATCGACGAACTCCTCGCTGAGTCAGTCGCGGGCCGGCGGGTCTTCGTCCGCGCCGACCTGAATGTGCCGCTGGACGGCACCATCATCACCGACGACGGCCGCATCCGCGCCGTGCTGCCCACCGTCAAGGCCCTGGCCGAGGCGGGTGCACGCGTGGTCGTCGCCTCGCACCTGGGCCGCCCCAAGGGCGCCCCGGACCCCGCGTTCTCCCTCGCGCCCGCCGCCGCGCGCCTCGGTGAACTCCTCGGCGCCGACGTGGCCTTCGCGACCGACACGGTCGGCGAGTCCGCTCAGGCAGTCGTCGCCGGCCTCGCGGACGGCCAGGTGGCCGTCGTCGAGAACCTGCGCTTCAACGCCGGCGAGACGAGCAAGGACGACGCCGAGCGCGCCGCCTTCGCCGAGCAGCTCGCCGCCCTCGCCGACGTCTACGTCGGTGACGGCTTCGGCGCGGTGCACCGCAAGCACGCGTCCGTGTACGACCTTCCGGCCCGCCTGCCGCACTACGCCGGGTACCTCATCGCCGGTGAGGTCGGCGTCCTCAAGAAGCTCACCGAGGACGTCAAGCGGCCCTACGTCGTTGCGCTCGGCGGCGCCAAGGTGTCCGACAAGCTCGCCGTCATCGACCAGCTGCTCGCCAAGGCGGACCGGCTGCTCATCGGCGGCGGCATGGCGTACACCTTCCTCAAGGCCAAGGGCTACGAGGTCGGCATCTCCCTCCTCCAGGAGGACCAGGTCCCGGCCGTCACCGAGTACATGGAGCGCGCCGAGAAGAACGGCGTCGAGCTGGTCCTGCCGGTCGACGTCCTGGTCGCGCCCGAGTTCCCGGACCTGAAGACCAAGGCTCCGGCCAACCCCACGACCGTCGCCGCGGACGCCATCCCCGCCGACCAGGAGGGTCTGGACATCGGTCCCGAGACCCGCAAGCTGTACGCCTCGAAGCTCGCCGACGCCGGCACCGTCTTCTGGAACGGCCCCATGGGCGTCTTCGAGCACCCCGACTACGCCGAGGGCACCAAGGCGGTCGCCCAGGCCCTCATCGACAGCCCGGGCTTCACCGTGGTCGGTGGTGGCGACTCCGCCGCGGCCGTTCGCACCCTGGGCTTCGACGAGTCGGCATTCGGTCACATCTCGACCGGTGGCGGCGCCTCCCTCGAATACCTCGAGGGCAAGACGCTCCCCGGCCTCGCCGCACTGGAGGACTGACCTCAATGGCTGCATCTATTTCTTCGGGGCGCACGCCGCTGATGGCGGGCAACTGGAAGATGAACCTCAACCACCTCGAGGCCATCGCGCACGTCCAGAAGCTCGCCTTCGCCTTGGCAGACAAGGACTACGACGCCGTCGAGGTCGCCGTCCTGCCGCCCTTCACCGACCTGCGCTCCGTGCAGACCCTGGTCGACGGCGACAAGCTGAAGATCAAGTACGGCGCCCAGGACATCTCGGCGCACGACTCCGGCGCCTACACCGGCGAGATCTCCGGTCCGATGCTGGCCAAGCTGAAGTGCACGTACGTGGCGATCGGCCACTCCGAGCGCCGCCAGTACCACGCGGAGACCGACGAGATCGTCAACGCAAAGGTCAAGGCCGCGTACAAGCACGGCCTGACCCCGATCCTGTGCGTCGGCGAGGAGCTGGAGATCCGCGAGGCGGGCAACCACGTCTCCCACACCCTCGCCCAGGTCGAGGGCGGTCTGAAGGACCTCCCGGCCGAGCAGGCCGAGTCCGTCGTGATCGCCTACGAGCCCGTGTGGGCCATCGGCACCGGCAAGGTCTGCGGCGCCGAGGACGCCCAGGAGGTCTGTGCCGCGATCCGTGGCAAGATCGCCGAGCTGTACACGCAGGAGCTGGCCGACAAGGTCCGCATCCAGTACGGCGGCTCCGTCAAGGCGGGCAACGTCGCCGAGATCATGTCGCAGGCCGACATCGACGGCGCCCTGGTCGGCGGTGCCTCGCTGGACGCCGACGAGTTCGTCAAGATCGTGCGCTTCCGCGACCAGTGAGTAGGCCGTAGCGACGATCCGTCGTACCCTTGCGGGGGCATGGTAGCCAGCTACCGTGCCCCCGTCGTCCATCCGAGTCCGAGAGAGTTGGTCCAGCCGTGGTTTTGGGGTTCTCGATCGCCCTGATCGTCTTCAGCGGGTTGCTGATGCTGCTGGTGCTGATGCACAAGGGGAAGGGCGGCGGCCTCTCCGACATGTTCGGCGGTGGCATGCAGTCTTCCGTCGGCGGCTCCTCCGTCGCCGAGCGCAACCTCGACCGGATCACTGTTGTGGTCGGTTTGCTGTGGTTCGCGTGCATTGTCGTGCTCGGCATCATGATGAAGGTCAACAACTGACGAGCACACACAATCCACACGTAAGGCCCCATGTTCGGTACGCGCAGCTGAGCGCGGCCTATCATGGGGCTTGCGTCTTGGTGTGGGGGTCTGTAACTCCAATCACTGGACGCGCGTTGGGCCTTACGTAGACTGAGGCGCTCGCAGCGAAGCGAAACGCCGACTCGCTTTGCGGCACCATCACGCAGGGAGTTACGACCGTGGCAAGTGGCAACGCGATCCGAGGAAGCCGGGTCGGGGCGGGGCCGATGGGCGAGGCCGAGCGGGGCGAGTCCGCGCCCCGGCTGCGCATCTCCTTCTGGTGCTCCAACGGGCACGAAACGCAGCCCAGCTTCGCCAGCGACGCGCAGGTTCCCGAAACCTGGGACTGCCCGCGCTGCGGCTTTCCCGCCGGACAGGACCGGGACAACCCGCCGGACCCGCCGCGCACCGAGCCCTACAAGACGCACCTCGCGTATGTACGGGAGCGGCGCAGTGACGCGGACGGCGAGGCGATCCTCGCCGAGGCGCTCGCCAAACTGCGGGGCGAGATCTAGGAATTGAGGACCGGCCGGGTGCCCATGGGTGCCCGGCCGGACCTGTCCGACGCGCTGCCCGGATCCCGCTCCGGGGCCGATTGTCAGTGGTGCCCTCTACGGTTTGTGTATCGATCTTTCGGATCGACGGACCGGGAGGGGGAGCCGTGGCGATGGCTGAGACGGTGGGCGGGCGCGTGCCGGCATGGCGCGGTGGATTCGGACGGCTGTGGGGCGCCGCCGTGCTCTCCAGCTTCGGCGACTCCCTGCGTACGGCTGCCCTGCCGCTCCTCGCCGTGACACTGACGGACCGGCCGCTGCTGATCGCCGCGGTCACCGCCTGCGGCTATCTGCCCTGGATCGTCTTCGGGCTCCTCGGCGGCGCCGTCGCCGATCGGGTGGACCAGCGGCGCGCGATGTGGACGGTGGACACGTTACGCGGACTGCTGGTCGCCGCTTTCGCCGTGGTCGTGGCGCTGGGGCATGCCTCGATCGGCCTGCTCATCACGCTGGCCTTCACTCTGACCGCGCTCCAGACCCTGTTCGACAACGCCTCCACAGCCCTGCTCCCCGCCCTGGTGGACCGGGACGCGCTCGGCAGCGCGAACGCCCGGCTGATGACCGGCCAGCGCATCGCGGGCGGACTGATGGGCGGGCCACTGGTGCCGTTGCTGCTGGTCGCGGGGGCTGCCGTGCCTTTCCTCGCCGACGCCGCCACCTTCCTGGTCGCGGCCGCCCTGGTGGCCTCGCTGCGGATCACGGCGCCCGAGCGGCCCCCGGCCCCGGCGGGCAGCACTCTGCGCCGGGAGATCGGGCAGGGGCTGCGCACCCTGTGGCGCGATCGCGCCCTGAGAGGGCTGTGTGCCGCCACCGCTCTGTGCAACATCGGCATGGGCGCCCAGCTCGCGACCCTGGTCGTCCTGGTGACCGGTTGGCTGGACGCCGGGGCCACGGGGTACGCGGCGGCGGGCGCGGCCTTCACCGTCGGGGGCCTGGCCGGGGGAGTGGCGAACGGCTGGATCGTGAAGCGGCTGGGCCGGGTGCGGGCCCTGCTGGTCGCGGGCGCGGTGCAGACCGGGGCCCTGATCGTCATGGGCACCGTGCGCAGCCTGACCGTGCTGGTGGCGGCGCTGATCGTCTTCGGACTCATGGGCATGGTGTGGAACGTCAACACGACAACGCTCATGCAGCAGCGCAGCCCCGCCGAGCTGCTCGGCCGGGTCGCCTCGGCCTTCAGAACCCTGGCCTTCGCCGGAGTGCCGCTCGGCGCCCTGCTGGGCGGTGCCGTCGCCACCGCCTGGGGCCTGAACACCCCGCCCCTGCTCACGGCCGCCTTCTTCGTGCTGGCCCTGGTCGCGCTGATACCTGCGGGCAAGCGGGACGTACCTGTTGTTGCGCAGGACGACGACGCGAGGACAGCTCACGTCCAGCGCTGATCAATTAGGTTGGAACAGCTGGGACAGGCACGAAAGAAGGCTGAAGTCGGACATGAACGCAGACGGCCGTACCAGGCTCAATCAGACGCCCGAGTGGAGCGCGCTGACCAGGCACCGCGAGAAGCTCGGCGACGTGGGGCTTCGGGAGCTGTTCGCCGCCGACCCCGATCGCGGCTCGGGCTGCACCCTCCAGGTCGGCGACCTGCACATCGACTACTCCAAGCACCTCGTCACCGACGAGACGCTGCGGCTGCTGCGCGAGCTGGCCGCCGCGACGGAGGTGTTCGGGCTGCGGGACGCCATGTTCCGCGGCGAGAAGATCAACACCACCGAGGACCGCGCCGTGCTGCACACCGCGCTGCGCGCCCCGCGCGAGGCGGTGATCGAGGTCGACGGGAAGAACGTCGTGCCGGGTGTGCACGCCGTCCTCGACAAGATGGCCGGCTTCGCCGAGCGGGTCCGCTCCGGCGCCTGGACCGGCCACACCGGCAAGCGGATCAAGAACGTCGTCAACGTCGGCATCGGCGGCTCCGACCTCGGCCCCGCCATGGCCTACGAGGTGCTGCGCAGCTTCACCGACCGCGACCTCACCGTCCGCTTCGTCTCCAACGTCGACGGTGCCGACCTGCACGAGGCCACCCGGGACCTGGACGCGGCCGAGACACTGTTCGTCATCGCCTCCAAGACGTTCACCACGATCGAGACGATCACCAATGCCACGTCCGCGCGGGAATGGCTCCTCGCCGAGCTGAAGGCGGGGCCGGAGGCCGTCGCGAAGCACTTTGTCGCCCTGTCGACGAACGCCGGGAAGGTCGCCGACTTCGGCATCGACACGGCCAACATGTTCGAGTTCTGGGACTGGGTGGGCGGACGCTACTCCTACGATTCGGCGATCGGCCTGTCCCTGATGATCGCCATCGGGCCGGACCGCTTCCGTCAGATGCTCGACGGCTTCCGTACCGTCGACGAGCACTTCCGCACCGCGCCCGCCGAGGAGAACGTGCCGCTGCTGCTCGGTCTGCTGGGCATCTGGTACGGCAACTTCCACGACGCCCAGTCGCACGCGGTGCTGCCGTACAGCCACTACCTGTCCAAGTTCACCGCGTACCTCCAGCAGTTGGACATGGAGTCCAACGGCAAGTACGTCGGCCGGGACGGCCGGGAGGTCGACTGGCAGACCGGGCCGGTGGTGTGGGGCACGCCGGGCACCAACGGGCAGCACGCGTACTACCAGCTGATCCACCAGGGCACCAAGCTGATCCCGGCGGACTTCATCGGTTTCGCCGAGCCGGTCGCCGAGATGAGCGACGGACTCAAGGCGCAGCACGACCTGCTGATGGCGAACTTCTTCGCGCAGACGCAGGCACTGGCGTTCGGCAAGACGCCGGAGGAAGTGCGTGCGGAGGGGGTGCCCGAGGAACTGGTGACCCACAAGACGTTCAAGGGCAACCACCCGACGACGACGATCCTCGCGCGCGAGCTGACGCCGTCCGTGCTCGGCCAGTTGATCGCGCTGTACGAGCACAAGGTGTTCGTGCAGGGCGCGGTGTGGAACATCGACTCCTTCGACCAGTGGGGCGTCGAGCTCGGCAAGGTGCTGGCCAAGCGGGTCGAACCGGCGCTGACCGACGGGGCCGAGGTGCCGGGTCTGGACACGTCGACGAAGGCGCTCGTCGCCAAGTACCGGGCACTGCGCGGCCGGAGCTGACCACGGTTACGGAAAGCGGGCGGCGCGTGGCCGTCCGCTTCCCGTAGACTCCCTCGTCGATCATGACAACGATCACTCGGGGGAGTGCAAGTTGACTTATCCACAGAGGAGTTGGACCGGTGGCACGCTGACCGCGCGGTCTTTCCTGAAGCCCCATCATGTGGCGCGGGCGGTGTTCCATCCGGCCTGGATCCCTCAGTCGCTGGACCCTTCGGTGGATGCCCTCAAGAGGGTGCGGGTCATTGCCGGCGCGGTCGCGGGGTTCGGTGTCTACACCTTCGTGGAGGGCGGGTTCGCCTTCGACGAGATGCTGGACAACGCGGCGACGGCCTGTCTGGTGCTGCTGTTCATCACGCCGCTCACCGTGGGTGTGATGCTCTACCTCTGGCAGCGCTCCGGCGCCGGTACGGTCGCGCAGCTGAAGGAGCCGCTGCTGCGGTCGCTGAAGTTGCTGCTGGCGTTCATCGGCTCGGCGCTCGGCACGGTTCTGATCTTCCAGCTGGGCGGCTCCCTCGGGATGCTCGGGACCATGCTGGTCAGCGTCGTGGGGCTCTGGATGGCGTTCTTCGTGATCGCCGGCGCCTACCGGATCTCGGGGAACTTCTTCGGCACCGCCGTCGTGCACCGCTGTCTGCCGCCGCTGCTGGCCACGGTGACGACCTGGCTCATGGCCATTCCCGATCTCGTCACCGGTGATCTGCACGGCCTCAGCCTCGCCATGGGCGTCTTCTTCATCCTGGGCGCCCCGGTGACGGTCACGGCCATCGCCATGCTGGAGATGGGCCGCCTCAAGAGCCGCTACGGCATCCGGCTCGCGGATCACCCGGCCGTCCTGTCACCGGTGCCGGCACCCGCGCCCGGTCCGACGCCGACCCCGCCGCCACCGTCGTACGCCCCGAACGGCTTCGTGCCGCCGCAGGGCAACCCGTACGGCACGCCGCCGCAGGGCAGCCCTTACGGAACACCCCCGCACGGGAACCCGTACACGCCGGGCCCGCAGAATCCGTACGCCCCGCAGCCGCCGTACAACCCGCCGGCGCCGCCCCCGTACAACCCGCAGTAGTTCGGCGGGCGCCGGTCAGGCGACCGCGCTCAAGGTGTCCGCGAGGCGGCGGCGGGCCGCGCGGGAGGCCGGGACCGCGGCGAGGGCGGCCGCGCCGGTGACCGCCGCCGTGCCGAGCAGGAGCAGGAGCGCGGGGGACGGGTCCTGGGCGATGCCGGCACCGATACCGCTCGATCGGCCCTGGGTGTCGATCAGCCAGTGCGCGAGGGGTGTGCCCAGGGCCGTGCCGATGACGACCGCGGCCAGGGCGGTGCAGGCGGTGGAGGTGACGGTGATCGCGGTGATCTGGCGTGGCGAGAGGCCGATCGCCTTCAGGGCCAGCAGGTCGCGCTCGCCCTCGCGGACGGTACCGCCGATCGCGGTCAGCAGCTCGATGAGCCCGATGAGGGCGAGGACGGCGATCAGGCCCACGACGACGCCGCGCAGGGGCGAGAGCCCGTCGGCGGGATTCGGTACGGCGTGCACGTCCAGGCGTCCCTGCCCGGCGTCGGCCAGTCGGTCGGCGACCTCGGCCGGATCCGCGCCGGGGCGCAGCCGCAGTTCGTAGAGGGTGGGGCCGAGACCGGGGTCGTTCTCCCGGAGGGTGTCGAGGGAGGTGGAGATGACCCGGCCGGCGTTCTCCGGTTCGATGCTGCGGCCCACGATGTGCAGGATCTGCGGCTGGTCGCCGACGGTCATCCGCACCCAGTCGCCGACCCGCGCGTTCAGCAGATCCAGCAGCCCCTGGCCGGCGACCGCCTCGTCGCGGCCCAGCGCGGCGCGGCCCTCGGCGAGGGCGTACGGGAAGGGGGCCTGGTGGGTGCCGAGGCCGCGCAGGGCGATCGTGGCCGTCTGGCCGGGGACCAGGGCGGCCACCTCGACGCCCGGATACGCGGCGGCGACCTGCGGGTCGCGTTCCAGCAGTGTGCGGGCGTCCCCGTCGGCAAGTCCGGCGTCGGTGTGGACGGTCAGCGCGGTCGGCAGGCCGATCTGCTCGGGCCTGCTGTCGAAGCGGTCGATGGTGGTCCACGCGCTCATCGCCACCACGATCAGCAGCAGCGGCAGCGCCAGCCGGGCGACCGTGGCCAGCGACCGCGGGCGCCGGGTGAACGCCTGGTGCCAGCCCAGTACCAGCGCGGGCGGCAGCCGCAGCCCGAGCGCCTGCCGGGCCGCGCCCGAGAGCCGCCCGCCCAGCGGAGCGGCACGCCGCGGCACCGGCACCGGTGGCACCCGCCCGGCCCGCCACGCCGCGAGCCCCGTGGTCGCGCCGATGAACAGCACCGCCCCAACGGGCACCGCGAACAGCGCCACCGTGTGCCCGGGCAGCCCCTGCCACACGCCGACCGCGTCCCCGAGCCGCCCCGTCATGCGGCTGCCCAGGGCCTGGATGAGGGTGGCCGCGGCCACCGCCCCCAGCAGCGCGAAGGCGAGATGCTGGAGCACGAAGACCCGGACCACTTGACCCGGGGTGAAGCCGATCGCCTTCAGCACCGAGATGTCCCGCAGATGGCCGCGGATCCGGGTGCCGATCGCCCCGTGCACGGCGAGCCCGGCCGCGACCAGCGCGCCGAGCCCGAACAGCCCCAGCACCTGGCCGAGCAGCCGGTTGTCGCCCTGCGCCTCGGCGCGGGCCTGCTTCCAGGTGGAGACCTCGCTGACCGCGCCGGCGCCCAGCACCGTCACGGCGCGTTGGACGGCGTAGTCGGTGTCGTCGGGGTCGGTCAGGCGCAGCCCGATCACCTGGCCGCCCGGGTTGCGCACGGCGGACGGCGGCGCCCAGACGAGGCCGGCCTGCTCGCCCGCCCGGTAGCGGGGCTCGGCGCTGTCGGCGATGCCGAGGACGGTCAGGGACCGGCCGGTGCCGGGCAGGGTCAGGGTGTCGCCGGGGGCGGCCAGCAGGGCGCGGGCCAGCCGGCTCTCCAGGACGACGCCGTCCGGGTTCGCCGGGTCCAGCCAGTGGCCGGAGGTCAGCAGCGGGCGGCCGACCGGGGGAAGCTCGGGCGTGCCGCGCAGCTCGACCGAGGCACGGGTGCCGCGGGAGGCGAGCGTGGTGGCCGCGGTGGGGTAGGGGCCCGCGACGGACTCGACGCCGTCGAGGCCCGCGAGCTTCGCGGAGTCGGCCGCGGCGCCGGTGTGCAGCCATACGTGGGCGCCGCGCGCCTGCGTGAAGACGCGCTGCCAGGGGTTGGTGGCGTAGCCGAAGAGGGCCGTGGCCAGCAGCAGCGAGACGACGATGCCGGCCGTGGCCAGCACGAGGAACAGGGCCTCGCCGCGGTGCGTGCGCAGATCGGAGTGCGCCCAGCGCAGGGTGGCTCGCACGGGCCTCAGCCCCTCGACCCGGCGGCGGAGGCGCGCGCGGTGATGAAGGGACGCCCGGCGGTGAAGGGGCGCCCGGTTTCGGAGAGGCGGTCGGAGGTGAAGGTGCGCGCAGCGACAAAGAGGCGCCCGGTCAGGGAGAGGCGGTCGGCGGCGAAGAGGCGCCCGGCGCCGAAGAGACGCCCGGTGACGAAGAGACGCCCGGTGACGAAGCCGCGCGCGGTGATGAAGGGGTGCCCAGTGACGAGGTGTCGCCCAGTGACGAAGTGTCGCCCGGTTGCGAAGAAGCGCTCGGCGACGAAGAGGCGCCCGTAGTGGAAGCGCCCCCGAAGGACATGCTCGTACACCCGCATCTCAGTCCCTGAGCTCCAGCTCCAGCACGCCCGAGGTGCCGGCCCGGCGCGGCGGCGGGCCGCCGTCCAGCTCGGCGTCGTCGGCTATTCGGCCGTCGAAGAAGCTGATCACCCGGTCCGCGGCGCTCGCCAGCCGGGCGTCATGCGTGACCAGCACGATCGTCTGGCCCCGCTGGTGGAAGCGGGACAGCAGCCGCATCACCTCGCGGGTGCCCTTGCTGTCCAGGCTGCCGGCGGGCTCGTCGGCCAGCAGCAGCGGCGGCCGGTTCACCAGCGCCCGGGCCAGCGCCACCCGCTGCTGCTCACCGCCGGACAGCTCGCCCGGCATGCTGCGCTCCTTGCCGGTGAGCCCCAGCTCGGCCAGCAGCTCCGTCCGCTCGGCGCGGGCCCGCTTCGGCGGGACGCCGGCCAGCAGGGCGGGCAGCTCGACGTTGTCGGCGACGGACAGGTTGGAGACGAGGTTGAAGAACTGGAAGACGATCCCGATGCGCTTCCTGCGCTCCACCGACCAGCGGGCCTCGCTCCACCGGTCCGCGCACTCGCCGTCCAGCCAGATGGAGCCGCTGTCCGGCCGCTGCAACCCGCCCAGCAGATGCAGCAGGGTCGACTTGCCGGCACCGGACGGGCCGGTGACGGCCACGAACTCGCCGCGTCGGACGGAGAGATCCACACCGCGTACGGCGTGCGCCGGAGCACCCTCGCCGTAGTGGGTCTTGACCAGGGCCCCGGCGCGCAGCACGGGACGCTCGTCGGCCTCAGGGCGATCGGCGGCGCGCAGCACGGGAGCGGAATCGTCGCTCACTCCAGCTCCTCCAGCTCTTCCTGGCACCGCTCCAGCCAGTCGAGGTCGGCCTGAAGGTGCAGCATCGCACCCTCGATCAGCAGATGGGCGATGCGGTTGTCCCGGTCTTCGGCGGCGGCCAGCTTCGACAGTTGACGCATGGTGTTCAGGTACTGACGCCGTTGTTTGTTGATGAGGGCGATCTGGTCGGCGAGACCGGTCTGCGGGGCGACGGCCAGTTTCATGAAGAACTCGTCCCGAACGCGCGGCTCGTCCTCGGTCTCCTCGAACCAGGCGCGCAGCGCCTCACGCCCGGCGTCGGTGAGGTGGTAGACCTTCTTGTTGGGCCGGCTCGACTGCTCGACGTCCTCGCCCTCTATCAGTCCCGATTTCTCGAGACGGCCGAGGGTCACATAGATCTGGCCGACGTTCGGCTGAGGGTACGCGGAGCCCAGCAGTACCTCAAGGTCCTGCTTCAGCTCGTATCCGTGCGCCGGGCCGCGCGCCAGCAGGGCCAGGAGGGGCAGCCGCACTCGTGCTCTCCTCCCGCATCCCGAGTAATGTGCCGCAGGCCCTAGTATCGCGCATACCTAACAGGTATACATGGCCTCTGACTCCGGACGAAGACGCCCGGTGCCAGGTGTACAGGGAGGAACCTATGCGGTGGATCCACGCCGCGGGTAGGGGCCTTCTCGTCCTCGTCGTGATCCTGACCGGCTACGTCGCCTCCGGCGCCCGTGCCGACGAGGGTCCCGCGGGTGGCAGGGGGCCGTTGACCCTCGCCACCGCCGGAGACCTCACCGGCTATCTCGGCTCCGTGCTGGAGGGCTGGAACCGCACTCACCCCGGCGAGAAGGTCACCCTCGTCGAGCTGCCCGACTCCGCAGACGAGACCCACGCGCAGATGACCACCGATCTGCGCGGCGGCGACCGCAGCCGCTTCGACATCCTCAACATCGACGTCAGCTGGACCTCGGAGTTCGCGGCGCACGGCTGGATCCGCCCGCTCGCCCGCGACCGCTTCCCGCTGGACACCTTCCTGCCACCGGTCGTGGACACGGCGACCTACGACGGACAGCTGTACGCGGTCCCGTACGTCACCAACGCCGGCCTGCTCCTGTACCGCAAGGACATCCTCGCCAAGGAGGGCCTCGACCCGCCGCGCACCTGGGCCGAGCTGGAGAAACAGGCGAAGACCGTCGCGCCGAAGTACGGCCTCGACGGTTACGCGGGCCAGTTCCTGCCGTACGAGGGCCTCACGGTGAACGCCGCCGAGGCCGTCTACTCGGCGGGCGGCTCGATCCTCGGCGACGAGGGCGAGCGGGTCACCGTGAACTCGATGGCGGCCCGTGACGGCATCGACTTCCTGGCCCGGGGTGTGCGCGAGGGCTGGATCCCGAAACAGGCGCTCACGTACAAGGAGGAGGAGTCCAAGCAGGCCTTCCAGGACGGGCGCCTGCTGTTCCTGCGCAACTGGCCGTACGCCTATGTCGGCGCGTCGGCCGCGGGGTCGCCCGTCGCCGGGAAGATCGGCGCCGTGCCGCTGCCCGGGCCGGACGGACCCGGGACCAGCGTCCTGGGCGGCTCCAACCTGGCCGTCAGCACACACGCCCGGCACCCCGACTCCGCCGCGCGGCTGCTCGCGTATCTGACCAGCGAGCGCGTCCAGCGGCAGGTCCTCACGCGCGGCGCGCTGCCGCCCGTGCGGGCCGACCTGTACGAGGATCCGGCACTGGTGCGGGAGTTCCCGTATCTGCCGACCCTGCGCGAGAGCGTGCGCACGGCCGCGCCGCGCCCCAAGAGCCCGCGCTACGACCAGGTGAGTCTGGTGGTGCAGGCGATCGTGCACGACGCGATGACCGGGCGCGACACGCCCGAGGCCGCGGTGCGCCGACTGGCGCGCGAGCTCGACGCCGTCGCGCGCTGAGAATTCGCTCAGCCGAGTAGTTACCTGTTAGGTAACGGCAGCATCTCATCCCCTCTTCCGGTGCCCCTGTATGTCCGGTTTTGCCAGGTCAACTGTTCGGTAGCTTGCGTCCAGTTCATTGACACCCTCCGGAAACCGCTACTTAACATGCATGCATGCTGAGTAAGTACCACTGGTGGCGTGACGCGGTGATCTACCAGGTCTACGTCCGCAGCTTCCTCGACAGCACCGGCGACGGTGTCGGCGACCTCGCAGGGGTCCGCGCGGGGCTGCCGTACCTCAAGAAGCTCGGGGTCGACGGGATCTGGCTGAGCCCCTTCTACCCCTCCCCGCAGCACGACCACGGCTACGACGTGGCCGACTACTGCGACGTCGACCCGCTCTTCGGCGACCTCGCCGAGTTCGACCTGCTGGTCGCCGCGGCTCGCCGGCTGGGGATCAAGGTGCTGCTCGACATCGTCCCCAACCACTGCTCCAGCGAGCACCGGTGGTTCGAGGAGGCGCTGGTCGCCGAGCCCGGCAGCGAGGCCCGTGCCCGCTTCCACTTCGCCGACGGCCGCGGCGCCGACGGGTCCGAGCCGCCCAACAACTGGCATGCGATGTTCGGTGGCCCCGCGTGGAGTCGGGTGACCGAGGCGGACGGGCAGGCCGGCCAGTGGTACCTGCACATGTTCACGCCCGAGCAGCCCGACTGGAACTGGCGCAACCGGGAGGTCGGCGCCGAGTTCGACCGGGTCCTGCGGTTCTGGCTGGACCGGGGCGTCGACGGTTTCCGCATCGACGTCGCCGCCGGCCTGTACAAGCACCCGGAACTGCCCGACTCCGACGACCCGGAGGCCGACGCCCGCACCCGCGACTCGGTCAACCCGCTCGCCTGGAACCAGCCCGAGGTGCACGCGGTGTGGCGCCAGTGGCGCTCCATATGCGAGGAGTACACCGCCCGCGACGGCCACGAGCGTCTCCTCGTCGGCGAGGTCTCCGTCCCGACCGCCCGCGAGCACGCCCTGTACGTCCGCTCCGACGAACTCCACCAGGCCTTCTTCTTCGACCTGCTCAGCGCCCCCTGGGAGGCCGACGCCTTCCGCAAGGTCATCTCCGAGGCCATGCAGGACATAGCCGGAACGGGCTCGACGGTCACCTGGGTCCTCAACAACCACGACCAGGTCCGCACCGTCACCCGCTACGGCGAGCCCGCCACCGGGGGCAGCGGCCTCGGTGCCGCCCGCGCCCGCGCCGCCGCGCTGCTGATGCTGGCGCTGCCCGGAGCCGCGTACATCTACCAGGGCGAGGAGCTGGGGCTGCCCGAGGTCGTCGATCTGCCCGACGACGTGCTCACCGACCCGATCTTCCGCCGCACCGGCAGCCGGGCCCGGATCCGCGACGGCTGCCGGGTGCCGCTGCCGTGGTCGGGACAGGCATCGCCCTTCGGCTTCACCTCCGGCGCGGAGAGCGCCAAGCCGTGGCTGCCGCAGCCGGAGTACTTCGCCGAGTACGCCACCGACCGCGCCCTCGCCGACACCCGCTCCTTCTGGCACCTGTACCGCGACGGTCTCCAACTGCGCGCCGGGCTGCCGCAGTTGGGCGAGGGCACGCTGCGCTGGCTGGACAGCCCGCCCGGTGTCCTGGCCTTCGAGCGCGGCGACGGCGTGGTCTGCGCCGTCAACTTCGGCACGGCGCCCACCCCCGCGCCGGTCTCCGGCACCCCCCTGTTGTCCAGCGGTCCCTGCCCGGCCGGGGTGCTGCCCGGCTCCACCGCCGCCTGGTGGATCAACGACCGCTGATTCCCCCGAACCGACCTCCGTCAACTCCCCATCCCCGAAGGGACATCAACGATGATGCGACGACGTACCACCCTGCTCACCGGCTGCACCGCACTCGTCCTGGCACTCGGCGCGACCGCCTGCGGCGGCGGTGACGTCTCCGCCGGCGGCGGCGACAAGGCGCTCGACGGCCAGACGGTCACCGTGGCCGGTGTCTGGTCCGGCAGCGAGCAGAAGAACTTCCAGAAGGTGCTGGACGCCTTCACCGAGAAGACCGGCGCCAAGACCCAGTTCACGTCCACCGGCGACAACGTCTCCACCGTCGTCGGCAGCAAGATCGAGGGCGGCAACGCCCCCGATGTGGTGATGGTCCCGCAGGTCGGCGTCCTGAAGCAGTTCGCGCAGAACGGCTGGCTCAAGCCGCTGTCGTCCGCCGCCCAGAAGTCCGTGGACACCAACTTCGCCCCCGTGTGGAAGAACTACGGCAGCGTCGACGACACCCTCTACGGCCTCTACTTCAAGGCCGCCCACAAGTCGACCGTCTGGTACAGCCCCGACGCCCTCGCGCAGGCCGGCGTCGAGGCACCCAAGACCTACGACGACATGCTGAAGGCCGGACAGACCGTCTCCGACTCCGGTCTCGCCGCCTTCTCGGTCGCCGGACAGGACGGCTGGACCCTGACCGACTGGTTCGAGAACGTCTACCTCTCCCAGGCCGGACCCGAGAAGTACGACGCCCTCGCCGCGCACCGGCTGAAGTGGACCGACGCCTCCGTGGTCGAGGCGCTCACCACGCTGGGCGAGCTGTTCAAGGACAAGCAGCTGATCGCGGGTGGCCAGAAGGGCGCCCTGAACACCGACTTCCCGGGCTCGGTGGAGAAGGTGTTCGGGCCGAAGCCCGAGGCGGGCATGGTCTACGAGGGCGACTTCGTCGCGGGCGTCGCCAAGGACCAGTTCGGCAAGAAGATCGGCGAGGACGCGAACTTCTTCCCGTTCCCGGCGGTCGGCGGTGGCAAGGCGCCCGTGGTCAGCGGCGGTGACGCGGCCGTCGTCCTGAAGGACGGCAAGAACCAGAAGGCCGGCATGGCGCTGCTGGAGTACCTGGCGACGCCGGAGGCCGCGGCGGTCTGGGCCGAGGCCGGCGGCTTCCTCTCCCCGAACAAGAACGTCGACCTCGCCTCCTACGGCGACGACGTCACCCGCGCGACCGCCAAGTCCCTCGTCTCCGCGGGCGACTCGGTCCGCTTCGACATGTCCGACCAGGCCCCGGCGGCGTTCGGCGGCACCAAGGGCGCGGGCGAATGGAAGCTCCTGCAGGACTTCCTGCGCGACCCGTCCGACCCGAAGGGGACCGCGGCGAAGCTGGAGGCCGCGGCGGCCAAGGCGTACCAGGGCCAGGGCTGACCCGACATGACCGCCACTCTCGTCAAGGAGGCGGGCCGGGGGGCCGCCGCGAGCCCTGGCCGGGAACGTGCCAGGCGCTCGCGGCGGCGCGCGCGGATCGTCGCACTCCTCTTCGTCTTCCCCGCGCTGCTCCTGCTCGGCGCGCTGGTCGTCTACCCCGTGCTGTTCTCCATCGGGCGCAGCTTCTTCGACGCCTCCGGCACGCGCTTCGTCGGCGGCGAGAACTACACGGAGATGTTCCGCGACCCGGCCACCCTGAAGGCCATCCGCAACACCACGATCTGGGTCGTGGTGGCCCCGGCCCTGCTCACCGGCCTCGGTCTGATCCTGGCCGTGCTGGTGGAGAAGGTCCGCTGGGCCACGGCGTTCAAGCTGCTGCTGTTCATGCCGATGGCCGTGTCCTTCCTCGCCGCCGGCATCATCTTCCGCCTCGCCTACGACGAGGACCCCGACAAGGGTGTGCTGAACGCCGCCGCCGTCTCCGTGCACGACGCCTTCCAGGGCACGTCGACCTATCCGACGGCCCGGGCACGCGACGGACAGGGGCTGACGAAGGACCCGGACGGCTCGTACCGCACCAGCACGAGCGTGTCCCCGGGTGACGCGCTCACGCTCGGCCTGGTCGGTGTCCTCCCCGACGACCTGCCCCGCGGGACCGAACCGGCGTACGCGGCGGCGGGCCAGAAGGCGGGCCCCGGTGAGCTGCGGGGTGTCGTGTACCTCGACTTCACGCCCGGCGGGGGAGGGGAGCAGGGCAAGGTCGACCGGCGTGAGAACGGGCTGCCGGAGGTGACGGTCGAGGCGTCACGGGCCGGTGAGACCGTGGCCACGGCGACCACCGCGTCCGACGGCTCCTTCCGCTTCGAGGGGCTGGACGACGGCTCGTACACGGTGAAGCTGCCGGCCTCGAACTTCGCCGCCCCCTACGAGGGCATCTCCTGGCTCGGCCCCACGCTCGTCACCCCGGCGATCATCGGGGCGTACCTGTGGATCTGGACCGGTTTTGCGATGGTCCTGATCGGCGCGGGCCTGTCGACGCTGCCCCGGGACGCGCTGGAGGCGGCGCGGATGGACGGCGCGAACGAGTGGCAGATCTTCCGGCGGATCACGGTGCCGCTGCTGGCACCGGTCCTGACCGTCGTCTTCATCACTCTCGTCATCAACGTGATGAAGGTCTTCGACCTCGTCTACATCATCGCGCCCGGTCCGGTGCAGGAGGACGCGACCGTGCTCGCGACCCAGATGTGGCTGGTGTCGTTCGGCGGCGGCAACAACCAGGGCCTGGGCAGCGCGCTCGGCGTCCTGCTTCTGCTGCTGGTCATCCCGGCGATGGTCTTCAACGTCCGCCGCTTCCGAAGGAGTCAGCGATGAACGCGGTCAGGCGGGCCCTGGGCAACTCACTGGTCCAGGCGTTCCTCGTGGTGATCGGACTGGTGTGGCTGACCCCGCTGGCCGGGTTGTTCCTCTCCTCCCTGCGCTCCGCCGAGGACACGGCGAACGGCGGCTGGTGGACGGTGTTCACCAGCCCCGGCCAGCTGTCCTTCGACAACTACTCGGCACTGCTGGGCAACGCCGGGATCAGCCAGGCCTTCTGGAACACCGTGCTGATCTCGGTGCCGGCGACCCTGCTGGTGGTCGTCCTGGCGGCCCTGGCCGGATATGCCTTCGCCTGGCTGGACTTCCCCGGCCGCGAGGCGCTCTTCCTTCTCGTGGTGGCGCTGCTCGTGGTGCCCGTGCAGATCGGCCTGCTCCCGGTGGCCAAACTCTTCGGCCAGCTGGGGCTGTTCGGCACGATTCCCGGCGTCGTCCTCTTCCACGTGGCGTACGGGCTGCCGTTCGCGGTGTTCCTGCTGCGGAACTACTTCGCCGAGATGCCGAAGGAGATGCTGGAGGCGGCGCGCATGGACGGCGGCAGCGAGTGGCGGATCTTCACCCGCCTGGTGCTGCCCGTCGGACGCCCGGCGATCGCCTCGCTGGCCATCTTCCAGTTCCTGTGGGTGTGGAACGACATGCTGGTGGCGCTGCTCTTCGCCGACAGCTCCGCACAGCCGCTGACCGTGGAACTCCAGTCCCAGATACGGCAGTTCGGCAGCAACATCGACGTCCTCGCACCCGGCGCGTTCGTCTCCCTGGTGGTGCCGGTGGTCGTGTTCTTCGCCTTCCAGCGGCACTTCGTACAGGGCGTGATGGCCGGTTCCGTGAAGTAGCCCAAGTGTTTCGGCCCCCGCTTCGACCGAAGCGGGGGCCCGAAGAGGCGTTCAGGGAGACGCCGGTGGATACAGCGACCTCGGCAGCTGTGAAGCCGCCGCCGAGTCCAGGAGCCACAGGGTCCTGGAACGGCCGCGGGCGCCCGCCGCCGGTGCCTGGATCTCGCCCGCGCCCGACAGGGCGATCGCCGCGGCCCGGGCCTTGTCCTCGCCCGCCGCCAGCAGCCACACCTCGCGCGCCGCACGGATCGCGGGGAGCGTGAGGGTGACACGGGTCGGCGGGGGCTTCGGGGCACCGTGCACTCCGACGACCGTGCGCTGCGTCTCCCGTACCGCGGGCAGTTCCGGGAACAGGGAGGCCACATGGGTGTCGGGGCCCACGCCCAGCATCAGGACGTCGAAGGTGGGGACCGCCCCGTGGTTCTCGGGGCCGGCCGCCCTGGCCAGTTCCTCCGCGTAGGCGGCGGCCGCCGCCTCCACGTCCGAGCCGAACGGGCCGTCCGAGGCGGGCATGGCGTGCACCCGCTCGGGATCCAGCGGCACCGCGTCCAGCAGGGCCTCACGGGCCTGAGTGACATTGCGGTCGGGGTCGCCCTCGGCGAGGAAGCGCTCGTCGCCCCACCACAGGTCCAGACGGCCCCAGTCGATGGCGTCCCGAGCCGGGGCCGCCGCCAGCGCGGCCAGCAGGCCGTTGCCGTTGCGGCCGCCCGTGAGGACCACGGACGCCGAGCCCCGGGAGGCCTGCGCGTCCACGATCTTGGTGATCAGGCGGGCCGCCGCGGCCTGGGCCATCAGCTCCTTGTCGTGGTGCACGACGAGCTGCGGAGTACTCACTTCGCCGCCGCCTTCTTCGTGCCCTGCGCCGTCACTTCCTGCGCCGCCGCTTCCTTCCCGGATGCTTGCGCAGTTGCCTGGGCCGTTCCGGCCGGTTCTCCTTTGGCCGCAGACGCCCCCTCGGCCTGCGCCTCCGCCACCGGTTGCCCGGCCTGGGCCACGGCGGCCTGGGCCAGTGCCACGGCCTGCTCCGCCTTGGCCACGGCCGCCTCGGCGCCCCGGACCGAGGAGGCCGGCACCGAGTTCAGCCGCTCCACGCCGAAGCGCAGGGCGGAGGCGTAGGTGTCGTCCGGGTCGAGCCGGCGCAGCTCCTCCGCGATCAGCTCGGCCGTCTCGCGCCGCTTCAGCGCCACCGCACGGTCGGGCTGGCCCTGGATGGAGAGGGTGGCGAGCGAGCCGTCCGCCCGGTCGAGCACGATCGGGCCGCAGTCGGTGTCCATCCGGACCGCCGTCAGACCGGGGCCCGACGACAGCGACCGCTTCACGGGGACGTCCAGCCGGTCCGCGAGCCACATCGCCAGCAGCTCACAGCTCGGGTTGAACTCCTCGCCCTCCACCTCGACGGCCTTCACCTCGCAGACCACCTGGTCCAGAGCCGCCGCCAGCATCGAGCGCCACGGCGTGATCCGGGTCCAGGACAGGTCCGTGTCGCCCGGCGTGTAGGCGTCGGCGCGGGACGACAGCTCCCGCACCGGCTGCTCCGAGGCGTAGGTGTCGGTCACCCGGCGCTGGGCCAGCGCGCCCAGCGGGTCGTTCGCCGGGTCGAGCGGCGCGTTCACCGGCCACCAGACCACCACCGGGGCGTCCGGCAGCAGCAGGGGGAGGACGACGGACTGGGCGTGTTCGGACACCTCGCCGTACAGGCGCAGGATCACCGTCTCACCGGTGCCCGCGTCCGCGCCCACCCGCACCTCGGCGTCCAGCCGGGACGTCGTACGGTCGCGGGGCGAGCGCGAGACCCGCTTGATGACCACCAGCGTGCGCGAGGGGTGCTCGCGCGAGGCGTCGCCGGCGGCCTTGAGCGCGTCGTACGCGTTCTCCTCGTCCGTGACGATGACCAGCGTGAGCACCATGCCGACGGCCGGCGTGCCGATGGCCCGCCGCCCCTGCACCAGAGCCTTGTTGATCTTGCTGGCCGTGGTGTCCGTGAGGTCTATCTTCATGGCCGGCGCCAGCTCCGTCCCTCTCGTGCGAGCATTTCGTCCGCCTCGACGGGCCCCCAGGTACCGGACCGGTACTGGGCGGGCTTGCCGTGCGTGTCCCAGTACCGCTCGATCGGGTCGAGGATCTTCCAGGACAGCTCGACCTCCTCGGTGCGCGGGAAGAGGTTGGAGTCGCCGAGCAGGACGTCGAGGATCAGCCGCTCGTACGCCTCGGGCGAGGACTCCGTGAAGGACTCGCCGTAGGCGAAGTCCATCGACACGTCCCGGATCTCCATGGAGGTGCCGGGCACCTTGGAGCCGAAGCGGACCGTGACGCCCTCGTCGGGCTGGACGCGGATCACGATCGCGTTCTGGCCCAGCTCCTCGGTGGCGGTCGTGTCGAACGGGGAGTGCGGTGCCCGCTGGAAGACGACCGCGATCTCGGTGACGCGCCGGCCGAGCCGCTTGCCGGTGCGCAGATAGAAGGGGACACCCGCCCAGCGGCGGTTGTCGATCGACAGCTTGACCGCGGCGTAGGTGTCGGTCTTCGACTTGGGGTCGATGCCCTCCTCCTGGAGGTAGCCGACCGCCTTCTCGCCGCCCTGCCAGCCCTCCGCGTACTGCCCGAACACCGTGTCGCGGCCCAGGTCCTTCGGCAGCCGTACGGCACCGAGCACCTTGGTCTTCTCGGCGGCCAGCGCGTCCGCGTCGAAGGAGGCGGGCTCCTCCATGGCCGTCAGGGCCATCAGCTGCAGGAGGTGGTTCTGGATGACGTCACGGGCGGCGCCGATGCCGTCGTAGTACCCGGCCCGGCCGCCGATGCCGATGTCCTCGGCCATGGTGATCTGCACGTGGTCCACGAAGGACCGGTTCCAGATCGGCTCGAACATCGTGTTGGCGAAGCGCAGTGCCAGGATGTTCTGGACGGTCTCCTTGCCCAGGTAGTGGTCGATGCGGAAGACCTGGTCCGGGGCGAAGACCTCGTGCACGACCTTGTTGAGCTCCTCGGCGGAGGCCAGGTCGTGGCCGAACGGCTTCTCGATGACCGCGCGGCGCCAGGAGTTCGACGTCTGGTCGGCGAGGCCGTGCTTCTTCAGCTGCTGGATGACCACCGGGAAGGAGCGCGGCGGCACCGACAGGTAGAAGGCGAAGTTGCCGCCCGTGCCCTGGGCCTTGTCCAGCTCGTCGATGGTGGCGCGCAGCCGCTCGAAGGCGTCGTCGTCGTCGAAGGTGCCCTGCACGAAGCGCATCCCCTGGATGAGCTGCTGCCAGACCTCCTCGCGGAACGGCGTGCGGGCGTGTGCCTTGACCGCGTCGTGGACCTCCTGCGCGAAGTCCTCGTTGGCCCACTCGCGGCGGGCGAAGCCGACCAGCGAGAAGCCCGGCGGCAGCAGACCCCGGTTGGCGAGGTCGTACACGGCAGGCATGAGCTTTTTCCGTGACAAATCGCCCGTAACGCCGAAGATCACCAGGCCCGACGGCCCCGCGATGCGCGGGAGCCGTCGGTCGGCGGCGTCACGAAGCGGGTTCGCTTCAGTGACGGTGAAGGGTGGCAAGGGATCAGCCCTCCGAGGGGGCGAGGCGCTCCAGCTCCGCCTCGGTCGACTTGAGCAGGTCGTTCCAGGACGCCTCGAACTTCTCGACGCCCTCGTCCTCCAGCAGCTGCACCACGTCGTCGTACGAGATGCCCAGGCGCTCGACGGCGTCCAGGTCCGCACGGGCCTGCTCGTAGGTGCCGGCGACGGTGTTGCCGGTGATCTCGCCCTTCTCCTCCGTGGCCTGGAGGGTGGCCTCGGGCATGGTGTTGACCGTGTTCGGGGCGACCAGGTCGTCGACGTAGAGGGTCGGCTTGTAGGCCGGGTCCTTCACGCCGGTCGAGGCCCACAGCGGACGCTGCTTGTTGGCGCCCGCGTTCTCCAGCGCGCTCCAGCGGTCCGAGGGCTGTGTCGAATAGTCGCCAGAGGCGAACACCTCCTCGTACGCCTGGTAGGCGAGCCGGGCGTTGGCGACGGCGGCCTTGCCGCGCAGCGCCTTGGCCTCGTCGGTGCCGAGCGAGCCGAGACGGTTGTCGATCTCGGTGTCCACCCGGGACACGAAGAAGGACGCCACCGAGCGGATGAGCGACAGGTCGAGCCCGCGCTCCTTGGCCTTCTCCAGACCGGCCAGGTAGGCGTCCATGACCTCGCGGTAGCGCTCCAGCGAGAAGATCAGCGTGACGTTGACGCTGATACCGAGGCCGACGACCTCGGTGATCGCCGGGAGGCCCGCCTTGGTGGCCGGGATCTTGATCAGGGTGTTCGGGCGGTCGACCAGCCAGGCCAGCTGCTTGGCCTCGGCGACGGTCGCACGCGTGTTGTGCGCGAGCCGCGGGTCGACCTCGATGGAGACCCGGCCGTCCTGGCCGCCGGTGGCGTCGAAGACCGGGCGCAGGATGTCGGCGGCGTCCCGGACGTCCGCCGTGGTGATCATGCGGATCGCCTCTTCGACGGTGACCTTGCGGGCGGCGAGGTCGGCGACCTGCTGCTCATAGCCGTCACCGCCGCTGATCGCCTTCTGGAAGATCGACGGGTTGGTGGTGACACCGACGACATGCTGCTGGTCGATCAGCTCGGCGAGGTTGCCGGACGTGATGCGCTGGCGCGACAGGTCGTCCAGCCAGATCGCGACGCCTTCCTCGGAGAGGCGCTTGAGTGCGTCTGTCATGGAAAATCAAACTCCTACGTCTTGTATATGAGCGTCAGCGCTGGGCCGCGGCGAGGGATTCCCGCGCGACGGCCGCCACGTTCTCGGCAGTGAAGCCGTACTCCCGGAAAAGGACCTTGCCGTCGGCCGAAGCACCGAAGTGCTCCAGGGAAACGATGCGACCCGCGTCCCCGACGTACTTGTGCCAGGTCAGACCGATACCGGCCTCGACCGCCACCCGCGCCTTCACGGCCGGCGGCAGAACGCTGTCCCGGTACCCCTGGTCCTGCTCCTCGAACCACTCCACCGAGGGCATGGACACGACCCGCGTCGGCACCCCGTCGGCCTGGAGCCGCTCGCGCGCCTCGACGGCCACGTGCACCTCGGAGCCGGTCGCGATGAGGACGACCTGCGGCGCCGCGCTCTGCCCGGAGGGCCCTTCGGCCTCGAACATCACGTAACCGCCGCGCACGGCGTCCTCGTTGGCCTCGTACGTCGGCACGCCCTGACGGGTCAGCGCGAGCCCGTGCGGGGCACCCTTGCCGAACTCCTTCGTGTACCGCTTGAGGATCTCGCGCCAGGCGATCGCGGTCTCGTTGGCGTCCGCCGGGCGGACCACGTTGAGACCGGGGATGGCGCGCAGCGACGCCAGGTGTTCGATCGGCTGGTGCGTGGGGCCGTCCTCACCCAGACCGATGGAGTCGTGCGTCCAGACGTACGTCACCGGCAGGTGCATCAGCGCCGACAGCCGGACGGCGTTGCGCATGTAGTCGGAGAAGACGAGGAACGTACCGCCGTAGACACGGGTGTTGCCGTGCAGGGTGATGCCGTTCATCTCCGCGGCCATGGAGTGCTCGCGGATGCCGAAGTGGATCGTGCGGCCGTACGGGTCGGCCTCCGGCAGCGGGTTGTCCGCCGGCAGGAACGACGAGGTCTTGTCGATCGTCGTGTTGTTGGAGCCGGCCAGGTCGGCCGAGCCGCCCCACAGCTCCGGGATGACCGCGCCGAGCGCCTGGAGCACCTTGCCGGACGCGGCGCGGGTGGCGACGCCCTTGCCGGGCTCGAAGACCGGGAGCTTCTCCTCCCAGCCCGTGGGCAGCTCGCCCTTGCTGATCCGGTCGAACTCCGCGGCGCGCTCGGGGTTGTTGTCCCGCCACAGCTGGAAGGACTTCTCCCACTCGGCCTTCGCCTCGGCGCCCCGCTCCAGTGCCTTGCGGGTGTGGCCGATGACCTCGTCGGTGACCTCGAAGGACTGCTCCGGGTCGAAGCCGAGGACGCGCTTGGTGGCCGCGACCTCGTCGTCGCCGAGCGCCGAGCCGTGCGCGGCCTCGGTGTTCTGCGCGTTCGGGGCGGGCCAGGCGATGATCGAGCGCATCGCGATGAAGGACGGCTTGTCCGTCACCTGCTTCGCCGCCTCGATCGCGTTGTAGACGGCGTGCGGGTCGAGGTCGCCGTCCGGCTTCGGGGCGATCCGCTGCACATGCCAGCCGTACGCCTCGTACCGCTTGCAGACGTCCTCGGAGACGGCCGTCTCGGTGTCGCCCTCGATCGAGATGTGGTTGTCGTCCCACAGCAGGACCAGGTTGCCGAGCTGCTGGTGGCCGGCCAGCGAGGACGCCTCGGCGGAGATGCCCTCCTGGAGGCAGCCGTCACCGGCGACGGCGAAGACGAAGTGGTCGAAGGGGGAGGTGCCCGGGGCGGCCTCCGGGTCGAACAGGCCGCGCTCGTAGCGGGCGGCCATCGCCATGCCGACGGCGTTGGCGACACCCTGGCCCAGGGGGCCGGTCGTCGTCTCGACGCCCGTGGTGTGGCCGTACTCCGGGTGGCCCGGGGTCTTCGAACCCCACGTCCGGAACGCCTTCAGGTCGTCCAGCTCCAGACCGAAGCCGGCCAGGTACAGCTGGGTGTAGAGGGTCAGGGACGAGTGGCCCGCGGACAGCACGAAGCGGTCGCGACCGACCCACTCGGCGTCCGCGGGGTCGTGCCGCATCACCTTCTGGAAGAGGGTGTAGGCGGCGGGGGCCAGGCTCATCGCCGTACCCGGATGGCCGTTTCCGACCTTCTGTACGGCGTCGGCGGCCAGGACGCGGGCGGTGTCGACAGCCCGCTGGTCCAGCTCGGTCCACTCGAGGTCTGTGGTGGTCGGCTTGGTGCTCACCCTGGGTCAGGGCTCCTCTCCACATGTCGGTTGCCGGTGTCGCGGGCACACGGCCCACCGGCTGCCGGCGTACTCGGCGTCGGCCGGCCGTTGTCGAGCCTACCCCCGGAAGTACGTGCGTTTTTTCGACTCGTTCCAGACTGCCGGGAGTCGCCGGGATGTGCCTCCCGACTGGGACGTTCCGCATTCGGCAAGTGAATACGGAGCCGCTCATCCGGGTGCTCAATCGAGCTTCGTCGCGCCCTTCGGACGGCCCCCTCCAACACGACCCCACCCCCGCGAATGTCCGGGTCTGGGCAACGTCTACAGTGGCGTGGTACGCGCGAGCCTTTACCGGGACTTCACACGGAGAGGCTTGCTGGGATGTCTCTGTCAGGGGTGTGCGTGACGGCCGTTGAATCCCGTCCAGCGGATGGGGGCACCGCCCATGCCATTAAGGCCATGGGGGATATCGGGACGAGCCAGAGCCCGAGCCGGCGGCCGATCGGGGCCCGGGTCAAGGGGTTCGTGGCGCTTACCAAGCCGCGGATCATCGAGCTGCTGCTCATCACCACGGTTCCGGTGATGTTCCTGGCCGAGCAGGGGGTGCCCGACCTCGGTCTGGTGCTGCTCACCTGCATCGGCGGCTACCTCTCCGCGGGTGGCGCCAACGCGCTGAACATGTACATCGACCGCGACATCGACGCGCTCATGGACCGCACGTCGCAGCGGCCGCTGGTCACCGGGACGGTCAGCCCGCGCGAGTGCCTGGCCTTCGGTATCACCCTCGCGGTCGTCTCCACCCTGCTGTTCGGCCTGACCGTCAACTGGCTGAGCGCCTGGCTCTCACTCGGAGCGCTCCTCTTCTACGTCGTCGTCTACACGATGATCCTCAAGCGGCGTACGTCGCAGAACATCGTGTGGGGCGGCATCGCGGGCTGCATGCCGGTGCTGATCGGCTGGTCGGCGGTCACGAACTCGCTGTCCTGGGCCCCGCTCATCCTCTTCATGGTGATCTTCTTCTGGACGCCGCCGCACTACTGGCCGCTGTCCATGAAGGTGAAGGACGACTACGCGCGCGTGGGCGTGCCCATGCTCCCGGTCATCGCCTCCAACAAGGTCGTCGCCAAGCAGATCGTCATCTACAGCTGGGTGATGGTGGCGGTCTCCCTGCTGCTGACCCCGCTCGGCTACACGGGCTGGTTCTACACCGCGGTCGCGCTGGGCGCGGGCGGCTGGTGGCTGTGGGAGGCGCACGCCCTCCAGAACCGCGCGAAGGCCGAGGTGACGGGCGGCAGGCTCAAGGAGATGCGGCTGTTCCACTGGTCGATCACCTACGTCTCGCTGCTCTTCGTCGCGGTCGCGGTGGATCCCTTCCTGCGCTGACGCACGTCACAGTGCCCCGCTCTCGCCAGCTGATCTACTCGTGAGTAGCATCCTGGCCATGGCAGACACGCAGCAGGTTGACCAGAAGGCCGAGCGCAGGGTGGCCAAGCTGGCCAAGCAGATCAACTCCTTCGCGAAGTCCCACGGCGGCGCCGAGGGGCAGGTGGCCTACATCGGCGAGCGGGGCGCCCGGATCGTGCTCGTGGGCGAGGACGGCGGCTGGGGAGACCTGGTGGCACCGTCGTACGAGATCGCCGAGAAGGCGGTGGAGAAGTCCGGGATCACCCGCCACGAGTCCTTCGACGGCGAGTTCGCGGCGAAGGTGACGACCGGGCCGTACGAGTGGAAGAGGATGGCGGGCATCCAGATCGGCGGCTGAGTCACGCCCATTCCTGAGCCACCCTCCCCTTTCGCAACACCAACTCACCGGTTCACCCGTTAGGACGTGTAAGAAGCGTCCACCCACGGGGAGCCCGGATGATCGAGACGCCGTCCCTCGTGGACCAGTACTGCCACGGCGTACTGCGTACGGAACTGGGCCTCGGCACCTTCGAGGCCCAGCTGGCCCGCACCGAGGGCCCGCCCGCGCCCGGCACCACCCTCTTCGACACCCAGACGGGCTTCGCCGTACGACGCTGGTGCCCCCCTCTGCTGGGCCTGGAACCGCACTGCCCGCCCGCCCGCTATCTGGCCCGGCGTCGTGAACTCGGCGTACTGGAGGCGGGCCGGCGTCTGCTGCGGGGCAGCGGCATCACCACCTACCTGGTCGACACCGGACTGCCCGGCGACCTCACCGGACCGCCCGAGATGGCGTCCGCCGGCTCCGCCCGGGCCCACGAGATCGTGCGCCTGGAACTCCTCGCCGAACAGGTCGCCGACACCTCCGGCACGGTCGAGTCCTTCCTCGCCAACCTCGCCGAGTCGGTGCACGGTGCTGCCGTGAACGCCGTGGCCTTCACCTCGGTCGCGGGCGTACGGCACGGCCTCGCGCTCGCACCCGAACCGCCGGGCCCGGGAGAGGTGCGTGGCGCGGCGGGGCGCTGGCTCGCGGCCCGCAGGGTCGGCGGTGAGCTGAGCGACCCCGTGCTGCTGCGGCACCTGCTGTGGATCGCCATCGCCTCGGGGCTGCCGCTCCAACTGCACGCGGGGCTGGGCGAGCCGGGCCTGCGCATCGACCGCACCGACCCGGTGCTGCTCACGGACTTCGTCCGCGCCACGGCCGGCCTCGGCACCGATCTGGTCCTGCTGCACGGCTACCCGTACCACCGGCACGCCGCCCATCTGGCCGGCGTCTTCCCGCACGTCTACGCCGACTCCGGCGCCGCACTCGTCCGCACCGGCGCCCGCGCGGCGACGATCCTCGCCGAGATCCTGGAGCTCGCGCCCTTCGGCAAGATCCTCTTCTCCAGCGGTGCCCAGGGCCTGCCCGAACTGCACGTGGTGGGCGCCCGGCTCTTCCGCGAGGCCCTCGCCAGGGTGCTCGGCGGCTGGGTCGCCGAGGGCGCGTGGTCGCTCGCGGACGCCCAGCGGGTGGCGGGCATGGTCGCGGCGGCCAACGCCAGGCGGGTGTACGGGCTGGACTGAGCGGACGAACGGCTACGCATGTGCAGGGGCCGGACCGAGCGGCCCGGACGGCCTACGCGCGCGTGCCGACCGCGGCCTCGGCGGCCGGTTGCGGGATCGCGACCTCGTCGAGCGGCCGTTCCCGCAGGGCGAGCAGCACGCGGAGCACGGCGATCCAGACCAGGGCCGAGCCGAACATGTGCAGGCCGACCAGCAGCTCCGGCAGGTCCGTGAAGTACTGGACGTAGCCGATGACGCCCTGCGCGAGCAGGATCAGGAAGAGGTCGCGGGTGCGGTTCAGGGGGCCCTTCGGGGCGTCGACCGCCTTGAGGACGAACCAGAGCGCGAAGGTCAGGGTGACCACGATCCACGCCAGCACGGCGTGCAGCTTGGTGACGTTCTCCCAGTCGACCGGCATCCGCTCGACCTCGCTGGAGTCGCCCGCGTGCGGGCCCGCGCCGGTGACCACCGTGCCGACCAGGATCAGCAGCACCGAGGCCGCGACCAGGACCCACACCAGCTGCTGCACCGCCTTGCCCACCAGGGGGCGCGGGGCGCCGTCGCCCTCCCGGGTGCGCTGCCACATCACCGTGGCGACGGCGATGAGCGCGGACGTCGCCACGAAGTGGGCCGCCACCGTGTACGGGTTGAGGCCGACCAGGACGACGATGCCGCCGAGCACGGCGTTGCTCATCACGATCCAGAACTGCGCCCACCCCAGGCGGGTCAGGTCCCGCCGGTAGGGCTTCGTGGCGCGCGCGGCGATGATCGCCCAGCCGACCGCGGCGCACAGCACGTAC
The DNA here is from genome assembly GCF_057710365.1 of Streptomyces sp. bgisy027. Classification (NCBI taxonomy): domain Bacteria; kingdom Bacillati; phylum Actinomycetota; class Actinomycetes; order Kitasatosporales; family Streptomycetaceae; genus Streptomyces; species Streptomyces sp. bgisy027. The sequence continues at coordinate 54,005 of NZ_JBYIVZ010000057.1, forward strand.
GTCAGCATGCGGTTGCCGAACTCGATGGCGCCGTGCAGACCCATCTCGCTGGTGGCGGTGAGCGAGTCGTCGGTGCACTTGGGCCAGGTCGGGCAGCCGAGCCCGGACCCGGTCAGGCGCACCGCACCGCCGGTGACCACGATGAGCACCGACATCACGAGCGCGGCGAGGGCCGCCCGTCGGACCGTCCTCGGAGCGGGGGTCCAGCGTGCGGCGATGAAGGCGAGCGGGTTGCGCACGGCCGCTACGGCGTCGGCGCGGGTCACGTTTGGCACGCGCCCTATCGTAGGCGGCCGCTTGTGCACGCTTTCACGAGGGTCCCCACCGGGTTCGCGGAGCCCTACTCCCAGCGGAAGAACCTGCCGGCCGCCGCCAGGCCCACGACCGCCCACACGGCCAGGATCCCCAGGTCGCCCCACGGCATTCCGGCCCCGTGCTGGAGCACGTCCCGCAGTCCGTCGGAGAGCGCGGAGATGGGCAGCAGACCGAGGACGTCCTGCGCGGCGGCCGGGAACCTGTCCAGCGGCACGATCACCCCGCCCCCGACGAGCAGCAGCAGGAACACCAGGTTGGCGGCAGCCAGGGTGGCCTCGGCCTTGAGCGTGCCGGCCATCAGCAGACCGAGCCCGGAGAAGGCCGCGGTGCCGAGGACCAGCAGGAGCAGGACGGCCGGCGGGCTGCCCTCGGGCGACCAGCCCAGCGCGAAGGCGATCATCGTCAGCAGGACGATCTGGAGGATCTCGGTGACCAGCACCGACACCGTCTTCGCCGTCATCAGGCCCCAGCGCGGCAGCGGTGAGGAGGCCAGCCGCTTCAGCACGCCGTAGCGGCGCTCGAAGCCCGTGGCGATGGCCTGCCCCGTGAACGCCGTCGACATCACGGCGAGCGCCAGGATGCCGGGAGCGAGGAAGTCGACGGCCTCGCCGGCGCCCGTGTCCACGATGTCCACCGAGCTGAACAGGACCAGCAGCAGGGTGGGGATCACCACCGTCAGCAGCAGCTGCTCGCCGTTGCGCAGCAGCATCTTCGTCTCCAGGGCCGCCTGCGCCCCGATCATGCGGGGGAGCGGGGCGGCGCCCGGCCTCGGGGTGTAGGTACCCGAACCTGTACCGACGGCGGTCACGCGCGCAGCTCCTTACCGGTGAGCTCCAAGAAGACGTCCTCCAGGGTGTGCCGCTCGACCGAGATCCGGTCCGGCATCACCCCGTGCTGTGCGCACCACGACGTCACCGTCGCGAGCAACTGCGGGTCGACTTTGCCGACGACGCGGTACGAGCCCGGCGTCAGCTCCGCGGCCGTGCAGTCGGCGGGCAGCGCCTTGAGCAGGGACCCCACGTCCAGGCCGGGGCGGCCGGTGAAGCGGAGGGTGTTCTCGGCGCCGCCGCGGCACAGGTCCTCGGGGGAGCCGTGGGCGATGACACGGCCGGCGTCGATGATCGCGACATCGTCGGCGAGCTGCTCGGCCTCGTCCATGTAGTGCGTCGTGAGGATCACGGAGACGCCGTCCGTGCGCAGGTCCCGGATCAGGTCCCAGGTGGCCCGGCGGGCCTGCGGATCGAGACCGGCGGTCGGCTCGTCCAGGAACACCAGCTCCGGGCGTCCGACCACGGCCATGGCGAGCGCGAGCCGCTGCTGCTGCCCGCCGGACAGCCGGCGGTAGCCGGTCCGGCCGCAGCTGCCCAGACCGAGCCGCTCGATGAGGGCGTCCACGTCCAGGGGCTCCGCGTGCAGCTTGGCGACATGGCGGAGCATCTCGTCGGCCCGCGCGCCCGAGTAGACGCCGCCGGACTGGAGCATCACGCCGATCCGGGGCCGCAGCGCAGCGGACTGTCTCACCGGGTCGAGCCCCAGGACCCGTACCGAGCCGGAGTCCGGCTTGCGGTATCCCTCGCAGGTCTCGACGGTCGTGGTCTTGCCCGCGCCATTGGGTCCGAGCACGGCGGTGACACCGGCCCGGGCCACCAGGTCGAGGCCGTTGACCGCGGTTTTGCCGCCGTACCGCTTCACCAGGGCCTGGACCTGGAGCACGGGCTCAGTTCGCATGGCTCCAGAGTCTAGGTAGGGCGCGGGTCCCCCGGACGGCCGGGTTCACATCTTCCCGCAGGGCCGTCCTCATATCTCCTCCACGCGGGGCCGGTGGATGCCCAGCCACCGCTGTGCGTAGGCCACCGCGTCGGCCACCGGGAACAGTCGCACGTCGGCCGCGCCCGCCTTCCCGCGCACCACGGGACGGTCCCGCTCGAAGTCGTGGCCGAGCTCGTCGAACCGGTCCGAGGTGATCGACACCTCGGTCACCACCTCCCAGCCCGTGGGCCCCGGCCGCCCCACCTTCACCAGCGGTGACGGGATCCGGTACTCGGCCAGGTGAAAGCACGTACAGGTGTCGTAGCCGGCGCCGAGCAGCAGCACGCGTGCGTGCAGCGCCTCCAGCCGGGCCAGCGGGCTGCGCTCACCGAGCCGGCAGTCGAGGGCGTGGCCCCCGACTATCTCGGCCGCGCGCGGGCCGAGAGCCGCGAAGGACGTCTGCGGGTGCGCGCTGCGCAGGGCGCCCGGCCAGGTCCGCACGGTCTCCGGAACGACGCCGACCCCGCGCGTGGGCGTGACGGCCGGGTCGTACGGGGGCATCGTCGCCCGAATGGTCTCCCACCACTCCTCGGGAACGGGCGGGTTGCTCCACACCGCCGGATCCGAGAGGTCACCGGTCTGGGTGGGCACCACCAGCGTGCCCTCGGGACCGAGGGCGTCGAGCAGTGCCTGGACCACCGTGACGGGGCCTCCGCAGACCCAGCCGAGGGAGCTGAGCGAGGAGTGCGCGAGGAGCGTGTCACCGGATCGGACGCCTACCTCGCGCAACTGTGCGGCGAGGGTGCCCCGAGTGACAAGAGGGCCGGTCGGAGGGGGTGTGGGCATGCTTCCGGAGTGTTCCGGAAGGGGGTCTCGCGGCGCCACTGGTTTGATCGATCAAAGATCGTTTCCGCAGGTCAGATTAGGTATGCCTAAGTGACGCAGCGCACCGTCGGGGGGCGCGGGCGCGGCTTGCCTGCCTTTGAGGAATTACGCAACAATGGCGTTGTGAAAAACGTCGGCGAGGCTCGGGAGACCCCCACGGGGGCCCCTCAGGAGGAGCTCACGACCGGGGAGCGTTCGACACGCAACCGGGTCGCGCGGTCCATCCTGCACCACGGCCCGTCGACCGTCGCCGAGCTGGCGGGGCGCCTGGGTCTCACCCAGGCCGCCGTACGCAGGCATCTGGACGCACTGGTCGCCGACGACGTCGTGGAGCCCCGGGAACAGCGGGTGTACGGCACGCGCACGCGCGGCCGTCCCGCCAAGGTCTTCGCGCTCACCGACTGCGGCCGGGACGCCTTCGACCAGTCCTACGACAAGCTCGCCGCTGACGCCCTGAAGTGGATCGCCGAGCGCGAGGGCGGGAGCGAGGCGGTCGCCGCCTTCGCCCGCGCCCGGATCGCCGCCCAGGCGAGCGTCTACCGCAAGGCGATCGAGGCCGTCAGCCCCGATGAGCGGACCGAAGCCCTGGCCAAGGCCTTGAGCGTCGACGGGTACGCTGCTACGGCGCGCAGCGCGCCCCTCCCTCAAAAAGGCGAGCAGCTCTGCCAGCACCACTGCCCGGTCGTCCATGTCGCGGAGCAGTTCCCCCAGCTGTGCGAGGCGGAGACGGAGATCTTCGCCGAACTGCTCGGAACGCACGTCCAGAGACTGGCGACGATCGCGCACGGCGACGGCGTCTGCACGACGTTCATCCCGAAGATTTCCCAGAACACCGATAACGCATCTGCAAGCACGGCCGGGAGGAACCCCGCATGACTCTCCCCATCGAGGAGACTGCCCACCCTGAGCTCGAGGGCCTGGGCAAGTACGAATACGGCTGGGCCGACTCCGACGAAGCCGGCGCCTCTGCGAAGCGCGGTCTGAGCGAGGACGTCGTCCGTGACATCTCCGCGAAGAAGAGCGAGCCGGAGTGGATGACCAAGCTCCGTCTCAAGGGTCTGCGGCTGTTCGACAAGAAGCCCATGCCGAACTGGGGCTCCGACCTCTCCGGCATCGACTTCGACAACATCAAGTACTTCGTGCGCTCCACGGAGAAGCAGGCGGAGTCCTGGGAGGACCTGCCCGAGGACATCAAGAACACGTACGACAAGCTCGGCATCCCCGAGGCGGAGAAGCAGCGCCTCGTGGCCGGTGTCGCGGCCCAGTACGAGTCCGAGGTCGTCTACCACCAGATCCGCGAGGACCTGGAGGAGCAGGGCGTCATCTTCCTGGACACCGACACCGCCCTGAAGGAGCACCCGGAGCTCTTCAAGGAGTACTTCGGGACCGTCATCCCCGTCGGTGACAACAAGTTCGCCTCCCTGAACACCGCCGTGTGGTCGGGCGGCTCCTTCATCTACGTGCCGAAGGGCGTGCACGTGGAGATCCCGCTCCAGGCCTACTTCCGGATCAACACCGAGAACATGGGCCAGTTCGAGCGGACGCTGATCATCGTCGACGAGGACGCCTACGTCCACTACGTCGAGGGTTGCACGGCCCCGATCTACAAGTCGGACTCCCTGCACTCCGCGGTCGTCGAGATCATCGTGAAGAAGGGCGCCCGCTGCCGCTACACGACCATCCAGAACTGGTCGAACAACGTCTACAACCTGGTCACCAAGCGCGCCGTCGCCTACGAGGGCGCGACCATGGAGTGGGTCGACGGCAACATCGGCTCCAAGGTGACGATGAAGTACCCGGCCGTCTACCTGATGGGCGAGCACGCCAAGGGCGAGACCCTGTCCATCGCCTTCGCGGGCGAGGGCCAGCACCAGGACGCCGGCGCCAAGATGGTCCACATGGCCCCGAACACCTCGTCCAACATCGTGTCGAAGTCCGTGGCGCGTGGCGGTGGCCGCACCTCCTACCGCGGTCTGATCGAGATCGGCGAGGGCGCCCCGGGTGCGAAGTCCAACGTGCTCTGTGACGCTCTGCTCGTCGACACGATCTCCCGCTCGGACACCTACCCGTACGTCGACGTCCGCGAGGACGACGTCTCCATGGGCCACGAGGCGACCGTCTCCAAGGTCTCCGAGGACCAGCTCTTCTACCTGATGAGCCGCGGTCTCTCCGAGGACGAGGCGATGGCGATGATCGTGCGCGGCTTCGTCGAGCCGATCGCCAAGGAGCTGCCGATGGAGTACGCCCTTGAGCTCAACCGGCTGATCGAGCTGCAGATGGAAGGTGCGGTCGGCTAAGGCCCCCACCGCCCGAAGCAGCAGGCGGCCCGCCTCTCCGGGGCGGGCCGAAGATCGCAGAACGCAGGAAAGAGAGCAGACCGACAGCCATGGCTGAGGCCCAGAACATCCCGGTGGGCAGCACCACCGCCGGCTCGATCGCGGTGGCCGCCGAGTCGACCGTCGCCACGCGCATGAGCGCGCCCCCGTCCTTCGACGTGGCCGACTTCCCGGTACCGCACGGCCGCGAGGAGGAGTGGCGGTTCACCCCGCTGGAGCGCCTGCGCGGGCTGCACGACGGCACCGCGACCGCCACCGGCGACGGCGTGAAGGTCGACATCGAGGCCCCCGAGGGGGTCATCGTCGAGACCGTCGGCCGTGACGACGCCCGGCTCGGCAGGGCGGGCACCCCGGTGGACCGCGTCGCCGCCCAGGCGTACACCGCGTTCGAGAAGGCCGGCGTGATCACCGTCCCCAAGGAGACGGTCCTCACCGAGCCGGTCCGTATCGCCGTGCACGGCGAGGGCGGCACCGCCTACGCGCACCAGGTCATCGAGCTGGGTGCCTTCGCCGAAGCCGTCGTCGTCATCGACCACACCGGTGACGCGGTCCTCGCCGCAGGCGTCGACTACGTCCTCGGTGACGGCGCCAAGCTGACCGTCGTCTCCGTCCAGGACTGGGACGACAAGGCCGTCCACGTGGCCCAGCACAACGCCCTCGTCGGCCGTGACGCCTCCTTCAAGTCCGTGGTCGTCACCTTCGGCGGCGACGTCGTACGGCTGCACCCGCGCGTCTCCTACGCCGGCACCGGCGGCGAGGCCGAGCTGTTCGGCCTGTACTTCACGGACGCCGGCCAGCACCAGGAGCACCGCCTCCTGGTCGACCACAACACCCCGCACTGCAAGTCGAACGTCGTCTACAAGGGCGCGCTCCAGGGCGACAACGCCCACGCGGTGTGGATCGGCGACGTGCTGATCGAGGCCAAGGCCGAGGGCACCGACACCTACGAGATGAACCGCAACCTGGTTCTGACCGACGGCGCCCGCGTCGACTCCGTGCCGAACCTGGAGATCGAGACCGGCGAGATCGTCGGCGCCGGCCACGCCTCCGCGACCGGCCGCTTCGACGACGAGCAGCTCTTCTACCTGATGGCCCGCGGCATCCCGGAGCACGAGGCCCGCCGCCTCGTCGTCCGTGGCTTCTTCGCCGAGCTGGTCCAGCAGATCGGTGTCGCGGACATCGAGGAGCGCCTCATCGCCAAGATCGAAGAGGAGCTGGAGGCGTCGGTCGCATGACCACCTTCGTACGCGCGTGCGCACTGAGCGAGCTGGAGGAGGACACCCCGAAGCGGGTGGAACTCGACGGCACGCCGGTGTCTCTCGTGCACACCGAGGGCGAGGTCTTCGCGATCCACGACATCTGCTCGCACGCGAACGTCTCGCTCTCCGAGGGCGAGGTGGAGGACTGCCAGATCGAGTGCTGGCTGCACGGCTCCGCGTTCGACCTGCGCACCGGTAAGCCGTCCGGCCTCCCCGCGACGCGCCCCGTCCCCGTATACCCCGTAAAGATCGAAGGGGACGACGTTCTCGTCTCCCTCACCCAGGAGTCCTGAGGCACCCATGGCAACGCTTGAAATCCGAGACCTGCACGTCACCGTCGAGGCCGACAACGCCACGAAGGAGATCCTCAAGGGCGTCGACCTCACCGTGAAGCAGGGCGAGACGCACGCCATCATGGGCCCCAACGGCTCCGGCAAGTCGACCCTCGCCTACTCGCTCGCGGGTCACCCGAAGTACACGGTCACGTCGGGCTCCGTCACCCTCGACGGTGAGGACGTCCTGGAGATGTCCGTCGACGAGCGCGCCCGCGCGGGCCTGTTCCTCGCGATGCAGTACCCGGTCGAGGTCCCCGGCGTCTCGGTCTCCAACTTCCTGCGCACCTCCGCCACCGCCGTCCGCGGCGAGGCCCCCAAGCTGCGTACCTGGGTGAAGGAGGTCAAGGAGGCGATGGCCCGCCTCAACATGGACCCGTCCTTCGCCGAGCGCAACGTCAACGAGGGCTTCTCCGGCGGTGAGAAGAAGCGCCACGAGATCCTTCAGCTGGAGCTGCTCAAGCCGAAGGTCGCGATCCTCGACGAGACCGACTCCGGTCTGGACGTCGACGCCCTGCGCGTCGTCTCCGAGGGCGTGAACCGGGTCCGTGAGACCGGCGAGGTCGGCACCCTGCTGATCACCCACTACACGCGCATCCTGCGCTACATCAAGCCCGACCACGTGCACGTGTTCGCGAACGGCCGTATCGCCGAGTCCGGCGGAGCGGAGCTCGCGGACCAGCTCGAGGCCGAGGGCTACGACAAGTACGTGAAGGGTGGCGCATCCGCGTGACACAGCTGCCGGGCCTCCTCGACACCGAGGCGCTCCGCAAGGACTTCCCGATCCTGGACCGCGTCGTCCACGACGGCAAGAAGCTCGTGTACCTGGACAACGCGGCGACCTCGCAGACGCCGCGCCAGGTGCTCGACGTGCTCTCCGAGTACTACGAGCAGCACAACGCCAACGTCCACCGTGGCGTGCACGTCCTCGCCGAGGAGGCCACGGCGCTGTACGAGGGCGCGCGCGACAAGGTCGCGGAGTTCATCAACGCGCCCTCGCGCGACGAGGTGATCTTCACCAAGAACGCCTCCGAGTCGCTGAACCTCGTGGCCAACATGCTGGGCTGGGCGGATGAGCCCTACCGGGTGGACCACGAGACCGAGATCGTCATCACGGAGATGGAGCACCACTCCAACATCGTGCCGTGGCAGCTGCTCGCGCAGCGCACGGGCGCGAAGCTGAAGTGGTTCGGCCTCACCGACGACGGCCGTCTCGACCTGTCCAACATCGACGAGATCATCACGGAGAAGACGAAGATCGTCTCCTTCGTGCTGGTGTCGAACATCCTGGGCACCCTCAACCCGGTCGAGGCGATAGTGCGCCGCGCGCAGGAGGTCGGTGCGCTGGTGTGCATCGACGCCTCGCAGGCCGCGCCGCACATGCCGCTGGACGTGCAGTCCCTCCAGGCCGACTTCGTGGCCTTCACCGGCCACAAGATGTGCGGCCCGACCGGCATCGGCGTGCTCTGGGGCCGCCAGGAGCTCCTTGAGGACCTGCCTCCGTTCCTCGGCGGCGGCGAGATGATCGAGACCGTGTCGATGCACTCGTCGACGTACGCTCCGGCCCCGCACAAGTTCGAGGCGGGCACGCCCCCGATCTCCCAGGCGATCGGTCTGGGCGCGGCGATCGACTACCTCAACTCGATCGGCATGGACAAGATCCTCGCCCATGAGCACGCCCTCACCGAGTACGCGGTGAAGCGGCTCGCGGAGGTCCCCGACCTCAGGATCATCGGCCCCACCACGGCCGAGGACCGCGGCGCCGCGATCTCCTTCACCCTCGGCGACATCCACCCGCACGACGTGGGCCAGGTCCTCGACGAGCAGGGCATCGCCGTCCGGGTCGGCCACCACTGCGCCCGTCCGGTGTGCCTGCGGTACGGAATTCCTGCGACCACGCGAGCGTCGTTCTATCTGTACTCCACGCCGGCCGAGATCGACGCTCTGGTGGACGGCCTGGAGCATGTCCGGAACTTCTTCGGCTGACGGGACGAGCGATCGCATGAAGCTGGATTCGATGTACCAGGAAGTCATCCTGGACCACTACAAGAACCCGCACGGGCGGGGCTTGCGGGATGGCGACGCCGAGGTGCACCACGTCAACCCGACGTGCGGCGATGAGATCACCCTGCGCGTGAAGTACGACGGCACGAAGATCGAGGACGTCTCGTACGAGGGCCAGGGCTGTTCCATCAGCCAGGCGAGCGCGTCCGTACTGAACGAACTCCTCGTCGGCAAGAACCTCTCCGACGCGCAGAAGATCCAGGAGACCTTCCTGGAGCTGATGCAGTCCAAGGGGAAGATCGAGCCGGACGACGCGATGGAGGACGTGCTGGAGGACGCGGTGGCGTTCGCCGGCGTCTCCAAGTACCCGGCCCGGGTGAAGTGCGCCCTCCTCAGCTGGATGGCGTGGAAGGACGCGACGGCCCAGGCCCTGGGCGGAGCCGACGCCGAAAGGAAGACGGCATGAGCGAGACCGTTGAGATGAAGCCGGCCTCGGAGGAAGAGGTCCGCGAGGCGCTGTACGACGTCGTCGACCCCGAGCTGGGCATCGACGTCGTCAACCTCGGCCTGATCTACGGCATCCACATCGACGACGCGAACATCGCGACCCTCGACATGACCCTGACCTCGGCGGCCTGCCCGCTGACGGACGTCATCGAGGACCAGGCCAAGTCCGCCACGGACGGCCTCGTCAGCGAGCTCCGGATCAACTGGGTCTGGATGCCGCCGTGGGGCCCGGACAAGATCACGGACGACGGCCGCGAGCAGCTTCGGGCCCTCGGATTCAACGTCTGAGATTCCCCGTTCACGCGGAAGCGGGGGGGGGGGGGGGGGGGGGGGGGGGGTGTTTTTTCTGCGGT
>NZ_JBYIVZ010000058.1:0-61611 GCF_057710365.1 Streptomyces sp. bgisy027
CCCCGTACCGCCCGAGCCACCCGTGTCCCCGCCCGCGCCCTCGGTCGGCTGTCCGCGTCCCGGCGTCGCGCGTGGACCGTGTTCGCCAGCAGGATCAGGAACGTGTCCGTGGTCGGGTCCAGTACCAGGGACGTCCCCGTGAAGCCCGTGTGCCCGGCGGCTCCCCGGCCCGCCAGCTCGCCCATGAACCAGGGCTGGTCGACGGCGAAGCCGAAGCCGGGTGGGGCGAGGAGGAGTTCCACGAAGTCGGGGCCCAGGACGCGGGCGGGGCCGTACGCGCCGCCCGACAGCAGGGCGCGGCAGAAGACCGCGAGGTCGCGGCCGGTGGAGAACAGGCCCGCGTGACCGGCGACACCGCCCAGCGCCCACGCGTTCTCGTCGTGGACGACCCCCCGCAGCATGCCCCGGTCCGCCTTGGCCCAGGGCCGGCGCTGGTCCTCGGTCGCCGCCGCGCCGGGGCAGGGCCCGAACCGGGTCGCGGTCATGCCCAGCGGACGCGTGATGCAGTCGTGGATCAGGACGTCGAGGCCCCGGCCGGTGATGCGTTCCAGGACGTGCTGGAGCAGCAGCATGTTCAGGTCGGAGTAGCAGTACGTGCCGGGCACACCGATCGGCGCCTCCGCGCGGAGCATCTCCAGCCGCTCCGCGTCGTCCGCACAGTCGTACAGCGGGAGTTCGGGCCGCAGCCCCGAGGTGTGTGTGAGCAGCTGGCGCACCGTGATGTCGTGGTACGCCGCCGCCCGGAAGTCCGGCAGGTACGCCCCGACCCGCGCGTCGATGCCCAGCGTGCCGCGCTCGATCTGCTGCACCGCCGCGACCGAGGTGAAGAGCTTGGTGAGGGAGGCCAGGTCGAAGGGCGTCGTGGGCGTCATCGGGACGCGGGAGTCGGGCGGGAGTTCCTGGCCCGAGTCCTTCTCCTCGTCGTAGGAGGCGTACCGCACGGCCCAGCCCATCGCCTCCTCGACGGCGAGGTACGGCCCCCGCCCCACGATCAGCACCGCTCCGGCCGCCCAGGGGCGGGAGCCGGTGGTGAGGTCGTGGACCTCGCGGACGAGATGTCGGATCTCCTCGGGGTCGAGTCCGGCCCTTTCCGGCGTGTCCCCGCGCAGTCTCGGCGCGCTCAGCTCTCCTCCCCCAATTTCTCGAATGCGCTCGAACAGGGGGTGCCCCCGTCCTCCGCGACCGGACGTCCATCCGCGCGGCCACCCGCACGTCTGTTCCAAGGACGGCACATTCCCATGAAGCAGGCCAGCGCCACCAGTGCTGCGGCCAGTTGGACGACGGCCATCGGGACGGCCGTGTCCTCGCCGGCGATGCCCACGAGGGGCGACGCGACGGCGCCGATGAGGAAGGAGGTCGTGCCGAGGAGCGCGGAGGCGGACCCGGCGGCGTGCTTGGTGCGCTGGAGGGCGAGGGCCTGGGTGTTGGGGAGTGTGATGCCCATCGCGGACATGAGCACGAACAGCGCGGCGGCCACCGGCACCAGTCCGACCTCGCCGAACACGCCGAGGGACATCAGCAGCAGCGCGGTCGCGGCGAGGAGGACGGTCCCCAGGCCCACGCCGAGCACCCGGTCCAGGCCGACCCGTCCGACCAGCACCTTGCCGTTGATCTGGCCGACGGCCACCAGCCCGACGGAGTTGAGACCGAACAGCAGGCTGAAGGTCTGCGGGGAGGCGCCGTAGATCTCCTGGATCACGAAGGGAGACGCCGAGATGTAGGCGAAGAGGGCCGCGAAGGCGAAGCCTCCCGTCAGCGTGTACCCGGCGAACGCGCCGTCGGCCAGCAGACCGCGCATGGTGCGCAGCGCCTCGCCCACCCCTCCGGCGTGCCGGTCCTCGGGAGCCAGGGTCTCGGGGAGCCTGCGCCAGACGAGGCAGGCCAGCAGCACGCCGACGACCGTCAGCACGACGAACACGCCCCGCCAGTCCGTCACCCGCAGGATCTGCCCGCCGATGAGCGGCGCCACGATCGGGGCGACCCCGGAGATCAGCATCAGGGTCGAGAAGAAGCGGGCCATGGCCAGGCCGTCGTAGAGGTCGCGGACGACCGCCCGTGCGATCACGATCGCCGCGGCGCCCGCGAGGCCCTGCGCCAGCCGGAAGGCGACCAGGGCCTCGACGGTGGGCGCGAGGGCGCACAGCGCGGTGGCCACGACGTAGACGGCGAGACCCGCGAGCAGCGGGCGTCTGCGGCCCCAGCGGTCGCTCATCGGGCCGACCACCAGCTGCCCGAGGGCCATGCCGGCGAGGCAGGCGGTGAGGGTGAGCTGGACGGTCGCGGCGGGCGCGTGCAGGGAACCGGTGACCTCGGGCAGCGCCGGGAGGTACATGTCCATCGCCAGCGGGGGCGTGGCCGTCAGGCCGCCGAGGATGAAGGTGACGAGGAGCCCGGTGGCGCGCAGGGTACGGGTGGGCGGTCGGTCCGTCCTCGATACCGCCGACTGCGAGACGTCCGGTATCGGCCCCCCACGGTCGCCCATGCGCCCCTCCCTCTCCGAGTGATCCGCCCTCTATGCTCTCAGCTCGTACACAGTGCCTGGGGACACATGAGCGAGGGGCGGGGCCGCGATGGCCGAGCAGAAGGTGCGGTGGGGGATTCTGGCGACCGGCGGGATCGCCGCCGCGTTCACCGCGGATCTCGTGGACCTGCCCGACGCCGAGGTGGTGGCCGTCGCCTCGCGGCGGCAGGAGTCGGCCGACGTGTTCGCGGAGCGGTTCGGCATCCCCCGGGCCTACGGCGACTGGACCTCGCTCGCCGAGGACGGCGACATCGATGTCGTGTACGTCGCCACTCCGCACTCGGCGCACCGCGAGGCCGCCGGGCTGTGCCTGGAGGCGGGCCGCCATGTGCTGTGCGAGAAGGCGTTCACGCTGAACGCACGCGAGGCGGCGGAACTGGTCGCGCTGGCGAAGGCCCGCCGCAGCTTCCTGATGGAAGCGATGTGGATGTACTGCAACCCGCTGGTGCGGCGGCTCAAGGCCCTGGTCGACGACGGCGCGATCGGCGAAGTGCGCCATGTCCAGGCGGACTTCGGGCTGGCCGGTCACCTCTTGCCGGAGGCGAGGAACGGAACGCTGCCGCCCTCGCACCGGCTGCGCGACCCGGCGCAGGGCGGCGGCGCGCTGCTGGACCTCGGTGTGTACCCGGTCTCCTTCGCGCAACTGCTGCTCGGGGAGCCGTCGGACGTGACGGCGCGCGCGACGCTGTCCCCGGAGGGCGTCGACCTCCAGACCGGAGCCCTGCTGTCCTGGGACACCGGCGCGCTCGCCTCGCTGCACTGCTCGATCGTCGGCGGTACGGCGACCGCCGCGTCGGTCACCGGCTCGGCCGGCCGGATCGACGTGCCGGGCGGTTTCTTCTTCCCGGAGCGTTTCGTGCTGCACCGGGACGGCCGTGACCCCGAGGAGTTCACGGCCGACCCGGCCGACGGGCCGCGCAACACCCTGCGGCACGAGGCAGCCGAGGTGATGCGGGCCCTGCGGGCCGGCGAGACGGAGTCGCCGCTGGTCCCGCTGGAGGGCACGCTCGCCGTGATGCGGACGCTCGACGCGATCCGGGACCGGGTCGGCGTCCGCTACCCGGGCGAGGAGAGCACCGGCGAGGAGACCGCGGGCGAGGCGCCCGAACTCACGCCGGCGTGAGCCCCTGGGCCCCGACCTGTGTGACGAAGGAGGCGGCCGTCGTGAGGGGCGCCCCGGGCGTGGTCACGTACGGCACCGTCCTGAAGTCGGCCCGCGCGAGCTGCTGTCCCAGGGCGACGGTCACGTAGCCGCGCCGCCCGTTGTAGAACCGCATGTGCGGGTTGGCCCTCATGTACGTGTCCCAGTTGGCGGGCCTGTCGCTGCCGTCGCGGCCGCTGGTGATCGACGTGGCGACGATCTCGGTGCCGAGGGTGGCGGAGTCGGGGGCGTCGAAGTCGTCCTTGATGTCGAAGCCGTAGCCGACGTGGACGTCGCCGGTGAGCACCATCAGGTTCTCGACGCCGGCGGCCTCGGCGCCGTCCAGGACCCGGCGGCGGGAGGCGCGGTAGCCGTCCCAGGCGTCCATGGAGACCCGTGACGGCTCGGTGAGGTCGAACTCGCGCTGGGCGAAGGTGACCTGCTGCGGTACGACGTTCCACAGCGCCGCGGAGTCGCGCCAGCCGTCGAGCAGCCACCGCTCCTGGGTGGCGCCGGTCATGGTGCGCGCCGGGTCGTCGACCTCGGGGCCGGGGATCTGGGCGCCGTCGCCGTAGGCCTGGTTGGAGCGGTACTGCCGGGTGTCGAGCACGTCGAACTGGGCGAGCCGGCCCCAGTGCAGGCGGCGGTAGAGCTGCATGTCGGGGCCGGTGGGGCGCTGCGGCAGGCGCAGGGGCTGGTTCTCCCAGTAGGCGCGGTAGGCGGCGGCCCGGCGCAGCAGGAACTCCTCCGGCGGGACGCTGTTCTCCGGGATGTCGTCGGCGTAGTTGTTCTCGGTCTCGTGGTCGTCCCAGGTGACGACGAAGGGGTGCGCGGCGTGCGCGGCCCTCAGGTCCGGGTCGGACTTGAACAGGGCGTAGCGCAGCCGGTAGTCCTCCAGGGTCGTCGTCTCGCGGTTGAAGAGCGCGGGGAGCGTGCGGTCGGTGTAGTTGCGGTAGCCGCCGACGGAGTTGACCGCGTACTCGTACAGGTAGTCGCCGAGGTGGAACACGACGTCCACGTCGTCCTGGGCGAGATGGCGGTAGGCGGTGTAGTAGCCGTCGGTGTAGGCCTGGCAGGACACGGCGGCGAGGGTCAGGGAGCTCGTCGCGGCGGTGCGGGCCGGTGCGGTGCGGGTGCGGCCCGTCTCGCTGGTCCAGGTGCCCGCGCGGAAGCGGTAGTAGTAGACGCGGCCCGCTTCGAGGGCGGCGACCTCGACGTGGACCGTGTGGTGGAACTCCGGGTGGGCGACGGCCGCGCCGCGTCTGGCGATCCGGGTGAACCCCTCGTCGTGCGCCAGCTCCCAGTGCACCGTGATCCGCTGGGCGGGCAGCCCGCTGTCGGGCTGGTACGGGGCGGGGGCGAGACGGGTCCACAGCAGGACGGAGTCGGGCAGCGGGTCGCCGGAGGCGACGCCGAGGGTGAAGGGGTTGTCGGTGATCTTGCGGGCGTCGAACCGGGCGGCGCTCGCGGTGCCCGCGGCCGGCACGTTCACGGCGAAGGCGAGCGCGGCGGCCGCGCCCGTGACGGTCAGGAAGCGGCGGCGCCCGATGTGGCGGGCTGCCGCGCGCAGTTCGGGGCTGTGCTGGGGCAGGTCTGTCGTGGTGGTCATCCGGTCCTCCCCTTGCTGATGGATGCATGAGGCATTGGAGTGGCCGGTGACGACACCCTCTTGGCGCGTACACAACACCCGGATGGCAGACAGATGAGTTCCGAATGGCGGACCGTCGCGTAGCCTGCGACCCCATGAACGACAGGCAAACGGACACGAGGACGGCCGTGGTGACCGGCGCCGGCTCCGGCATCGGGCGGGCGGTGGCGGCGGAACTGCTGCGCGCGGGCTGGTCGGTGGCGCTGGCCGGGCGGCGCGTGGAGACGCTGGAGGAGACGGCTGCGCTGGTGCCCGAGGGCGCCG
This sequence comes from Streptomyces sp. bgisy027, assembly GCF_057710365.1. Lineage (NCBI taxonomy): Bacteria > Bacillati > Actinomycetota > Actinomycetes > Kitasatosporales > Streptomycetaceae > Streptomyces > Streptomyces sp. bgisy027. The sequence continues at coordinate 5,575 of NZ_JBYIVZ010000058.1, forward strand.
CGCTCGCCGTACGGACCGACGTCTCACGTCAGGAGGACGTGGCCGCGCTGTTCGCCGCCACCGTGGCGCGGTTCGGGCGGCTCGACCTGCTGTTCAACAACGCGGGGACGTTCGGGCCCGGCGGGGTGCCGGTGGAGGAGCTGCCGTACGAGGCCTGGCGGCACGTGGTGGACACCAACCTCAACGGGGCGTTCCTGTGCGCGCAGGCGGCGTTCCGGCAGATGAAGGAGCAGGACCCGCGCGGCGGCCGGATCATCAACAACGGCTCGATCTCCGCACACACGCCCCGCCCCCACTCGGTGGCCTACACGGCGACCAAGCACGCGCTGACCGGCCTGACGAAGGCGCTCTCGCTGGACGGGCGGCCGTACGACATCGCCGTGGGCCAGATCGACATCGGCAACGCGGCGACCGACATGACGGCCCGCATGCAGACCGGCGCGCTCCAGGCGAACGGCTCGGTGGCGCCCGAGCCCGTGATGGACGTCGCCGACGTGGCGCGGACCGTGCGGCACATGGCCGAGCTGCCACTGGAGGCGAACGTGCAGTTCGCGACCGTACTGGCGACGGCGATGCCGTACGTGGGGCGTGGCTGAGAATCGACGGCCGGTAGTTGCCCCCGCAACCTGCACAAGTGGAATCTGGAATTCCGCTGCATCAGTGCTGTTAGACGACTTATGCTCAACTCTGCCTGCACCGGAGCTTCACATTTGGAGCATGGTGCTTCCGCAGGCCACACCGAGGGGGGTGGACGGCAGCCGTTCCACGACACCGGGTGGGGGTGGATCTCGCGCGGGACCGCGGGATACGCACCGGTGGGTGGAACGGCTGCCGTGCGATCGGCAGGGTTGCCGGATGCCGCTCAGCGCCCCGGGATCCGGTCCGCCTCGGCCAGTTGCTCACCGCTGAGCGCGCCCTTCTCCAGGGCGCCCGCGTTCTGCTCGGCCTGAGCGACGGAACGGAACCCCGGGATCGGTACGGTGCGCGGGCTGCGGGCCCACAGCCAGGCGAGGGCGCCCTGGCCGAGGGTGCGGCCGCCGCTGGTGAGGAACCGGTTACGCCTGGCCGGTTACGCCTGACCGGTCTCGAAGCGGGAGATCCGGCCGTCCTCCTCGACCTCGAAGTGCCACTGGGTGCGCATCTCGCCGTAGGTGTCGTTGCGGTAGCTGGCGAGGAGGTCGCGGCCGTGGTTCGACTCGTTGTCGACCTCCATGTGACCGTTCGAGGAGAAGATCTCCCGGTCGATCCAGTCGGCGAGGTCACGGTCGGTGCCGTCGTCCGCCATGGTCGCGCCGGGCGCGAGGATGCTCATGAAGCCCTCGCGGTCGTGTGCGTTGACGGCGGTGACGAAGGCACGGACGGCGGGGTCGCGCAGTTTGGACGTCTGAATCGTCATACCGGTCAGCCTCACACCGGGCCCCGCAGCCCGCCACCCGAACGGCGGCGAAGGCAGGCCGGTCGGGTGCTCCGGGTGCGACGGTGGTTACGCGGGAGGGGACCTGTACCTGCTGTCTGCTCCGGGAGTCGCTGTGAGTGCTTACGACCGACGTGATCTGGGCCTGCTGTTGCTCCGGCTGGGTGCCGGCGGCGTACTGGCCGCGCACGGCACGCAGAAGCTGTTCGGCTGGTTCGGCGGGCACGGCATCGAGGGCACCGGCCAGTTCATGGAGTCGATCGGCTACCGGCCGGGCAAGGCGAGCGCCACGGCGGCGGGCCTCGCCGAGGCCGGCGGCGGCACGCTGCTGGCGCTGGGCCTTGCGACACCGCTCGCGGGCGCCGCGGCGGCCGGCGGCATGGCGGGGGCGTCCGCGGTGCACGCCCCGAACGGCTTCTTCGCCCAGGAGGGCGGCTACGAGACCGCCGCGACCCTGGGCCTCGCCGCGGCCGGCCTCGCCGTCACGGGCCCCGGCCGGCTCTCCCTCGACCACGCCATGGGGCATCTCTTCGACCGCGGCTGGATGGTTCCCACGGCGCTGGCGGCGACGGCCGCAGTCACGGCGCTGGTGGTGGGCGCGCGGCAACGGAGGCTGGACAAGCCCGAGAAGGACGAGCAGTTCGACGGGCAGGAGCCGTTGTTCGAGGAGTGACGGTCTCGTCCGAACGGGTCGCGGTCCCTGTGCCAAGCTGCCCGCATGACCGATCAGACCGCGCCTTCCGAGACCGCCGCCGACCTGTGGGCCGCCGTCGACGCCCTGTGGACCTGGCTCGACACCGACCAGCCGATCGGCGGCCGCGAGGGCATGGTGCTGCGCATGCTGAAGCTGTCGGAGGAGGTCGGCGAGGTCGCCCAGGCGGTCATCGGGGCGACCGGCCAGAACCCGCGCAAGGGGGTCACCCACACCTGGGAGGACGTACAGGGCGAACTGTGCGACGTGGTGATCACGGCTCTGGTCGCCCTGCGCACGCTGACGCCGGACGCGCGTGAGGTTTTCGGCCGCCATCTGCAGCGGGTGACGAAGCGGTCGCTGGGACCGGCGTCCCGGTGAACTCGGCCGCGCCACCACGCCCGGTCTTTCAGGGGCGCGGGGACCTGCGCGACCAGCCCCCACCGACCCGCAGATCGAGGCCGGCGGTGTCCGGGAGGGGCACGTCGAGGACGACCGGATCGAATCCGCGCTCGGCGAGCAGGAGGCCGGCGTGGGTGGCGCGGTCGACCACGACGGTCCGGTGGCCGGCCGGCTCCAGCAGCGCGGAGAGCGGCTCGGAGGTGCGGGGCTCACCGACGACGAGCGGGACATCCGGTATCGCCGGGACCGCGTCGGCCGACGGCGGCTTCGGCATGCGGCCACTGCACCTGCGGGTTGCCCGGGGCAGGTGGACGCCGATCGGGTCCGGCCACCGTGTTCCGGTCCCCCGGGGTGCGACTCCGAGCGGGCGATCTGCCCACCGGCTCACGTCCAGGGCGTGGCTTCGAGCCGGATCCGGGCGTCGCCGCCGACGAGCGGGGCGGCGCTGTCGGGCAGCGGGATGTGGGCGATCCAGCGGCCGGGAGTGGGGTCCTCGTCGGCGCGGGGTGCTCCGGCGACGCGGTGATCGCGGATGGCGCCCTCGATCTCCGAGTTCCAGGTGGCCCAGATGCCGGGGCCGCCGTCCGGCGTGCCGACGTCGATGACGAGGGTGTCGGCGAAGTCGGCGCTGTGCTCCAAGTGGTCGCCGAGGTGCAGGATGCCGCGCCGCTCGCGCAGGGAGATGACCCGCAGTTCGAGGATGAACCGCATCGGTTCGTCGGAGGTGGTCCGCAGTCCGCTGTTGAGGAAGGTGGTGGCCAACGACGTGGACGGCTGTCCCCGGTCGAGTTGGATGGGACACCAGTGGGCCGCGAGCCGTTCGTGCATCACCACGGGCAGCCCGCGCACCGACAGCCGCGCCTCGGCCTGCCACACGAGGTCGCCGTCGGCGGGCAGCCGAAGGCCGGTCAGCGAGGCCTCGATCCGGGTGTCCCCGAACAGGAACCGCCGCAGGTTCTGGTAACCCTCCTCGGAGTTGACCATGCCGTAGCGCCCGCTGTGGCTGCGGTGCACGTAGGCCCGGTGGGCGCCGGGCACGTACGCCCGCTCGATCTGCACGAGCCCGTCGCTGTGCGGTCCGACAGCGGCGGACGACAGCCCGAAGGCGACGTCGTAGTCGGCGGGGTCGGTCCCCACGAGACAGAAGACCCGCTCGACGGGGAGCGCCCCCGGCCCCTGCGGCAGCACGCGGGGATCCCAGCCGTCGGGCGGCCCGTCGGGGTCGGTCAGCGCCTGCGGGGTGAGGAACTGGTACATCCGCCGGGGCCCGAAGATGTCCGCGCCCTGGATGCCGAGGGTGTCCCGCACCCGCTCCAGCAGCCCGCCGCCGAGGTCGAAGTTGATGCCGCCGTGCGGGGTGCCGTAGGTGAAGAGCTTCGCGACACAGTCGGTGGCCTCGCGCCCCCGGTCGGGGAGCACTTTCTGCAGCAGAGACCGGCAGATGAGCCCGCCCATGGAGTGCGCCACGAGGAGGACGCCGGGCGCCCCGGTCTTCTCCCGCAGCCGGTCGATCAGATCGAGCAGATCGACGGCGGCGTCCTCCAGTTGATACTCCTGCGGACTGCCGCCCCAGGTGGTGGCCGAGCGGTCGTAGAAGCGATGGATCCAGACGGTGTTGGCGGGAATCTCGTCGTGCTCGGCGAGGTAGGCGGCCTGGTTCCCCTTCACGAGCAGCTCGTATCCCTCCTCGCGGAGCAGACGCAGCAGAGGGCTCTCGAACTGATGGAACAAGGGCTGGTTGTGCGCTCCGACCCGCACATGGACCGAGCCCTCGTTGAAGCCGTAGAAGGGGTCGTCGACGGCCTTGTCGATGCCGCGCGTGCCACCGGCGAAGCCGCGGACGTACACGAGGGGAAGTCGGCGGTTGTCATCCACGGCTTGCCTCCAGGGACCAGGTTCTTTCCTCCTGACTAGAGGAAGCCCGGAACTCCGGCCTCCAGGAATAGCCCGGACAGGTGACACAGCGGCGCAGAACGGGGTGCGGAGCCGCCCCGGACGAGTCAGGTCACGTCCGCCACCGACTCGCTCGCGCAGACCCCGGTCGAGGACTGCGTGCACCGGGGCCAGGCGTGCACCCCGGGCATCGCGGCCCGCGGCCGGTTCTCACTTCGACAGCAGGCGCAGCACGAGCGCGGCCACGCCGGCCGACAGCAGAACGGTGGCGGGGGCGAACGTACGGTCGCCGGCGCGTAGGTGAGCACCCAACGCTCCCACGAAGTAGGCGACAACGCCTGCGGCGGCCGCGACACCGAGGGGCCACCAGAACAGGCCGCCGACCAGACCCGCGGCACCGGCTGCTTCGACCGCCGCCAGCAGCCGGGCTCTGTCTGCAGAGGCTCTGGCCTTGCCCGTAACCGCTGTTCAGGAAGCCGCGCGCCTGGCTGTACCAGCGCCGGGCTGACGATTGCGCGTCACCGAGCACGCCCCATGCCTCCGCTCGTGCACCGCTCCGGTGGGCCCGTCACGGTATCGCCTCACAAAAGCAGTGGCCTCTTCACGATCGCGACCAATCCATGGCACCGGCAGGAACGGATTACGCCTGGACATGTCCCCACCACGGAGGCCATCGGTGAAGGAAGTAGTGCATATCGGCAGAAAACCAGCCACCGAGCCGGACCTGCAAGAACTCGTCAGCCGTGTGGCTCTGGGCGACGAGGAGGCGTTCGCCGGTGTCTACGACGCCGTCGCCGGTGGGGTGCTCGGTGTCGTTCGGGCCGTGGTGAAGGACCAGGCACAGTCGGACGAGGTGGCGCAGGAGGTGCTCGTGGAGGTGTGGCGGACCGCTCCGCGCTACCGGGCCGAGCTCGGGACGGCCGTCAACTGGATCCTCACGCTGGCACACCGCAGGGCCGTGGACCGGGTGCGCTCGGTGGAGGCCGCGGCGGCCCGGGATCACAAGGCCGCCCTGCTGGAACGGGTGCCCGAGTACGACGAGGTGGCCGAGCAGGTCGAGGCGCGGCTGGAGCGGGAGCAGGTACGCCGCTGTCTGCGCACGCTGACCGAGATCCAGCGCCAGGCCGTCACCCTGGCGTACTACCGGGGCCTGACCTACCGCGAGGTCGCGGAGGCGTTGGCGCTTCCGCTGGGGACGGTCAAGACCCGGCTGCGGGACGGACTGATCCGCCTGCGCGACTGCCTGGGGGTGACCGCGTGACGACCACCGACCTGCACCGGCTGACGGGGGCCTACGCCCTGCACGCCCTGTCCGACGACGAGAACGACGCATTCGAGCGGCACCTCACCGCGTGCGGGGCGTGCGCGCAGGAGACGCTCGAGTTGCGCGAGACCGCGGCCCGCCTGGGACTGGCGGTGGCCGCGCGGCCTGCTGCGGAACTGCGCGCACAGGTGCTGCGCAGGATCGCCACCGTCCGCCAGGAGACACCGGGCGCGCCGGGCCCCGCGCTTTGCGTCCGGGCCGGTCTGCGCGGGCGGGCGTGGGCACGGTGGGCGCTTGCGGCCTGCCTCGCCGCGGCAGCGACGCTGGGCGGGACCGCCGTATGGCAGCACCAGCAGGCGCGGGAGGCACGCGATCAGGCGCGCAGTGCCGCCCGGGCCGCGGACGAGATCGCCGCGGTGCTGGCCGCGCCGGACGCCCGGACGCGGGCCGCGGAACTGACCGGGGGCGCCACCGGCGCCGTCACGGTCTCCCACAGCCGGGACAGAGCCGTGTTCGCCGTTTCCGGAATGGCCGCCGCGCCGCGCGGCAAGGTCTACCAGCTGTGGTTCGACGACGACGGCGCCATGCGGTCGGCAGGTCTGATGACACCCGGCCGCAGTGAACAGACCGTGCTCATGAAAGGCGCCGTCGACGGGGCGTCAGGCATGGGCATCACCGTCGAACCCAGCGGCGGTTCGACGCAGCCCACCTCCGTTCCGGTTGCTCTGATGAGCTTCCCCGGCTGATCACCAACACTGTCGGCTGACCACCACCCCTCTCGGCTGACCACCACCCCTCTCGGCTGACCACCACCCCTCTCGGCTGATCACCAACACTCTCCGCTGATCACCCGCAGTCTCGGGTGAGGCATACGGCCACAGCTCGCCGGATGTCATCGGATCGCGCCCCTCTCACACGGGGCGTGGGCCTGGACGCGGCCCGTGACCGACCGTCACCGTGACCCGGGGCGCGGGCCGCTCGGGCAGCAGGGCCGCAAGGCGGCCCTGCACACCGGCGCGGACGGCACGGGCCACGTCCACGGCTCTTGTCTGCCTCTCCACGACGATGTGGATCTCGACGCGCCAGGAGCCACCGCCGTCCGGCAAGGTCATCCGCACACCGGCGGGCCGGTTGCGGCCGGTGTGCGGGGCGGGCCGGGACAGCGTGGAGCGCAGCCGGTCGGCCGGGCCAGGTTTCAAGAAGGCCACCCCCGCCCCTCTTCGCCGTCGTTTGGGCGGCTCCTCTCGTCCGGTCGTCCGAAGGTTGGACAGTGCCTAGCGGCCGGTGTGACGCGACCCCTGCACGACGTCGCGATTCCGCCGGACGGCGTGGTCCGAGAAACAGCCGAGTTTCTTGTGATCCGTAGCCGAAGCGGTTTCGGATTGGCCCGGGAGAAAAGTTCATCCGATCGTGGGGACGACCAATCCATCAGGGCTCCTGGGCCGGATTCCCCACGTGACCGAAACCGATGAGCGACACCGGATACGACCTGGCCTGGCGGCGCTGGGCGCCCTCAGCGGTGTGCTGACGGGTTTCGCCGCGCTCGCGGTCGCCGAGCTGGTGGCGGGCGCGGTCCGCCCGCAGGCCGGTCCGGTCGTGGCGGTCGGCGGTGCCGCGATCGACCGTACGCCTGCCGCTGTGAAGGACTGGGCGATCCGTAATTTCGGCACCGACGACAAACTCGTTCTCCAGCTCGGAATTCTGGCGGTGCTGGCCCTTTTCGCGCTGCTGCTGGGAATTGTCGCGCTGCGTTTCAGGCGCTCCGGGAGTGCGGGAGTACTGCTGTTCGGCGCGGTCGGCGCGATGGCGGCGACGAGCCGGCCCGACTCGACGGGTGCGCTCGACGCCCTGCCCTCGGTGACGGGCGCCGTCGCCGGCGCGGGGCTCCTGTACGTTCTCGCCGGCCGTCTCACACCCCGCGGCGAGGCCACGCCCAGCCAGGGCGCATCCCTCTGCGATTCCGGCTGGGACCGGCGCGGGTTCGTGATCACCGCGACGGCCGCTGCCGCCGCGTCGGCGGGGGCAGGGGCTCTGGGCCGGTCGCTGAGCGGTTCTCGGGGGCAGGACGCGGTCGCCTCGCGGCGCAACGTGGTACTGCCCGCCCCGGCCTCGCCGGCCGCGCCCGTGCCGAAGGGCGCGGGGGTGCGGATCCCCGGAGTCAGCGCCTTCACCACGCCCAACAGTGACTTCTACCGGGTCGACACGGCGCTGGTGGTACCCAGGGTCGACGCGACGGCCTGGCGGTTGCGCATCCACGGCAATGGCGTCAGTCGGCCTCTCGTGCTCTCCTTCGACGATCTGCTGCGGCGTCAGCTGATCGAGCGCGACATCACGCTGACCTGCGTGTCGAACGAGGTCGGCGGCCCCTATGTCGGCAACGCCCGCTGGACCGGCGTACGACTGGCCGACCTGCTGGCCGAGTGCGGGGTGAAGCCTCCCTCCAAGGGCGGTCCGGCCGACCAGTTGGTGGCCCGTTCGGTGGACGGCATGACCATCGGCAGCCCGGTCGAGGACGTGATGGACGGCCGTGACGCCCTGCTGGCCGTCGGCATGAACGGCGAACCGCTGCCGTTCGACCACGGCTTCCCCGTCCGCATGGTCGTGCCGGGGCTGTACGGGTTCGTGTCCGCCTGCAAGTGGATCAAGGACATCGAACTCACCACCTTCGACGCCTACGACCCCTACTGGGTCGAGCGCGGCTGGGCGCGCCGGGCGCCGGTCAAGACCGGGTCACGCATCGATACGCCCAAGCCCTTCGCCCGCCCCCGGGCAGGCACCGTCATGGTCGCCGGCGTCGCCTGGGCCCAGCACCGCGGTATCGACAGGGTCGAGGTCCGCGTCGACGACGGCCCCTGGCAGGAAGCCCGACTCGCCGCCGAGGACACCCGCGACACCTGGCGCCAGTGGTCCCTGGCCTGGCAGGCCACCAAGGGCGGCCACACCCTCACCGTCCGCGCGACCGACCGCACCGGTCAGGTCCAGACCGACAGACGCACCAGGACGATCCCCGACGGCGCCAGCGGCCGGCACTCCGTCGTGGTGACCGTCGAGTGACACCCCCGAGCCGCATTCCGCAAGCGATCACTACTCACACCGTTCCGGCCAATCACACCGTTCCCGTCAATCACACGGTTCCCGTCAATCACACCGTTCCCATCTATAGGAGACACATCATGAACACCCGTATGCGCCGTACCGCCGTCACCCTGGCCGCCGCGGCCGTCCTGCCACTGGCCCTGAGCGCCTGCTCCGACAGCGGCAGCGGCAGCGACTCCGCGAAGTCCGACTCCTCGTCGAAGGCATCGGCGTCCGCCTCCACGTCGGACGACGGCATGACGGAGGCCGGCAGCAACGCCTCGGCGGACCAGCCGTTCGGCCCCGCCTGCGCGGCCGTTCCCACGAGCGGCGCCGGCTCCTTCGACGGCATGGCCAAGGACCCGGTCGCCACCGCCGCCTCCAACAACCCGGCCCTGTCCACGCTGGTGACGGCCGTCAAGAAGGCCGGCTTGGTCGACACCCTCAACAACGCCCAGAACATCACCGTGTTCGCGCCGACCAACGACGCCTTCGCCAAGATTCCCAAGGCGACGCTGGACAAGGTCCTCAACGACAAGGCCCAGCTCACGAAGATCCTCACCTACCACGTCGTGGGCCAGAAGCTGACGCCGAAGGACCTGGAGAACGGCTCCTTCGCCACGCTGGAGAAGTCGAAGCTCACCACCTCCGGCTCCGGCGAGTCCTACACCGTCAACGACTCCGCCAAGGTCGTGTGCGGCAACGTCAAGACCGCCAACGCCAACGTGTACATCATCGACAGCGTGCTGATGCCCAGCAGCTGACCCCTGACCGGACCACCGGACACCGCACCCGTGGTGTCCGGCAGTCCCGGCGGCGAGTCCCTCCGGGCCGACGGAGCCTGCCGCTGCGGTCGTGGTGTCTGCGGTGACGGGGTGACAGGGCGCGGCCCTTCGCCGTACGGCCGCCATGGCGCCTGGCGTTCGGCGCGGCAACGTGATGCTGTGAACGGGAGCCGCGCCGACGCGAGGCGCACCCACGCCCGGCAGCACGAGCCTGTCGGGTGACCCTTGCGGACGAGTGCGAGGCCTCGCGCCGGTCCGGAGAACGAGGAGGAGCACGATGACCCTTCGTGGTCGGGACGGAGGACGGCTCGACACGGTCGTGGTGGGCGCGGGGCTCGCCGGACTCGCCTGCGCTCTGGACCTCTGCCGCGCCGGGCAGCGCGTGGCCCTCCTGGAGGCGTCGGACGGCGTCGGCGGACGCATGAGAACGGACGCGCGGGACGGTTTCCTGCTCGATCGCGGGTTCCAGGTCTTCAACACCGCCTACCCACAGGTGAAACGCCGTATCGATCTCCGAGTACTGCGCCTGCGTCCGTTCACTCCGGGCTTCGTGGTGCACACTCCGACCGGGCCCGTACGACTCACGGACCCGACCCGTGACCGGAAGGCCGCGGCCTCGCTGCTGAGGCACCGCGCCCTGCCACTGCGCGATCTGGCCGCGCTGGCGGCGATCACGGTGGGGGACGCGCTGCTGCCCACGAAGCTGCTCAAGCACCGGAGCGACGCAACCGTGGCGGCCTCCCTCACCCGGGCGGGACTGTCGGACGCCACGGTGCAGGATCTGCTGAGGCCCTTCCTGTCCGGTGTGTTCCTGGAGGACCGGCTGGAGACGTCGGCCCGCTTCTTCCACCTGGTCTGGCGGAGCATGGTCCGCGGGACCCTGGGCCTGCCGGCCAAGGGAATCGGCGCCGTACCCGCCCAGCTCGCCCGGGCCCTGCCTGGCGGCGTCCTGCGGCTGGAGACACCCGTCGCAGACGTGACCACCTCGGGCGTTCTGCTCGCGGACGGGGAGGAACTCCCGGCGCCGGCCGTCGTGGTCGCCACCGACGCGGCCACAGCGGCCCGCCTGCTGCCGGGGTTGCCCGTGCCCGGCGGACGGACGGTCACCACCTACTACCACGCGGCCCCCACCAGCCCGATGACGGAACCAACCCTCTTGGTGGACGGCACCGGTTCGGTACTGAACACATGCGTCCTCACCGAGGTGACCGCCTCCTACGCACCGCCCGGAACCTCGCTGGTCGCGACCTCCGTACTGTCCGCGGACGAACCGGGCACGCACGATGCCGTGCTGCGGCGCCTGGCCGAGATGTACGACACCGACACGAGCGCATGGAGCCGCGTGGCCACCTGCACGGTCCCGTCGGCGCTGCCGGCCATGCCACCGCCGTGGCCTCTCAGCCGCCCGACCCGTTTCGGCCCGGCCCGATACGTGTGCGGCGATCACCGGGCGACCGGATCAGTCCAGGGCGCACTGTCCTCGGGAACCCGCGCCGCCAGGGAGGTAAGGGCTGATGCAGCAGGCCGCTGCCAGCTCTGACCCGCGGACACACAGAGCGGCAGACGAGTCGGGCTGTACGCCGGGGGAAAGCCACCGCAGCGCTATGACCTGCGTAAACATTCCAATTGACCGCTCCCACGGCTACTCTGACGGCTACTCCGACGGCCACGCAAGGGAAGGTACGCCCCCTCATCGGAAGTCGCGCACCCTGTCGCGAGGACGGGGCGGGACGCGGCACGGTTCAACGTTTACGTAACCGGGCTTCGTACAGGGGGCGTGGACCACCACGCCCGCCGCAGACCGGCAGGACCTGCCGCCGTCGTTCCCGAGCGTTCCGGGCCGGGGGCTTCATCGCCGTCGGGAGTTCAGACGGTCCGCTCGATGTGCTCTGGTTGTCCGCCGTATCGGCTAGCTTGTTGCGGAGCCGCTTCGACAGCTCCCGACCAGCGGACCCGACCGAAGGACAGACTCAGACGTGCACACCACGCCGCTCAGCCCCGAGGATCCGGCACAGATCGGCGGCTTCGAGCTGCTGGGCCGGATCGGCCAGGGCGGCATGGGACAGGTGTACCTGGGCGAGTCTCCAGGCGGTGAGCCGGCCGCGGTGAAGATCATCAAGCCGTCGGTCGTCGATTCGACCGCCCGGCTGCGCTTCGCGCAGGAGATCGAGATCCTGAAGACGGTCTGGGGTGCGCGAATCGCGCAGCTCCTCGACGCGGACGCGGAGGCGGAACAGCCCTGGCTGGCCACGGAGTACGTGGAGGGCCCGGACCTCGGCAAGCACGTGGTGACCCACGGCCCGCTGCCCGCGCTTCTTGTCCTGTCGCTCGGCGCCACTCTCGCCGAGGGCCTGGGTTATGTGCACAAGCAGGGCCTGCTGCACCGGGACCTGAAGCCCGCGAACATCCTGCTGGGCCCGAACGGTCCCAAGATCATCGACTTCGGCCTCGCGGTTTTCGCCGAGTCGAGCGCTTCCCTCACCGCCGCCAACACGGTCGTGGGCACCCCGTCGTGCATGCCGCCCGAGCAGGCCAACGGCGTGAAGCCGCTGACGAGCGCCGTCGACGTGTACGCACTGGGTACGGTTCTGCTGTTCGCCGCGACGGGCCACCTGCCGTACCACGCGCACAACATCCACGTGCTGTTCCACATGGTGACCGATCCGACGACCGCCCCCGATCTGACAGGGGCGCCACCCGAGCTGGTCCCCCTCCTGACGGCCATGCTGTCCCATCAGGCTCAGGACCGGCCCACGATCACCGAGGTCGTCCAGCAGTGCCGTGGTCTGGTCGAGGCGCAGGGGCTGAAGCTCGCCCAGGCGCGCCGGCGTCTCACCACCTACACGGCCGCGCCGCCCCACGATTTCCCGACGCTGCTGTCGGCGCCGGCGCCGGAAAGCTCCCCTCCTGCTGCCGTCCCTGCCATGTCGGATCCGGCAGCCGGGCCGCGTCATGACGAACCGCCGACCCCACCCGTGGTCGTGGACGGGCCCGCTCCGGATACCCAGCCCACCATGCATCTCACCGCGCCACAGCAGACGGCACAGGCCGAGCCACCCGCTCAAACGGCGCCCACGGCCCCGGTGCCTCCGAACGCGGAGCACCAGCAGAGCGCTCCGGACGAGGACGTGCCACGGCGGCCCCGCCCCACCGGTCGGACCCCGGCTCGTTCCCTGCGCCATTCCGCCCAGGCCCGCCGCACCGCCCAGCAGCTGCGCGAGGCGTACGCGGCGCGCGCCGCGTTCTGACCACATCCCGCGCACCGCTCCAGGTGCCTCCCCCGGCACGCCCCACCGCGCACCATTGACCTGCGGGTCTGCCCCGGTGAGGGTGGTTCACGCGCTTTACCGCCCATACGGCACAGTGGAGCGGTACAACAGCGTGAGCGGCAGGTCCGCCCGAGCCGGGAGCCGGGCCGCGACAACAGCACAGCATGACGGACACGGGAGGCAGCGGGTGACCGCCCAGCAGAGCAGCACCGCACCGGTCGGCCCTCACCCGGACGGGGAGGACCAGTTCCCGGCAGGCGCGCAGGTCTTCGTGCGCGACGAGGTGTGGCTCGTGCGGAACTCCGTGCGCACCGAGCACGACGGCGCGAAGGTCGACGTCGTCGGCGTGTCCGACTTCGTACGGGACCAGGAGGCCGTGTTCTTCACCGGCCTGGACACGATCGAGCTGATCGACCCCCGCCGCACGAAGCTGGTCCGGGACGAGTCGTCGAACTTCCGCCGCTCCCGTCTCTTCCTGGAGGCGGTCCTGCGCAAGACCGCGCTCCCCCAGTCCGAGCGCCGGCTGGCCCTCGCCGACTCGTTCCTCCTCGACTCCCTCCCCTACCAGCGCCGCCCCGCCGAACTGGCCCTGTCGGGTCGCAACCTCCGCCCGCGGCTGCTGATCGCCGACGTGGTGGGGCTCGGCAAGACCCTGGAGATCGGTCTGACGCTGGCCGAGCTGATCCGTCGGGGGCGCGGTGAGCGCCTCCTGGTGGTCACCCCGCAGCACGTCCTGGAGCAGTTCCAGCACGAGCTGTGGACCCGGTTCGCGATCCCTCTCGTACGGCTGGACTCGGTCGGCATCGAGCGGATCCAGCGGGAGATCCCGGCGGGCCGGAACCCGTTCACGTACTTCAAGCGGGTCATCGTCTCGATCGACACCTTGAAGAACACCGACCAGTACAAGCACCACCTGGAGCGCATCAACTGGGACGCGGTCGTCATCGACGAGTCGCACAACCTGATCAACCGCGGCTCCCTGCGCAACCAGCTCGCGCAGATCCTCGCCCCGCGCACGGACGCCCTGATCCTGGCCTCGGCGACCCCGCACAACGGTGACGCGAAGTCGTTCGCGGAGCTGATCGGCCTCCTCGACCCGGCGGCGATCCGTGATCCGGAGCACTACCGCGCCGAGGACATCGAGCACCTCTTCATCCGCCGTACGAAGATCAGCCCCGAGGTCCGCGAGCAGATGAAGGGCCAGTGGGCGGACCGTGGCCCCTCGCAGTCGGTGCGGTGTGCGGCGACACCCGCCGAGGAGAAGATCTTCGAGGAGCTGGCGGCCGTCTGGATGCCCGGAGAGACCGGCACCTCGGTGAGCGGCGTCCCCCTCTTCCCGTACACGCTGCTCAAGTCGTTCCTGTCCTCGCACGCCGCCCTGAAGGCGACGGTCGGCGCACGTGTCAAGACGCTGGAGAAGAAGGACGAACCGACGGCGACCCGCGCCGAACTCGCCGCGCTGCGCACGCTGCAGGAACTGGTGGAGCCGCTGACGGAAGCGGACTCGGCGAAGTTCGCGGCGCTGGTCGAGCAGCTGAAGGCGATCGGTGTGGGCCCGAAGTCGGACGCGCGGGTGGTGGTCTTCTCCGAGCGGGTGCAGACCCTGGAGTGGCTGCGTACGGTGCTGCCGGCCGCGCTCGGTTTCCGGGGCCGGGCGGCCGAGGAGTCGACGCGGGTGATGCACGGCGGACTGTCGGACGAGCAGCAGATGCAGTGTGTGGAGGACTTCGGCCTGGCGGACGCGCCGGTACGCGTCCTGCTGACCGGCGATGTGGCGTCCGAGGGCGTCAACCTGCACCGCCAGTGCCACCAGCTGGTCCACTACGACGTGCCGTGGTCGCTCATCCGCATCGAGCAGCGCAACGGCCGTATCGACCGGTACGGGCAGGCGCACCAGCCGCAGTTCCGCGCGCTGATCCTCACCAGCGAGGTGGAGGGCGCCAAGGACGACACGGTGGTCGCGGAGCGGCTGCTGGACCGGGAGGACCAGGCACACCGGGCGCTGGGCACGGCCGAGGCGGTGACGGGCCTGTACCGGGCGGAGGCCGAGGAGAAGTCCCTCATCCAGGATCTGCTGCGCGGCCGTACGGTGGACGAGTCGCTGGACGCGCACCGGGCGGAGGCCGAGGCGGACGCGGCCATGGACGACTTCCTGGCGGACTTCTTCGGTTCGGTGGGTGACGCCGGACCGGGCGCGGAGGACGGCGATCCACAGGACACCGAAGGAAAGGACGCCGGCACGTCCGCACCGGGCAACGCGGCGGTTCCCCGGCTGTTCACGTCGACCGCCGAGTTCCTCGACGAGGCGCTGAGCGAGGTGTTCCCCGACGCGACCACCAGCCTGGACCTGCACCGCGACACCGAGTCGGGCCTGCTGTCCTTCCGCCCGCCCACCGACCTGGTGCACCGCCTCAAGGCGCTCCCGCTGGACTACGTACGCGAACAGCGCCTGCGCGAGCGGCTGTTGGTGACTTTCAACCGTCGGCTCGCCGAGCATTCCCTGAAGCGGGCCCGCGAGTCGTCCACGTCCAGCTGGCCGGAGATCTCCCTGCTCACGGATCTGCATCCGGTGGTGGAGTGGCTCACGGACAAGGTCCTGGTACGCCTGGGCCGGCAGGAGGCGCTGATCATCACGGCGGACGTGCCCGAGCCCACGTACCTCGTGCAGGGCGTCTACTCCAACGCGCTGGGCCGTCCGACCGTCGTCAAGTGGATGGGCGTGACCCGGGGCGGCACGGTCGAGGACGACATGGTCGGCCTGCTGCACCGCTCCGGGGTCGGACCGACCATGGCCAACCCGATGCGCCACGGCGAACCGGCGACGGCGCTGGAGGCCGGCATCCCCGACGCCCTGGCCGCCGCCGAGCACTTCCTCGACCGGCACCGCGACGCCTGGGACGAGCCGCTGCGCAAGCCGATCGACGACTACAAGGCCCGCCTGGGCGACTGGGAGCAGCCCACCCTCGCCGGTGAGCGGACGAAGAAGTCCCTCGCCTCGCTCGCGGACTCGCTGCTGACCACCGGCCGCCCCCTGATGCGGGTCCTCGCCGTCCTGGTCCCCGACCCGGAAGCGCCCGCGCGTCCGCCGTCCACGGCCTGAGCCCGCACCCGCCCACGGCCCGGCCCGCCGCCCCGCCGCCCGCCAGACCCGCCGACCTGAGATTCCCTGAGAAGAGACCGGACATGACGTACGACTCCCTGGTCAACCGAGGAGACTACTTCTCGGCGCACTACCTCGCCGAAGTCCTGCCCAAGGACCTCAAGTCGGGCCTGCTGGCCGCCTGGAAGCAGCGCGAGGACGAGGCGAGGGCGGAGGCCGAGCGGGCGGCCACGGCGGGAGCCGACGCAGCGGCCGAAGCGGTCCCGGGAGAACCGGACGCCGACGCCCTGCCGGTCACCCCGCGCGCGGGCCTGCGTGAACTGCGCCGCCGCTACTTCCGGGCCCGTTCCTCCTTCGCGCTCCCCGAGGACGACGAGGACGGCACGGCGGCCGCCCAGGACACCGAGGACGACTCGGCGACATACGACTCCCCCGCCTGGTGCGAGCGGGTCCGTGCCCTGAACGCGGAGGTGCTGCGCGCGCTCGGCTACGACGCCAAGCCGCGCACGATGACGGTCACGCGCGCCGACCAGCCGTACGAGGTCCGGGTCGCGCACGCCGAGAAGGGCCTGGTCGCGGTCGACTGCGGCTGGGCCGCCGAACCGGACGCCGCCCTCGACCCGGAGGGCCCCGGCCGCCTCCTGGAGCCGGTACCGCTGGACGGCCGCACCACCGTGCCGACGGGCTCGAAACTCGCCTCGTTCCTCTTCGCCTGCGAGGACGCGCCCCGTTACGTGCTGCTGCTGGTCGGCGGCGTCGTCGTCCTCGCGGACCGGATGGTGTGGGGCGAGGGCCGCTACCTCGCGGTCTCCCTCGACGCGGCCCTTCAGCGCAACGACGCCAAGGCGGGCGGCGAACTCGACACGATCGCCGCCCTGTTCGGCGCGGACTCGCTGCGCACGCCGGAGGAGGGCGGCGAGAACCCCCTCGCGGAACTCGTCGGCAAGTCCACCAAGCACGCGGTGGGCGTCTCCAGCGAACTGCGCGACGGTCTGCGGCTGAGCGTGGAGCTGATCGCGGGCGAGGTCCTGGCCCGGCTGCGCGAGCAGGGCGTACGCCCCGAGGACATCGGCGAACTGCCCGACCTCGGCAAGCAGTTGACCCGCGAGTCGCTCCGCTACCTCTACCGGGTCCTGTTCCTGCTCTACGCGGAGGCCCGCCCCGAGCTGGGCATCCTGCCCGCCGACTATCCCGAGTACCAGCAGGGCTACGGCCTCGGCCGCCTCGGCGAACTGATCGCCGAACGGGACCTGGTCGACGAGAAGTCCCGGCAGGGCACGTACCTGTACGAGTCCCTGGACCTGCTCTTCCGCAAGGTCCAGGAGGGCTACCGCTCGCGGCGGACGCACGGCCCCTCGGGGGCGGAAGCGGACGGCGTGGAGGCCACCCCCAAGTCCAGCGAGGACGTGGGCCTGCGTTTCGAGCCGCTGCACTCCAAGCTGTTCGAACCGGAGTCGATCCGGCTGATCGGCCTCGGCACGATCCCGCACCCCCACGACGACACCGACGACGAGGACGACGACGAGGCCGGCCTTGAGGGCTCAGACGGCGTCCTGGACACCCGGCTGCGGAACGCCACCCTCTACAAGGTGCTGCGCCTGCTGATGATCACACGCGGCAAGAAGGGCGAGCGCGGCGGCTTCATCTCGTACGCCCAGCTCGGCATCAACCAGCTCGGGGCCGTGTACGAGGGCCTGATGTCGTACAGCGGTTTCATCGCGGGCGACGAGGAACTGTACGAGGTCGCTAAGAACGGCGACCCGAAGGACGGTTCCTGGCTCATCCCGAGGTCGAAGGTCGACGACTATCCGGGGAACGTGTTCGTGCACCGCCGCGACGAGGAGACCGGAGAGGACGTCCGCGTCCGCTACACCCCCGGCTCGTTCGTCTACCGCCTGTCCGGCCGCGACCGCCAGACCTCCGCCTCGTACTACACCCCCGAGTCCCTGACCAAGGTGACGGTCCAACTGGCCCTCCAGCACCGCTTGGACCAGGACGGTACGACGACCGAGGCGCGCGAGCTGCTCGACTGGAAGATCTGCGAGCCGGCGCTCGGCTCGGGGGCGTTCCTCAACGAGGCCATCAACCAGGTCGCGGCGGAGTACCTGCGCCGCCGCCAGGAGGAGCTGGGCACGCCGATCGACACGGAGAAGTACGCGGTCGAGTTCCAGAAGGCGAAGGCGTACGTCGCCCTGCACAACTCCTACGGCGTCGACCTCAACGAGACGGCCGTGGAGCTGGCGGAGGTGTCCCTGTGGCTCAACACCATGCACCCCGGCATGGAGGCCCCGTGGTTCGGCCTGCACCTGCGGCGCGGCAACTCCCTGATCGGCGGTCGGCGTGAGGTGTACCCGCCGGAGAAGCTGAAGAAGGCGGCCTGGCTGGGGACGACGCCGGAACGCTTCCCGCTGACGGAAGCAGCGAACGGCCTCCCGATGACGGTGACCGAGCGCACCACCCGGAGCGGCTCGGTGCAGCGGGTCACCGAGAACGCCGTCCACCACTTCCTCCTCCCGGCGAAGGAGTGGGGCGCGGTCGCGGCCGAGAAGGAGGCGAAGGCGCTGGCCCCGGAGGCGGCGCGGGCGCTGGGCAACTGGCGCAAGATGATCACGCGCACGCCAACTGCCAAGCAGGCGGAGCGACTTCAGGCGGCGGCCCGGAGGGTGGAGTTCCTGTGGGGGCTGGTTGTTCGACGCCTGGAGATCTCCGAGCGGGACATCTCGCGCCGGATCGACGTCTGGGGCGCGGAGGACGGTTGGCTGCGGTCGCCTGAGGTCGCGGTCCAGCGGGACAAGGTCGTCGCTGATTTGACGGCTCCGGACACCCCGTACTGGCGCCTGAAGACGCTGATGGACGCGTGGTGCGCGTTGTGGTTCTGGCCGGTGCAGGAGGCCGGGCTGCTGGACGGTACGGCGGCGGTGTACGAGCGGGGGGTTGAGGAGCTTCCCTCGGGTGCTGTGGCGGAGGGGCTGCGGGCTGCGGATGAGTCCGGGGTGCTGATGTCCTGGGAGACGGAGGATCTGTTCGGCGAGATCACGGGGGGCGGCGAGCTGACGGCGGCCTCGGTGGAGCGCCGGCGCGCGGGGCGGCGCAAGGAGGCCATCGGGGGTGCGCGCAAGCGGGCGGTGGTTCCGCTGGCGGGGCTGGACGACTGGCTGGAGTTCGCGGAGGCGTTGGTCGGCACGGAGGATGTGCCGGCGGACTCGCTGGTGGCGGAGTTCGGGACGCTGGCGGAGCTGGAGCCTTATGAGGATGCCCTGCCGGATTTGATGGGCATGGAGCATTTCCAGCAGCTGGAGCTGCGGTTCCCCTGGACGGGAGTTGCGGGGGATGTGGCGCGGGCGCAGGGGTTCTTCCATTGGGAGTTGGACTTTGCGCAGGTGTTTGCCAAGGGTGGGTATGACTTGCAGGTGGGGAATCCGCCTTGGGTTCGACCTCGGTGGCAGGAGGACGTGGTTCTGGCCGAACTCGACCCATGGTTCATGCTGGCGGACATGCCCAGCACGGAGGAGTGGCGACTCAGGAAGGAGGAGATACTGACAACTTGGGGGAACGGCCCCGCATTCGTCCTCAACGAGCTGGCCACACAAGCGGGGGCCGTGGCCACACTGGGCAGCTCCGCCACGTACCCGCTCCTCGTTGGTACCCAGGGCGACCTCTACCGCGCCTTCATGGCGAAGGTCTGGCGGCACACCGCACCACACGGCAGTGCGGGCGTGATCCACCCAGACACTCACTTCGGCGGCGTCCGGGAGGGTGCCATTCGAGCTGCTGCGTACCGACATCTTCGAGTCCATGCGCATTTTGTGAATTCGGCGAACTGGGCGTTCGACGACCTTGATCGCGCCCAGCAATTCGGGATGCACATCTATGGAACTTCCCAAGAACCCGATTTCCTGCATCTCAGCGAGCTCCGTGACGTCGAAGTATTGCCCGAATCATTGGTCCACGACGGACAAGGCCAGGTCCCGGGCATCAAGTACAACGGTTCTTGGGATGTCCGTCCGCACCGTGAGCGCGTGGTGCATGTGGACATGACACTGCTGACCAGTTGGCAGTCCTTGACGGGCTCAGCGGGTGGGGCAGTACAGGCCCCGCTGCTGTACCCAGTCCTTTTGGGTGAACAGGGAGCAATCGAGGCGCTGGCCAGCTACAGCAGGAGCCTGGCTGACCACCATCCGATGATTTCAAGCGGGTTGCATGAATCCGGAGCCAAGAAGGAAGGTTTGATCCGCTGGGAAAGCCAGTCAGTTCCCAGTCTTCCGGATGTCGTCTTTCAAGGCCCGCACTTCGCGGCGGCGCTCCCCTTCTCGAAGGAACCGAAAATTCCGTGCCGCAGCAATAGGGACTGGAACCTGCTCGTGCCTCACGAGCTGTCTGAAGCGTTCGTTCCCGTGACCAACCTTGTACGAGCCACTGACGAGACTACGTACCTTGCAGCCCAGGACTCATGGCTCGGGAAGCGGTACACCACCTACTTCCGCTTGGCATGGCGGGTCATGATTGCCTTCAACACAAGTCGCAGCTTGCAAGCCGCCCTCATCCCGCCTGGTCCTACCCACGTACATAACGTGCACTCTGCCGCTTTGGACGACAACCGCCTCACAGTCCTCAACGCAGGCTTCTGGGCGGCACTTCCACTCGACTACCTACTGCGCATCACCGGACGATCGCACCTCCAAGTCGGCGAGGCCCGCAAGATGCCAGCCCCTGCTCCGGAGCATCCCCTCGCCCCCGCACTCCTCCTCCGCGCCCTCCGTCTGAACGCCCTCACAACCCACTACTCCCCCCTCTGGGCCGAGCTGTTCGACATGCGCTGGGCGGGTTACGAGGACTGGGCCAACCCCCAGTGGCCGGGTCTCAAGCCTCTCGCCGCCGGTCTCACGGCGACCTGGGAGTACGGCACCCCGCTCCGCACTGAGCACGAGAGGCGGGCCGCGCTCGTTGAGCTCGACGCCCTCGTCTCCGTCTGGCTCGGCATCACCGCCGACCAGCTCGTCGCCATCTTCAAGTCGCGTTACCCGCAGTTGTACGACTACGAGGCGGCCACCTACTTCGACGCCAACGGTCGCAAGATTGCCGCCGACTTCAACACCTACGGTCACGGTCAGACCAAGCAGGACTACCTCGATCTCCTCACCCATCTTGAAGCCCCGGATCAGACTCCGCCCCCGGTCGGCTATCAGGCTCCCTTCTACAAGGCGGACCGCGAGGCGGAGATGCGGGGTGCTCATGCGCACTTCCAGGCGCGGCTAGATGCCGAGATTGCCGCAGGGCGGTGGACTCCGCCCGAGCCAGCGGACGGCGGGCGTGAGGTGTCCGTGGATGACTGACCGTCAGTGGTGTGTGCCTACGCCACACTCGCCGTACCCCACCCCGCCCCACGCCTCCCGATAGGTTCCGTCCATGCCAGGACAGTTGCTCGAACTGCACGTGGAGAACTTCCGCAGCCTGCGGGACGTGACGATCCCGTTAGGTCCGCTGACGGTTCTCGTCGGTGCGAATGGTGTCGGCAAGTCAAACGTCCTCAAGGTCTTCGACCTGCTCGCCGACATCATCCGGACCGACCTCGAACCTGCGCTCGAAACCCGGGGCGGGTTCGACGAGGTCGCGTTCTGGGGCGGGCCCAAGCCGCCGACCACCCTCCGGATCCGGCTCAAGGCCACCTGGACCACCCACTCCTGCCCCAACGCCCCCGACGAATACGACCTCAAGGTCCGGCGCTACTCGGCTCCCAGCAACAAGGACACCGGCCGTTACCGACTCACCCGCAGCGAGAGCTTCCAGTTCAAGCGGACGCGGGGACGAGGCCGCCGCATCACCGTGTCGGGCGAGCGCGCCACAGTGGTCGATACTCGGCCGAGCAGCGGTCTTGAGGACAGCAGCGAGTTCGGTATCCAGCGACTCAGCAGCGGTCTGTCCACGCTTCCGCGCCTGACCAGCACGGAGGGCGGTACCGAGGTCGCACGAGTGGCGCACCAGCTTTCCTCGTTCCGGGTGTTCGATGTGAACGTGGCCGCTGCACGTCGACCGTCCCGGGTCGACTACGACAGCCTGTCGTCCAACGCGGACAACTTGGCCGCCTTCCTGTACGTACTCCACATGGGGGACCACACCGGGGACGAAGATCTCTGGGATCGCCTGGTGGACGACGCGCGTTCCGTGCTTCCTCAGTTGCTGGACATCGAGTTCCGTCACGTCGGAGGCGGGGCCGACCAGATCACAGTCTTCCTGCGCGAACGCGGTCTGCGGCGTTCTACTCCGCTTGCTGACGCCAGCTACGGGACCGTCCGTCTCCTCGGCCTTCTCGCCTTGCTCTATGACCCCTCACCCCCCGCCCTCACGTGCATCGAGGAGATCGACCACGGTCTTCATCCGCAGGCCCTGCGGCTGATCGTGGAGCGGTTGCGTGAGGCCAGCGCGCTCACCCAGTTCATCGTCGCCACCCACTCCCCCGCTCTCACAGACCGTCTCCTACCCGACGAGATCGTGATCTGTGAGCGGGACGACGAAGGCGCCTCCCTGATCCCCGCGATCAGCACGGGTGACGTGCGCGCGATCGTTGAGGAGAGCGGAGATCTGCCACTCGGCGAGCTGTGGTTCTCCGGGGTTCTCGGCGGGGATTTGACTGGAGACGAGCTGTAGTGGCCGGCCGCAGAGAGCAACAGGAACGTGGCGTCATCGTGCTGGCCGGCGAGGACACCAACGACTGCCAGATCGTCGCCGAGCTCATCAAGCAGCATCATCCAGATTTGGGAAACGCCCGCCTGGTCGAGATCGGCGACAAGACCCGCCTCAAGACGGCCACCGGGCCCGATCTCACAGCCCGCGTCCGCACCATCATCGGCAAGGCGAAAGCACGTGCGCTTCGTGCGAAAGGCCCACTTGTCGGCCTGGTGGTCCACGAGGACCTGGACGGGTACACCGACGGCCAGTACACGCGTGTCCGCGCGAACGTCGCCGGAGCACTCTCCCGCGAGAGCCCCTGCAACTCAGCGTTGGCGCTTGCCGCTTGGGAGTCGGAGGCATGGCTCTTACTCTTCCCGGACGCCTTCCCGGCCGTCCGGCCCAACTGGAAGGTTCCCGCACAGCTCCAAGGCCGCGACACCGGAACCATCAAGAGCCCCAAGGAAGACCTGAAGCGCAGACTCGGTTCCCCGGCATTCCGGGAGTGCGACGGACCCAAGGTCGCCGAGCAGGCCCGATCGCTTGGCCTACTGGCCTCGGGCACGACCGGCACCAACCGCTCCTACAAGGACTTCGTCCACGAACTCGGCCAGTGGTCCGCAGCGTCTGCCCCGACTCCGCGCCGTCGATGAGCCGTCCAGAAGCCTGCCGACCAGATCAGACGGCCTGATTCACCGTGTACCCGACGAACGCCGCCCAGGCGCCTGTGCCAACAACCAGCCCCGGGCGGGCGGTGTCCTTGGAGTCCCGCACATGGATCGTGTGGGGGCATGTGGCGACCTCGACGCACTGGCCGCCCTCACCGCTGCTGTAGGTGCTCTTGACCCAGATCAGTTCCGTTGCGCCCTTCATAGCTCCCCCAGCAGTCCCTCAATGAAAGCCATCGACTCTCGTGGAGTGAGAGCCTGAGCCCGGATAATCCCATACTGCGCCTCAAGCTCCCGAACGGGTGTCCGCTCGGTGTAGAGGTGGCTACTTTTCTGAACCTCTGCGTATGCGATCCTCTGCCCCGCCTTGGTCTCGATCAGGGTGAAGGGACCTGCGAGTCCCGCGTGGTCCTCCCGCTGCAAGGGCATGACTTGGATCTCGACGTTGCGGTTCTGCCCGGTGAGTAAGGTCTGCTCCAGTTGCCCGCGATAAACCTCAGCGCCACCGATGGGGCGGCGCAGCACAGCCTCCTCGATAACGAAGCTCATCAGCGGTGCTGGCCATCGCGAGAAGATCTTTTGCCTGACGATCCGAGCGGCCACCCTCTGTTCGATCGTCTCCTCATCCAAGAGTGGTCGGCGCATCGCGAACACGGCACGCGCGTACTCCTCTGTCTGCAAAAGCCCGTTGATCAAGTGTGTGTCGTAGACATGCAGCTCGACCGCCTCCGCCTCCAAACGAGCCGCATCCTGGAAGAACGCCGGGTACTGCGCTCGCGCCACCTCCTCCTTCATCTCCTGGAGAACCCCGCCCGCGTCCAGCAGGCCGTCCGCCACATCGATGAACCGAGGCGGCGGTACCCGCCTCCCCTGTTCGAACGCCGCGATCGTGGACGCCGAGTAGCCGGTCCGCACACCGAACTGGGCCCGTTCCAGCCCCGCCCGCAGCCGGAAGCGTTTCAACTGCCGTCCGAACACCCGGAGGATGCCCGAGTCCGGCTCGGGCGTCCCCGGAGACTCCGTCCCGACGTCCGAGCCCATGACCGCAGCCGCGGTTCCGTCCGGCTCCCGTGCCCGTTCACTCACCCGCCCACTCACCTCCACCGCCCGTACCGATCAACGAACACCGTAGAAAGCACACGCTGACCACGCCGCCGAAGCTCGAAAGTTCACCCGCACAAGCGTTCAGGCGGCCGAGTGGACCGCTCCGGCCTCGCCGCGGTCATGGCGTTCCCTGCACTCGCGGCACAATGCGCGCGGATCATGCGTACGGATGGCGCGTTCGCAGCCGTCGCAGGTGACCAGCGGCGCCCGCTGTGCTGGGTGCGTCGCCGTACGGATGGGCGCCGTCGGCAATGGCGGCGGGAGAAGAGTCGTCAGGCGGTATTCGACGAAGCTCGCCGGGTGGCGGATGGGGTCGGCCTCGGGTGGCAGGCCCACGGTGAGCGCGCGGGTGATCTGGTCCGGCGTCGCTGCACGGGCGAGCCAGGCCTCGACGGCAGGCAAGAGCCGCTGGACGTCCCGTTCGGACAGCAACAGCCGCGTATCGGCGAGCCGTAGACGCGCGAGCAGGTCAGCCGCCGGACCGGTGAGCAGGGTGACGGGTTCCACGGCAGCACGCTTCATGCGTACGGCAACCGGCGCCGAGACCTCCACCGCCGCCGGAACAGCCACCGGCCCCGGCGCAGACAGAGCCTCGGGCGCGGGCCCGGCCGCCGCAGCGGCGACGGCACCCGAGTCGCCGCCCGCCACCGCAGCGCGTACAACGTCCCCCGGATGATCGAGAAAGAACGTCTGCGTGGCGATCCGGCCACCCCCGAGCGGCACCCGGCGACGCACGAGGTACCCGGCCTCCTCCAGCTCCCTCAACGCCCTGCCGATCGTCACCTCGCCCTCTCGGAAGCGCAGGGTCAGCGCCTTGATGGTGACCGAGGCGCCATCGGGCAGGGACTGGATGTGGACGCCGATACCGATCGCCGTGGCGGAGAGGCGGGGGTGCTGGGCGAGGTGGTTGCCGACGACGGTGTAGCGCTCGGTGTGGCGGTGCCGTACGTGGAGGACTCCGGCGCGGGGCGCGTCCGGCGGGAGTTCCGGAGGCGCGAGCGGCGGCTGCCGCTCGGGCGACGGGTGCGCGGGCAGGGCCGCGTTAGACTGCGGGTCAGCCATCGGGAAGCTCTCATCTTCCTGGTTGGTCAGGCCCTCGCCGGGATTGCCGTCCTGCCGGGGGCCGTTCTCTGTCTGTGGTTGTGTGCGGCGACCGTACCCCACCCGCCCGACCAGCCGACGCTCTCATCACTCGAACGAGTGGCGCCCCAACTGGCGGGCGAACAGGCCGGGTTTGGTTGGGACGGTAGTTACCCCAAGGGCTTTCAAGAACATCGCGCACCACCGCGTCACGGCATCCCGTGCCCCGGTTCCGACCTGGGCAGAAAGCCGGCCACTGGGCCGCCCGACTGCCCCTCGACAACTGCCGTCTCCGGCCTCGGCCCAGGCGACCCCTCAACGCGGGTTCAGGGCACACCTGGCGGCGTTGATGGCGTTGTGGGCGTCGGCCCCGTACACCGCCGACTCGCGCAGGGTTCGCCAGACCTTCGCGTACAAGGCGATGTTGTCGGCGTCGTCCAACCACATCTCGGCGTGCCAGTCCTCGGCGACCACCAGGCGGTCATCAAGTACCCAGAAGCCATTGGCGGGCACGATCTTGACGGGAGCCGTGAACGGGATGATCCCAAGCTCGACCGTGTCCATGCCGAGCGTCCCGGTGAGCCGGTCCAGCTGGGCAGCCAGCACCCCGGGCGGGCAGATCAACGACCGCAAGGCGGCCTCCCACATCAGGACGTGCAGCTTGTGACCGGGCCGGTACAGCCACTCCTGTCGCTGCACCCGGGAACGTACGGCGGCCTCGACGTCGCTCGCTCCGCCCAGCAGCTCCGAATAGCGCTGGACGACATGCCGCGCGTACTCGGGGGTCTGCAACAGTCCGGCGATCACGGACTCTTCCCAGACCCACATTTCCGACGTGCGGTCGATCTCGGCGCTCAGGCCCTCGTGCAGCGGCTTGAAGCCGTTCGCCAGTGCTCTACGCCATGACCTGATGTGCGACTCGAACCCGGCCAGCCGGGCGGCAAGCTCGGCGTACACGCCCGGCTGTTCGGTCGCGTCGGCCCACGCCCTCAGGTCCTCGGGGGTGGCGGTCTGCTTGCCGTTCTCCAGCTTGCTGACCTTGGAGCCTGGCCACCCGAGGCGCTGAGCGAGTTGCTGACCGGTGAGCCCACCTCCAGGGCAGGTGAACCGGAGTTCGCGCAGTCGCGCGCCCAGGGCCACCCTGGCTTGTTGGTAGTCGGTGCTCACCGGTCACGCGTCATTCGGTCGGGGCGAACCGGTCGAAGGGCACGGCGTGGTGCATCGCCGCGTCGCGCACGGTCGCGTAGCGCACGACCTCGGCCGGTTCGGTGATCAGCTCGATATCCGTGATGTTGTCGGCGTCATCGAAGTGCAGCAGCGCGACCAAGCGCGAGTCGAAGATCCAGAAGTCCTCGGCGGGCAGGTCGGCCGCGTCCTCGCGCCACAGGTACCGGATGTCCTCGCCGACCGTCGCGTTGTGCCGGGCGTAGTCGAGCAGGAACCGCTGCTCGGTGGTCATGGGGTTGTCGGCGACGCGTACGCGGCCGACCGTCTTGCCGGCCTCGGTCTGGGCCTTGATGTTCACGAACCAGGGCTCGTTGGGATCGCAGGGCGAGACGCCCGTGGCCAGGAACGCCAGAAAGTCGGGGTCTTCCCGGTCGGAGGCGTAACCGCGTCGAGTCTCCAGCCGCCAGGCAGTGTGCTGGAAGGTCTCGAACAGACGGCGAAAGGTGGCCCGGTCGACGAGTTCCGGCACCCGCTCCATCTCCTTCGGTCCCCAGTTCACGAGCAGTTCGCGCGGCACGGCCACTGCTGCCTCCAGAGAATCGCCTCCGCACACCGCCGCGTACACGAAGCACACCGCCGCCTACGACTCCTCGCTGTGTGCGCGCCGGACCTGGGCGCATCGGGGCGTGCCCGGCAACGTAGGCGCCATGAACAGCGAGCACTCACCCACCTCCACGGCAACGGCCGCAACGCGTGGCACGGCAGAAGTGGGTACCACGACGGACGAGTTCACGATGCGCTTCAGCTCGACTCCCCGAGGTGCCCGCCTCGCCCGCCGCCTGGTCTCGGACCGGCTCGACGCGTGGGGCCACCCCTACACGTCCACAGCGAACGAGACGCTGACGCTCATCACCGCCGAGC
This sequence comes from Streptomyces sp. bgisy027, assembly GCF_057710365.1. Lineage (NCBI taxonomy): Bacteria > Bacillati > Actinomycetota > Actinomycetes > Kitasatosporales > Streptomycetaceae > Streptomyces > Streptomyces sp. bgisy027. The sequence continues at coordinate 33,074 of NZ_JBYIVZ010000058.1, forward strand.
TCGCCGCCAACGCCGTCACTCACGGTCGTGTAGCGGGCAGGGACTTCGAGGTCCGGCTCTCCGCCGGAGAAGAAGCCCTTCGGGTCGCGGTGTCCGACACTCGCGCAGAACACGTACCGCCGCCGTCCCCCAGCGAACCGCCCGGCGAGGCAGAGTCCGGCCGTGGCCTGATGCTGGTTGCGGCGCTGGCCGACAAATGGGGGACGGCACCGCGCCACGCCGCTCCCGGCAAGACGGTCTGGGCTGAGGTGCACTGCCCTCTCACCGGCCATTCACTCACATGGGACTGACGCGATGACTCGTGTACTCGCCGTGCCTGGTCTACGTCGTAGCGCTCAGCGAAGACCAGGTTGTGTCCCTTCTCGTGCGCCCCCGTCGGCCTCACCGCAGGACGGGGTTGTCCCCGAGCAACGCGAGTCCGACGCCGAGCACGATGACCCACGCGGACCGCCGTGTACGCCCCTTCCGCGCCAGTACGGAGCCGAGCGCGCTGACGCCGGCGCCGACGAGGTAGAAGGCCGCCCAGACACCGAACCCGGAGCCGGTCGCGAGCCGTACCCCCGTAACCACCACAAAGCCCGTGGCGACGACCAGGGCGATCCGCGCGTAGCCACGCCGTGCAGCTTCCGGCAGCATGCGGCCGACGCCGGCGGCGGCCGCCGCGTCGCCCCGCTCCTGGAACCTGACCCTCAGCCTGGGCACGGGCACGGACCCGTCGCCCGGCTCGCGACCCGGGTCAGCACCCGGCGCCTGGAATCCCATGGTTCCCTCAGTTCGTCCCAGTTCGTCGCGCTCTCGTCCGGCAGCGGCCCGCGCACCGTGACCGAGCCTAGCCAACAGGGCTCACCGCTCACATCCGCCCTGAGTGCCGCGTACCCCTTCGCGTCGATCGCCGACCGCGGACGGGTCCGCGCACGCGTCCGCCCGAGCAGTGCCCCGGCCGCAGGTTGCCGGCACCGCGGTCGCTACCCTGTCGCCCCATGTCCTCCTCCGCGCCCGCACCATCGCCCGAGCCGGACGCCACGGTCATCGACCTGGGGCGTCGCCTTCTGCGCAACGCCGCCCTCGTCGGAGGCGCAGCCGGTGTCCTGGTCCTCAACGGGGTGGCCTCCGCCCTGGCCGCACAGGGGCCGATGCTCGGGCGCGTGATTCAGGCGGGCCTGCTCTTGCTGCTCTTCGTGGGCATCGGCGTCTTCGCCTTCGTCCGGGTCCGCAGACGACGCAACCAGAGGCTGAGCCTCGACCGGACCGGCGTCTGGTACCACAACGGGCATGCCGAGCAGGTCATCCCCTGGGACGCGCTCGCCGGCGCCGGGCTCTACTCCAGCTCCGTGGGGCGAGGCGGGCGGGTGTACTCCCTGGAGCTGTGCCCGAACCGACCGATCGACCGCGACGATGCGGTCCTGTGGCCTTTCGTACGCGACGACGAGCCCCTCGATCCGTCGCTGCCACGGCTGCGCTACCGCATCCAGCTCACGCGCGGCACCCACACCGACGTCGCGGCGGCCTTCCAGCACCACGTCCCACAGCTGTGGCTCGGCGAGGCACAGGTGGAGTTCGGCCACATCGGGAAGCCCGACATCGAGGGCCACCGGATGCGCACCGGCGGCCAGGGAACCTGATCAGAACCTGATCCGCCTGGTCAGGGTCCCAGTCCTGCATCCAGTCATGACAGTTCCGTGACAGCGGCGCATTGAGAGGCCATGGAAACCCGGCTAGGTTGAGGCGGGTCTGTGTGCGCCGGACACGTCGGTTACGGACTCAACGCCCGGTTGCCCGGCCCATTCGTGGACACGACGCAGCCGATCGCGCGACCACGAAGTTCGCGAAGAGGAGATGGACACATGTCGGTTGGCCGCGAGCCCGAACGGCAGGTCGACGACTCCGAGTTCATGGAGATCGCTCACGACCCGGCTCAGGCCCGCGTGCTCCGCAAGGCGCTGGAGCAGCTCGCCGGTGGCGGCGCCGGGGAGACCTTGCGGGAGATGGCGAAGGAGGTCCTCTCCGGCCGCATAGGCCTCCGCGAGGCCGTCAGCGTCTCCGCATACAGCGAAGCGGTGATGGAGAAGTCCCAGCATTTCATGCGGGAGTGGGAGCAGCTGCCCGAGCGTGAACGCGACGGCCTTGTCGCCGAGGGTGAGCGCTATCTGCGCGAGCAGCAGAGAGAGATCGACGACGAGCGCCGTGAGGCGCAGCGGGGCAGCAACCCCGGAGCGGGGCGCAACGCACGGCACGACGGCCGCGGCTGGTCTGCCTACTAGACAACGGGGGACAGTAATGGGATTCCGTGTACAGCCCGGCGACATCTCCGCCTACGGGGACATGGTCGGACGTGCGGAAGAGAACATGGCGTCGGCGCAGAAGTTCCTCAAGGACAACGGCCAGTTGGGCGTCGCCACCGGCGATGTGCCCGGAGAGATCTGGCAGCTCGTGGTCGGCAACCACGAGCCGGTCCTGCAGAAGGCGGAACAGGCCCTGAAGGCCTTCGGGAACGCTCTGAAGGCGTCCGGAGACGAGCTGAAACGATCCGCCAAGTACTACGCGGAGACCGACCAGCAGCAGGCGGCCGCGGTCGACAGCGTTTACAAGGGCGGCAAGGGCCCCTCCGGGGACGCCGCGTCCGACGTGGGCGATGGCACCTTCAAGGACCAGAGCGACCCCTCGGAGTCGCTGGACAAGAGTGAGAGCGTCGCAGAGTACCTGGCCCGCCAGGTCCAGGAGCGCAAGGACGGGCTCATCGGCGACCGCGCCAAGGCCATCGGGGAGGGCAACGCCCTCGCGGTGCTGGGCACCGCCCTCGACCTGGTCAGCCCGACCACCCTCGTCAACGAGGCCGTGAAGTTCTTCCTGAACATCGACGTCTTCGGGGAAGTCGCGAAGAAGTTCGCCGGCGACTGGGGCGCCTACGAGACCGTCGCCGACACGTGGTCACGCCTGGGCGACTTCTTCACCGCGGTCGGGGACAACGTCTCGTCCGGGAACAACCTGCTCAGCACGACGTGGTCGGGCAACGCCGCCGAAACGGCCTGGGACTACTTCAACATCCTCGCCCAGAAGCTGACAGAGTCGGCGCCGGTCTACGACACACTCTCGGAGTCGTACCAGGAGGTCGCCGGCCACATCGCCGAGCTGGCGGAAGGCGTCAAGGCAGCCATGATCATGATCTTCGACCTGGCGATCATGGCGCAGATCGAGATGGCCGCCTCCGTGGCCGCGGCGTCCACCGGTGTCGGCCTCATCCTGACGGGTCTGGGTGCGGCGGCGGTGGCGGCGAAGGTGGCCATGATGCTCGACAAGTGGTCCGACATCATCAACATGTTCACCGCCGGGTACATCGCGATCAACGCCATCTTCGGCGTCGTCGGGAACGCCGTCGACGGGCAGCTCGACTCTGTGCAGTCCTTCCCCCTGCCGGGCGGGGCATACGACCATCAGGCCGTCTAGCCGCGTCCGAAGAAGCGCCGTTCCGCCCCGCCCGTTCCCGGCCGGCAGACGTTCCCCGAGCCCTGCGCCCGGTAGTAGTGGGTCACCCGGATCGGCGCACCCCGCTCAGGCCTCGAAACTCCGGGCCACGAACGTCATGTGCTGAATGTTCCCGATCCTGTTCCAGGTCGTGTGAGCACCCGTGCTCACGGCACCCCGGGACCGGTCCCGCAGCCATCTCTCCCCCGCACTCGCCTTCGAGCCGCGAAATTCCACGAGACCGGTGCAGGACCTGGCAGCCTCCCGGTTGGCGTCGTCGTACTGCCTGCCGTGCGGCACCTTGGACAGGTGGTAGGAGCGGGCAGTGGTGTAGCGGAGGATGCCCCACGGCGGGCCGCCGCCGCGCGCGGGCGGGGTCTGGGTGACGTACCTGGCGGGGTGGATCCCGTAGTCGCCGTAGCGGAGTCGGGGGAGGTACGGGCGTTCGCCGTGCTGGATCTCGTGCCAGGTTTCCCAGTCCGCGCGCGGGGCCTCGTACGGGACGCCTTCCCGGAAGTCGGCCGGCGGTTCGGGGAAGCCGCCCGCCACCACGGTCACGGTGTGCCACGAGGTGAGCGGGATCAGGGAGTCCAGGGCGCGCAGCGCTTCCTTGGCGGCTTCGGGGCGGTCGGGCAGGACCGTGCAGAGGTCGAGGAAGAGGGCGGCCGGGTGGTTCGCGGGAAGCCGGTCCAGCAACTCGCGGACGTCCGAGGCCGTGCCGTCGTTCCACTCGCCCGGGAGACGCACGCGGATACCGAGTACGTCCTCGCGTCGCCGAGCCACGGCGAGGGCCAGTGACTGCTGCGCGACGGGGCGGCCGGGTCCGGTTACGGGCCGCAGGTTGCGGTGGTCCCACCAGTCGGGGGTGAGAGCCTCGGCCAGGACCGCGGCTTCGGTGGCGTCGGCGAACGGCGCGTCCAGCCACGCGGATCCGTGGCGCTGTGCGGCGGTGACGTCGTCGGCGTCCTTGCCGATCCGTTCGGCCAGCGGCTTGGGCAGCATGCCGGGGCGGGGAGGCAGCGTCCACAGGGGAGCGACCCGGCGCTGTACGTCCGGCGTCAGCTCACGGTAGGCGGCCGTGGCGTGCGGCCGGGTCGGCAGGACGGGAACGTACAGCGGTACGGACATGGCGTCCCCCTCGGCGCTGCCCGTGCACGGTGTTTTCCTTGTTTTCCTTCAGGGTGAAACCATTGGCCGGGGCCAGAAAGGGCGCCAATCAGCCATCGGTTCGCGGCTGGGCACGTCCGATGCGGCAGCGGGCCGGGCGCCTGATCACCCGGACCGCGTGTACCCGTCCCCTCACACACTGTCCGACCTGCGCTATACGGTTGATCCGCACCACACGAGGCGACCGTTGCCACGCGCGCGTCTCGGGATCCACGGACGAAGGGGAGCGTCGTGAAGCCCACTCTGGCCGCCGCGCAGCTGCGGGGCAGTCTGACGCAGTACCTCACGACGACCTACGCGCTGGCCGACGACGACACCCGGCGAGCCTTGGAGCGGTTTCTGGGGGACCCGGAGTCCGGGATCTTCCGGGGGCCGTATCTGCGGATCAGGACGCCGTTCCACAAGGCGGACGACGGGTGGGAACGGCATCTGGAGTGGCAGCCCGGTTTCACACCGTGGCGGCACCAGGCCAAGGCATGGCAGCGGCTCAGCACGCTGGGCGGCAGGGAGGCCGAGCCGACGCTCGTGACGACCGGCACGGGTTCCGGCAAGACGGAGTCGTTCCTGGTGCCGGTTCTCGACCATTGCCGACGACAGAAGGCTCTCGGACGGCGCGGTGTGAAGGCCGTACTCCTGTATCCGATGAACGCGCTGGCCACCGACCAGGCGGGCCGCATCAGCGACTACCTGACGGCGCCCGACCTCGCCCAGGTGACCGCGGGTCTGTACATCGGCGACCGGCCGGACACCGACTTCCGGCGGGTCCTGACCCGGCGCGAGGAGATGCGTGTCTCCCCGCCGGACGTGCTGATCACCAACTACAAGATGCTGGACCTGCTCCTGCAGCGCGGTGAGGACCGGGCCCTGTGGGAGGGCGCGGACGTCGCGTACGTGGTGCTGGACGAGTTCCACACCTACGACGGCGCGCAGGGCACCGACGTGGCCATGCTGCTGCGCCGGCTGGCGACGGCGGTCGGCGCGACGCGGCCGGACCTACCGCTGGGGCGGATCTGCCCCGTGGCGACCTCCGCGACGCTCGGCGCGGGGCGGGCGGGCACGTCGGCCGGGGGCATCCTGGACGTGGCGGCGCAGGTGTTCGGCCTGCCGTTCACGGCGGACGCGGTCATCGGCGAGGAGCGGATGGCCGCCGAGGAGTTCACCGGCGAGGTCGACTACGCGCTTCCCGAGCCGCCCACTCCGCAGGAGGTCATCGCGGTGTCGGGCGGCGTGGGCGTGGAGGCGAAGCCGGATCTGCTGGACCTGGATGGGCTCGCCGCCCGCCTGCTGGGGCGGCGGGGCCTCGACGCGTTCCGTGTCGGCCGTCTGCTGAAGCGGCACGACTTCACGCAGGGCGTGCTCGCGCTGCTCGACGGCGAGCCGCTGGACGAGTGGGGTCTGCGGGACCGGCTCGCGCGCTTCGGATACGCCTGGGGGCGCACCGCCCGGGAGAATCCGCAGCTGGTACTGCAAGCCCTGTCCCGTTTCGTGGCCCTGCTGTCCGCCGCCCGGGACCCCGACTCCGACGAACGGCGTCCGCGTCCGCTGCTGCACGTGGAGGCCCATCTCTGGGTGCGGCCGGTGACGCGTGTGCTGCGCGGGGTGGGCCGGACACCGGAGTTCCGCTGGTACGAGGACGACCGCGCGCAGGCGCGGCGCGCCGCCCTGGCCGCGGCTCCCCCCTCGGACGAGGACGACGGGGCCTCCTCGGGCCACGGGTTCTCGGGCAACGGGTTCCCGGGCGGGGCGAACCGGCCGCAGCCCCTGGCAGGCACGGATACGGCGGTGCGGCCCGCGCAGGTGCATCTGCCCGCCGTCTACTGTCGCGCATGCGGGCGATCCGGCTGGGCCGTGCTGTCCCCGGAGTCCGATCCGCAGCAGCTCGTCATGGCGCAGGACCGGATCTGGCGGGCCGGCGTCGGCCGTGACAAGCGCCGCATCCGCTACTTCATCTCCGCGACCGAGCCGGAGCGACGCCAGGCACTCGACGCGCTGACCGGGCGACTGCCCGCGGGCAGCGGCGTCGATCCGCTCTCCGTGGTGGTACTCGACGGGGCGCAGGGCACCTACCGGCTACCGACGGCGGGGGACGACGGGGACCTGGTGGACGCCTGGTTCGCGCTCGCGCTGCTCGACAAGAAGACCGCCGACAAGGCGGCCAGGGACGACCGCTGTCCGGCGTGCAACACCGACAACAGCATCCGGTTCCTCGGTACGGCGCAGGCGGCGCTCGCCTCGGCCACGGTCACCCAGCTCTTCACGGGCGGTGACATCGCGCTGGTACCGGAGGAACGCAAGACGCTGCTGTTCAACGACTCGACGCAGGACGCCGCGCACCGCGCCGGGTACGTCGCCAACGCCTCGTACAGGTTCTCCCTGAGGTCACTGCTCGCACACAACCTCGACGACTCGGGAGCGGCGACCGCGCTCAACGACCTGATCGGCAACGTACTCGACTCGGTGGACGACCCCGAGGCGCTGGCCGCCGTCGTACCGCCGGATCTGCACGACGAGCCGGGTGTCGACCGGGTGTTGTCGGGGCGCGGTACCGGAGACGCCCGTACCTGGCGGCTGATCGGTGAACGGCTGGCGTTCGCCACGGTGATGGAGTTCGGGCTGCGGTCACGGCTCGGTCGCACCCTGGAGCTCACGCGGACGGCCGCCGCCGAGGTCGTCGTCGAGAACCCTGAGCGGGTCACCGACCTCGCCCGTGATCTGCACCTCGCGTTGCCGGGCCAGATGGTGATGACGGGCGGACTCCCGACACCTGAGCGGTATCTCGCCTATGTGCGTGGCCTTCTGGAGCGGCTGCGGCTGCGCGGCGCGGTCCGGCACCGGTGGCTGGAGCAGTGGATGCGGGAAGCCGGTGCCGACCGGTTCCTCATCAGTGGGCGGCGACCGGACGGCATGCCCGCGTTCCCGGAAGGGGTCGCCCCGCCGAGGTTTCTGCTGGACGGCCAGAAGGACAGGACAGAGTTCGACGTGGTCACCGGTCGGCAGGCCTGGTTCCAGGACTGGACCCGCCGCTGTCTGGGGCTGGACGCCGTCGGGGCCACCGAGTACCTCCGCCGGCTGCTGCCCGCCCTGGCCGACGAGCACGTGCTCAGCGCGCGGACCACGAAGGACCGCACCACACACGTCTACGGTCTCCAGCCCGGCCACATCCAGGTACGGCTGCTGGACGACTCGATCGTCAACAAGGCGTTCGTGGCGTGCGAGGACTGCGGCTGGCAGCAGGTCGTGCCCCCGGAGCGGCGTACTCGCTGGTACGGCCATCCGTGCCCGCGCTACCGGTGCAAGGGGTACCTGACACCGCCGCAACCAGGGATGCGCCTCTCGGCACCGTCCGAACCGGACGGCGGCAGCGGGGGCGTCACCGGGGCGGGCTTCGGTGCCCTGCAGGAGCGGGACTACACGAACGACTACTACCGGCGGCTGTACCTGACCGGTGGCACCTTCCGCGTCGTGACGGCCGAGCACACCGGCATGCTGACCCGTGCGCAGCGCGAGCAGGTCGAGCGGACCTTCCGCGCCGGCACGCACTACACCGACCCGAACGTTCTGTCCTGCACGCCCACGCTGGAACTCGGCATCGACATCGGCGACCTGTCGGCCGTCCTGATCGGCTCGCTGCCGAAGGGTCCCGCGAACTATGTGCAGCAGTCGGGCCGCGCGGGACGTAAGACGGGCAACGCGCTGGTAGTCGCCTTCGGCGGACGCCGGGCCCGGGACCTGTACTACCTGGATCAGCCGCGAGAGATGATCGCGGGCGACATCGTGCCGCCGGGCTGCTATCTGTCGGCGGTGGAGATCCTGCGCCGCCAGTACACCGCGTGGCTCCTGGACCTCGCCGCGCGGGGCGGGCTCAGGACCGCGGACGGCGAGCGGTTGCAGCCGGTACCCCGGCTGGCGTCCGCTCTCTTCGGAACGACGGGTTGGTGCCAGGACCTCGCGGATGCCGCACAGACGTATGGAGCGACACTCGTCGAGCAGTTCCTGGCCCTGTTCCCCGAGGGTGGGTCCCCCGTGCAAGGCCCAGGTGACTCTCCCGCGCGGGACGGTGACGACACCGGGGTGTCCGCGCACGCCGCCGACGCACTCCGGGAGTACGCGAACGGCGGCATCGTGCGCGCGCTCCAGGAGGCGGAGGAGGACTGGACGGGACGGCGAGAGGAGCTGCGGCGCAGGATCGCCGCGATCGACGAGGCGGTCGACGCGCTTGCCCGCACGGACGAGGTCCAGGACCGCGAACGGCGGGAGCTGCTCGCCGAGCGCCGCAGCACCGGCGATCTGTTGCGGGACCTGAGCCGGACCAGCGCGCACGGCACGCTCGTCGAGCTGGGTCTCCTGCCGAACTACAGCCTGGCCGACACCACGACGCAGCTGGAGGCCACGCTGTACTGGTCCGAGGTCCCCTCGGACACCGACGAGACCGCCCGGACGCCCGACGGGACCGACGCGCCGAAGGAACACCGCACCCCCACCGGTACGCCGCGCGTCTACCGCAGCGAGACCCGCGACTACGAGCGCTCCCGCAAGATCGCCCTCACCGAACTCGCCCCGGGCAACAGCTTCTACGTCAACGGCTACAAGCACGTGGTACGCGCCCTCGACATCGGCAGCCCGGAACGCCGGGCCTGGTCGGTGTGGCGGCTGTGCCCGGCCTGCGGGTACGTGCGCACACGCGACGCCCAGACCGACACCTCGCCCTGTCCGCGCTGCGACGGACGTGAGATCGCGGACGCGGGGTGTGTCCAGTACGTGCTCCAGCCGCGTCGGGTCGTGGCGCGCGACAAACGGGACGACGCACGGGTGCGCGACGACCGCGACGAGCGCGCCCGCCGGCAGTACGCGGTCCTCACCACCGTGGACATCGACCCCGCGCACCTGGCGACCGGTTCCTGGCGGCACGACACGGCGACCTTCGGCGTGGACTTCTCCCGCCGAGCCGTCATCAGAACGCTGAACATGGGACTCGACCGGCAGGACGGCAGCTCCACGGTTCCGCTGGCGGGCGAGGACGTCCGGATCAACCCGTTCTACGTCTGCACGAGTTGCGGCGGCGCGACGGCGGACGGCCGGCCGGTCGTCGACCAGTCGCAGCACGCGCTGACCGATTCGGGGGCCGCTGCCACGAAGGGGAGCGCCCACCATCTGCTCTGGTGCCCCCGGCGACGCACTCAGGGCTCCGGGCACAGCGAGAAGCGAGGGACGGGTCAGGACGTACCGCTGCTGCTGGCCCACGAGTTGACCACGGAAGCCGTACGCATTCTGCTGCCCGCCTCCGTGACACGGGCCCGGGAGCGGCTCGCCTCGTTCACCGCGGCGCTGTTCGCCGGTATCGCGGCGCGCTACGGCGGCGACCCCGACCACATCGAGATCGCCGCGGCTTCGATGCCGGACAGTCCGGAGCAGCTCGGCTCCGACTTCCCGCGGCGCTTCCTCGTCGTCTACGACCGGCTGCCCGGCGGCACCGGCTATCTGCACCGGCTGGCATCCGCGGCCGGGTTCCGCGAGGTGCTGCTGAAGGCACGCGAGGTCATCGAGAACTGCCCGTGCCAGCAGAAGGAGTTGGACGGCTGCCATCAGTGCCTCCTGCGCAGGGTGCCCCCGTCGGACTACGACCGGGTCTCCCGCCGCGAAGTGCAGTCCATGCTGGACGAACTGCTGGGAGCCGATGGCGAACGCTGGCGGACCTCACCGGTCTCGACGACCCGCCAGATCCCGCTGGAACAGCAGGCGGAGAGCGACCTGGAGGTCATGTTCGTCGACACGCTGGAGGAGTGGGCCAAGCAGCCGGAGTCCCGTGCGGCGGCGGACACGTACACCACCCCGGCGGGCACCCGAGCACTGGATCTGCGGCTGACGACCGGCGACGGAGCGACCGTGAGCTGGCGGGTCTCGCAACAGCGCGTCCTGGACGGCACCCGACCCGATGTGCTCTTCGAGCGGCTCGACGCTCCCGGACCACGGCTCGCCGTCTATCTGGACGGACACCGGTATCACGCGAGCCCCGAGCACAACCGTCTCGCGGACGACGCGACGAAACGGGCCCGGCTGCGGGCCGACGGGCTGAGGGTGTTCCAACTGACGTACTACGACGTCAAGGAGTGGCGACTCCGCGTCCGCGACACCGGCTACGCCGGAGTCACCCCCGTCGATCCGGTGTGGATGCCGTACGACCGGACCGCGCAGGACCGGGCGCGCTCCTACTACGCCCAGACCCGGGGTGGGCTGCCCGGAGAGCTGTCGGAAACCGTCTGGGTCAACCCGGCCGAGCTGCTGCTCGCCTACCTTCGTGACCCTGACGCACGACGGTGGCACCATCGCGCCGAAGCCACCGTGGCCGGCCTCATCGGCGCGCCCGGCCTGCGGGACGCCCCGGTCGGGGCGGAAGCGGTCGGCCGAGCCGTCGAGGCGGCATTGCGCGACGAGGTCGTGGACGAGCCGAAGGGGCCTGTGCGTGTCCTCGCGGCGACGGACAGGTCCGGATGCCGCCTCGTCCTGGTCGCCGACGTGCGGCACAGGCCCCCGACCTGGACGGGGCTGACACTCCTGGACGACAGCGCCCAAGCCGTCACGGAGGAAAAGACCCACAAAAGGCGTTGGCAGGCCTGGCTGTACTGGAGCAATGTGCTGCAGTTCCTGGAGCACGGCGGGGGCGACAGCGCCCAGCTCACCACCACGCTGCTCGACGGCTTCACCGCCGACGTGCTGACCGTGACCGGCGGCCAGGGGTGGCTGTCCTCGACGCGGGTCACGCCAGTCGTCAACGGCGAGCCTCAGCGGGCCCCGGACGGCCTGCCACCGGTTGCCGTGACCGCCGGACTGCCTGCGGTACCGGCGAGAACGACCGAGAAACCGCCGTCCGACACCCGGCCCCGGCGGGACGGCGCCTGGGACGCGGTGCTGGAGTACGTGGACCCCGACGAAGCCGGCCTGGCCGAACTGGCTCACGCGCTCGCGGACCTGGGCGTTCCCGCGCCTGAGGACGGCTTCGAACTCGACGAACACGGCTGGCAGGCCGAACTGGCCTGGCCGGACGCCCGGCTCGGCGTGGTACTGGTGCCACAAGGGACGCCCGAGGAGCCGGATCACGAGGCACAGGACCGTGACCGTGCCTTCGCCGCCGCCCATTGGGACGTACGTCCGGCGGGCGAATGGACCGCGGAGGAGATCGCCGGACGCCTCGGCGACGCTGCCGCGCGGACAAGCGACGGCAGTCCTACGGGGGCGGGGCGCCCGGAAGCCGGCACGACCAGGAACGACAAGAACGAGAACGAAAACGGGGAGTCGGCATGACGAGGACCGGGGGCGTGACGCTGCGCCTGCTCGACAAGGCGGACAAGGAGATCCTCCGGCTCCCGCGCACGGTCAAGGGCGCGCTGTTCGACTTCCAGCACAAGTTCAAGGAGAACCCGCGGACCCCGGGGCTCAAACTCAAGCAGCTCAAGGGTGACAGCCGCATCTGGTCCGCTCGGATCAACGACGAGTACCGCGCCCTCCTGCTCAGACTGGCCGAAGACGACTGGCTCATCGTCTCGGTCAAGCACCGCAAGGAGGTCTACGACCGGCTGGCGTACGGAATCAACACCGTCACCGGTGGTATCGAGTACGTCGACCTCCAGGTGGTGGAGGACAGCGTGCTGCGGCGCATCCCTCCGCAGGAGCCACCGACCGCCGCCCCGGCCGTTCCAGCCCCCTCCGCCGAGGCCCAACCCCGCGCTCCCGAGCCGCTGTTCGCCGCCTGGACCGACGGGCAGCTGATCCAACTGGGCGTGGCCGAGCCCCTGGTTCCGGTCATCCGCTCACTCACCACCGATGAACAGCTCCTCGGTCTGATCGAGTACGCGCCGCAGCTCACCGGCGAAGTCCTGCTCGCGCTCTACGACGGAAAGCCCTTCGAAGAGGTACTGGACGAGGTCACCGCCCCCGTCGCCGCTCCGGAGCCTGTCGACACCGAGGACTTCCAGACGGCAGCCGAACGGCCGGCCACCGTCGTCACCACGTCCGACGACGCGCTGCGCGAGGCCCTGGAGGCAGGGGACTTCGGCCGTTGGAAGGTCTTCCTCCACCCTGCTCAGTCCAAGCTGGTCGAGCGCCGCTACTCCGGTCCCGCACGGGTCGGTGGCGGCCCAGGCACCGGGAAGACCATCGTCGCCCTGCACCGCGTCCGCCACCTCGTGTCCCAGCTGCCGGCCGGTCACAGCAAGCCGGTGCTGCTGACCACCTACAACAAGAATCTCGCTGCCGACCTGCGCTCCCGCCTCCTGGAACTGGGCGGTGAGCAGTTGCTGTCGCGGGTGGAGGTGAGCCACGTCGACCAGCTTGCGCTACGCGTCGTGAGGGAAGCCGAACCCGGCAGCCGCAAGCAGACCATCGACGACAGCCAGGCCGTACGGGAATGGCGTGCGATGCTCGACGAACTCGGCGAGAGCGGCTGGGACGCGGAGTTCCTGCACGACGAGTGGACGCAGGTGATCCTCGGGCAGGCCGTCGGTACCCGCACCGACTACTTCCGGGCCCGCCGGGCCGGACGCGGCAAGAACATCGGCCGGGCCGAAAGGGCGGCCATCTGGCAGCTCGCCGAACGCTTCACGCAGCGTCTGGACCGGCTCGGACGCCAGACGTGGGACCAGGTCGCCGAACGGGCCGCCCGTCTGGAGATAGGGCGCGAGCAGCGCATCCGCGCCATCGACCGGCAGCGGGAGGACGCTGGCGGTCTGGACAACGTCCACCTCCAGGACGGCTCGGGCGGCTGGCTCCGCTACCGGTACCGGCACATCGTGGTCGACGAGGCCCAGGACCTGCGCCCCGCTCACTGGAAGATGCTGCGCGCCATGACAGCCCGCGACTCGGATGACCTGTTTCTGGTGGGTGACACCCATCAGCGCATCTACAAGAACCAGGTGACGCTGGGCAGCCTCGGTATCAACATCCGGGGCCGGTCCGCGAAGCTCAGCCTCAGCTATCGCACAACACGGCAGATCCTGCGCTCCGCGCTGGAGGTGCTGGGCGAGGAGAAGTACGACGACCTCGACGGGAACTCGGAGACCCTCGCCGGATACCGTTCCGTGCTCAGCGGCAGCGCACCCGGCATGCACCCGTGCACGGACTGGAAGACGGAACGTGAATCGATCGCCGCACACATCCTGGCCTGGGACGCCCACCCGGACGAGCGGATCGCACACGAGCAGATCGCCATCTGCGTTCCCACCAATGTGATGGCGAGTGAGGTGGGAAACACACTCGGGGAACACGGCATCCGGGCCTTGGAGATCGGCGCCGACGGCGCCCGGGGCGAGCCCGGAGTCCACATCGGGACCATGTTCCGGTTCAAAGGGTTGGAGTACCAGCGCATGATCATCGCCGGGGTCAGCGACGGTCTGGTCCCCCGCGAGCAGGTCAACCGATTGCGTCAACTGGACCCAGCCCGCTACCGGAGGGAACTCCAGCGGGCTCGATCCCTGTTGTTCGTGGCGGTGACCCGGGCACGCGACAGCCTCGACATCTTCTGGCACGGCACCCCGAGCCCGTTCCTGCGTCGTCTGCCGTCCTGAGCGGCGCGCAGCGGATAATCTCAAGGAGTTGACACTTGGGAAGCTCGGATCGGTCACGCTCTGGTCCGAAAGTAACGGCTTCCCAGGCTTCCCTCATCGAGCAGTGTGGCGCCCAGATCGAGGACGTCTTGCTGAGCTTGGTCCAGGTCCTTGACCCTCAGGTCGAGGTGGAACTGCTGGGGCCGAGCGGGGTCCGGCCACCGCGGTGGCCGATGGTCTTTCACCCGCTGGAAGGCCGGCACCAACCCACCGTCGGTGTGGAGCGTCGCCCAGCCGTCGCCGAGCGACCACCGCGGATCCGGCTGGTTCACCACACCGCCGAGAAGCGACTGGTAGAACCGGGACAGCTCATCGACATCGGCACAGTCCAGCACCACACACTGCAACTTGGCGATCATGCAGGGCAGCGTAGAGCAGCACCGCACACCAGGCTCAGACGAGCCTGATCATGATCTACAGCTGGAGAATTAGGCCGCAGAGATGCAGCCCTTCGCCATCGCCTCGGTGACTTTGCCCTCTCCGCCTGCGACGGCATGGTCGAGCCGCTCGGTACACCAGCGAGTCACGTCGTCTGCCATGCCGGATCCGGGGCCCGCGCCCTTGTCGACGAGCTTGGTGGCGAGGTCCCGTCCGAAGTCGTATTCCGCTGCTGCTTTTGTACCCGGCTCGTAGGGGGCCGACTACGTAGCTGTCCGGCTCCGGCTCGGGGTCGCTGCCGGTGTTCGCGGCGATGAGCCAGCCGATGACCAGGGCTGTCGGTATGCCCATCATGGCGGCCGCCCACCACCAGCCCACCCGGGTTGAGGTCTTGCGCCCTACCGCGTATGACAGCAGTGCCATCGGTGGGAGCAGGACGAGCAGGCCGAAGATGACGGCGATGCCGAGCGCCATGCGTGGTCCTCCACTTCGTGAGGCCGGGGGGCCGCCTGCTGGGCGGCCCCCCGGCCAGACTCGCTGACCCTACGGGGTGCGGTTTTTGATCGAACGGTTCCTGGCCGCCGGACACCGCGTCGGCTGGGTGACCATCGATCCAAACCAGCTCAGAGGCCTCGCGAATGCTTGAGGTAGTCGGCGGCGGCTCCCACGAAGCTGTCATGTGCGGCCACGGCTGCTCGGCGGCGGGCCTCGATATCGTCGGCGTCAGTCAGGTCTCGGAGGTTGTATGTGGAGGTCACCAGGTCGGCGGCTGCCTGCCTCACGGCTGGGTCGAGGATGAGTAACTGCAACCGGACGAGTTGAGCTGTCGTGGCCGACCGGGTCGCGTACCTCTCCGCTTTCAGGGCGGCCAGATACTCCGGATCTGGCCAGTGACCATGGTGTTGCAAGTCTTGCTGCGTGTACAGGACGCGACGGTGCTCAGTCGCACAGGCGGCCAGCGCAGTAATGGCATCGAACTGCTCGCGCCACAGCGTCTCCGCGCGGTCCTGCACACGGCCTGTGCGAGCCGTCTGGTGCTGGATGGCACCAGCGACGATTGCTCCGAGAAGAGTCCCCAAGACAGCAACGACAGTGGTCCACATATACCCCCCTTTTAGGAAGTGAACTGGGACCTTCAGTACTCGTCAAGCAGCCGCAGCGTCACTCGTGTCTTCGCCGACGCCCGGGCTGACGCGTGGCCAGTGAACGGGGCTGGCGTTATGCCGTTACAGCGTCCGGGCGGCGAGATTCGCGCCACCTGAGCGGCCAGTGCCGCTACCTCCAGGGACAACCTCTAAGCAGGACTGTCGAAGGGGTACAAGCTAGCCAGGGCTTCGCAGACTGCTCAGCCATCACGGCGGGACCGCCCGGATACCCCAGGCAGAAGCCGCTTGCCGCAGGTCAGGCACCGAAGCCGCCAATCTCCGACCCTCGCCCCATGGCTACTCTCATGGCTACATACGTAGCCGAGGGCCCTCGTCCGAACCGGTACGGAGCGGGGTTTGTCCCAGCCACCAACCCGAGAGCAAAGGGCCTCTGACGCGCATACTCCCTGGCCAGAACCCCTCAGCGGCAGACGAGTCGGGCTGTACGCCGGGTTCTGTTCCGGGGGTTCCTCGCGGAGCCCCCGGCGACGGCCATCCATCTAGGGCCGGCGTTGCCGCCGGCCTCGTGCGGTCCACCCGGGGACTCGGGCGGGCAGCCCTCGAACGTCCCCGCAGTCGCGCCGAGGCGCTCCCTTTTGACCTTGCTCCGGGTGGGGTTTACCTAGCTGCCCAGGTCACCCTGGGCACTGGTGGTCTCTTACACCACCGTTTCACCCTTACCGAGGACCGAGGTCCCCGGCGGTCTGCTTTCTGTGGCACTGTCCCGCGAGTCGCCTCGGGTGGCCGTTAGCCACCACCCTGCCCTGTGGAGCCCGGACGTTCCTCGGGAAGCCCCTCAAGGGGACTCCACGCGGCCGTCCGCCCGGCTCGTCTGCCGTGTCGACCATGGTACCGGGCGAGCGTCCCTCCCCGGTCCGCCACTCGCCCCCGTGCCCGGTCCGCCACTCGCCCCCGTGCCCAGTCCGCCGCTCTCCCCCGTGCCCGGTCCGCCACTCGCCCCGGTTCCCGACCCATCGCTCATCCCCTTGTACGGGCTGCCACTCGCCCCTGTCCGCAACTCATCGCTCATCCCCTTGACCGGGCCACCACTCGGCCCGGTACCCGCCCCATCGCTCATCCCCTTGACCGTGCCACCACTCGGCCCCGTACCCGCCCCATCGCTCATCCCCTTGACCGGGCCGGCGACATCCCCCTTGCCAGAGCCGGCGATCACCCCTTCGCTCGGGCCGCCCGCGTCGCTGGACCTGCCGGCCGTCGCCAGCACCGATCCCGCCAGGATCAGCGCGAACGCCATCGCGACGCCGACCGTCAGGTGCTCGTCCAGGAAGAGCGCCCCGGCCGCCACGGCGACCGCCGGATTGACGTAGGTGAAGACCGTCGCCCTCGTCGGCCCCACCTCCTTGATCAGTTCCAGGAAGGCCACGAAGGCGACCGCCGTGCACAGGACGCCCAGGGCGGCGAGGGCGGTCAGGGCCTCGGCCGAGGGCAGCGACGCCGGGCGGGACAGGGCTGCCGCGGGGGCGTAGACCAGGGCCGCGAGGGTCAGGCAGGCCGCGGTGAGGTGGAGGGAGGGGACGTCCTTGAGGTGACGGGCGGCGATCAGAGGGGCGGTCGCGTAGCCGAGGACCGTCAGGAGGACCTCGGCGAGGGAGCGGGCGTCGCCGCCCGTCAGGTGCGGGACCGTGAGGGTCGCCACGCCTGCCAGGCCCAGGGCGAGGCCGGTCAGGCGGCGGGCGCCCAGGTGTTCCGTGGATCCGAGGAAGCGGGCCAGGGCGACGCCGACGATCGGGACGCCCGCGATCAGCAGGCCCGCCGTCGAGCTGGAGAGGTGGCGTTCGGCGTCCGTCAGGGTCCACCAGGGGCCGATGATCTCTATGCACGCGAAGGCCAGCATGGGGCGCCAGTGCGTCCGTATCGTCCGGGGCAGGCCGCCCTGGCGGAGCGCGAAGGGGAGCAGGAGCGCGGCGGCCAGCGCGCAGCGCGTGAACACCACCATGGACGGGGACACCTCGTCCACCGCCACCTTGATCATCAGATAGGGGACGCCCCAGATCACGCTCATCAGGGCGAACAGGAACCAGCCGCGTGCAGTCATGCGGCGAGTTTCGGCCCCCTCACCGCCCGCTGTCTTGAACGCTGTTGCGGTACGCCGCCGGGGTCACCCCGAGCACCCGGCGGAACCAGCGCGTGAGATGTGCCTGGTCCGCGAAGCCGACCAGGCCGGCCACCTCGGCCGGGCGCAAACCGGTTTCCAGGAGGCCGCGGGCCCGGTTCACGCGGTACTGGGCGAGCCAGGCGTACGGCGGCAGCCCCATCGTCGTACGGAAGGCGCGCAGGAGCTGGTAGCGGGAGAGGCCCAGGTCGGTGGCGAGGGACGCGAGGGAGGGTGGGGCCGTGACCTCGTCGGCGAGGCGGTCGCGGACGGCCCTGGCTATGTGGTCGGCGCCCGCGACCGTGTCCGTCGTCGCCCGGGCGGTGGAGTGGCGGCGGGTGAGGGCCGTCATCAGCCACGGGATGCGGGACTCGGCCTCCAGGGGGTCGGGGCAGGCGGCGAGTTCGGCGTGGGTGCGGCGCAGGGCGTCGGAGAGCCGGGGGTCGTCGAGGAGGGGCTCGTGGAAGTGCGGTACGCCGGTGCCCAGAGTGCCGTCGGTCAGCAGCGACGGCTCGGCGTACAGGGCGCGGTAGGCGTAGCCGCCGGACTCGCCGGGGCCGCCGGTGTGCATCTCGCCCGGTGCCAGTACGACGATGGAGCCCAGGCCGGGACGGATGTGGCCGCCCCGGTAGTCGATGATCTCGCTGCCACCGACGCAGACCCCGATCGTGAACTCGTCATGGGCGTGCGGGGCATACACGTGCCGGTCGAAGCGGGCGGTGAGCAGGTCGAGCGGCGGCCCGTCCCGGCCCAGCCTGGCTCTGGTCCACAGCGCCTGTTCACCCACGTTGCACCTCCGGGCCACTCCCGGAAGGTGCAACGCCGGGAGCGTCAGAGAAAGTCCGCCGTGTCCAGGTCGAAGCCGAAAGGTTCGGGGAGGGTGAGCGGCTTACCGAAAGGGCGCGCGCAGTGCTGGCGGTAGTCGTCCTTCTCCGGGTCGCTGAACATCGTGATCGACGTGGTCTCGCGGTCGACCAGAAGGTAGAGCGGAATACCGCCCCGGGCGTAGCAGCGGCGTTTGGCCTCGCGGTCCACCTGGGGCTTGGTGGACGTCACTTCCAGCACCATGGCGACGCCGTCGCAGGGCATCCAAGAGTCGGCACCCCGGTAAAGCCGCAGTTCGCGGGGGGCGAAGGTACCGTCAGGGATCGCGTGGTCCTTCGGACAGCCGCCGCCGCTCCGCAGCTTCAGCCCCTTGTTGCCAGAGAAGTCCATGTCCGTCTTGGATCGCTTGATCACCTGCCTCACGATCAGGCTGATGTAGTCCTCGTGGTCCCCATCCGGCGGCGGCGTCACAACGATCTCCCCCTCGATCAGTTCTGCCCGGAAACCCTCCGGAGTGTCGAGGGACAGGAAAGTCGCCAGCAGTCCTTCAGCCGGCGTGATCGGCTCATGAGCCACGGCAGTCATGTCGCGTCCCTTCTTCGGTCGCTCGCCAGACTCGGGCATCGCAAGATCACCTGTCCGTGAGATCGGGAACCGTTCCCTCGATCGTGGCACACGGCAGACGCCACCGTCAGGCGCCGGGCCCTCCGCTTGACCTTGCCGCAACGTCAACGTCTCTACTGGTCCCATGCGGATCGGAGAACTCGCCGCCGCCGTCGGTGTCACCACCCGGACGGTGCGGCACTACCACCATCAGGGGCTGCTGCCCGAGCCGGAGCGGCGGGCGAACGGGTATCGGGAGTACACCCTGCGGCATGCCGTCGTACTGGCGCGGATCCGGCGGCTGACGGAGCTGGGGCTGGGGCTCGCCGAGGTGCGGGACGTGCTCGCCGAGGACGCCGGGAAGGATCTCGCCGAGGTGCTCACGGAGCTGGACGAGGATCTCGCACGGCAGGAGGCGGCGATCCGGGAGCGGCGGCAGCGGCTGCGGACCCTGCTGGAGACGGAGGGCGCGGTGACCGCCGAGGGGCCCGTGTCGCCCCAGCTCGCGGCGCTCTTCCGGGACATGGGGCAGGTCTCCGACTCGCCCATGGCCGTCAAGGACCGGGAGATGCTCGCGCTGATCGAGACCACGGCCGGCGCGGAGGGCCGGGACCAGCTCGTGGGCGCGTTCGAGAAGGCGTTCACCAGGCCGGGCGCGAAGGAGCAGGTCCTCGCGGCCTACGCGCTGCTCGACGACCTCGCCGACGCCGACCCCGCCGACCCGCGCGTGGACGACGCGGCCCGCGCCCTGGTCGACTGCCTCGCCCCCGACCTGCTGCCGGAGAAGCTGGACGTCGACCCCGACAGCAGCTTCCTGCGCGCCTTCTACGCCGATTTCGCACCGGCTCAGGCGGCGGCCGTCCGACGCACCTTGCGCCTCCTCATCGAAACGGAAGGAGACGGGCCTTGATGCGGACCGTACTCGTTCTCGTCCGGCACGAGCTGCGGCTCCTCGCGAGTATCGGGCTGTGGGTGGCCCGGCGGACCAACGGGCTCGGTACCGGTACCGGCTTCGGATACGCGCGCGGCCAGGGCAGCGTGCTGCTGGGATTCGGGTTCGTGATCGTGATCGAGTCGATCATGATGTCCGTGCTGCTGCGGAACCATCCGGCCGTGCAGCGGGCGTGGTTCACGGTGGACGTGTACACCCTGGTGCTCGTCGTCGGGATGCACGCCGCCTCCGTCGTACGGCCGCACGTCCTCGACGACCGCGTCCTGCGCGTCCGGCGTGCCGTGCACGTCGATCTGCGCATACCGCTGGAGAAGATCGCCCGGGCCCGCCGCGAACTGCGCACCACCCATGAGCGGGCCGAGGGCGAACTGAACCTCGCGATCGGCTCGCAGACCACCGTGACGCTCGAACTCACCGAGCCCGTGGCCCACTTCACCTTCCTCGGGCGTCGGCAGGACATCCGGCTCGTGCGCTGTCACGCCGACGACGCCGACAGCCTCGTCAAGGCGATCGCACGGGCTCGAAGCGTACCTTCGCCGATCCCGGATCCGACTGGGTGAGCCGGACCCTGATCCGCTCCCCGAGCGGCAGCCGCTCCCCGTCCGTGTTCTCGATCCGGCCGATGATCGCCGGGGACTCCAGCTGCACGGTCCCGACGGCGGGCCGGCGCTCCTCCACCTCCACCACACAGCCGTCGAAGACCTCCCCCACCCGGTCCTTCAGCAGTGCCGCCTCCACGATGTCCAGGCACTCCCGCTCGACCGTTCCCGCGCGCCGGCTGCCCTCGGCCATCCGGGCCGGCAGTGCGTCGAGGGCGGCCGCCACCCACTCGGGCACCGGCCGGCCGGCGGCGGCCGCCAGGCAGATCTCGGACGCGTACCGGTCGACGAGGCGGCGCAGCGGGGCCGTGCAGTGGGCGTAGGGGGCGGCCACGGCGGAGTGGGTGGTGATGGGCGGGAGGGCGCCACCGGTGAACACCGTGTAGCCGGCGCCGCGCAGCAGCGTCGTGCACTCCTGGAGGAAGGCCGCGTGGTGCGGGCGGTGCGGATCCAGGGAGCGGACGAGTTCGGCGTACGACACGTGGTGCGGCCAGTCGACGTACAGGGCGTGCGCGGTGTGGCGCAGGCGGCCCACGGCGCCGTCGGGGACGGCGGGGAGGGTGCGCAGGATGCCGGTGCCGAGGGACAGCGTCAGGTCGGCGGCGGCCATGCCGGTCAGCAGGGAGATCTGGGAGTTCCAGCCGTCGGCGGGCAGCGGGGCGCGGTAGGCGAGCTCGTAGGTGTGGTCGCGCTCGACGATCTCCTGCTCGGGCACGGCGAGCGAGATGCCGCCCCGCTCCACCTCCAGCTTCTCCCGCAGCAGCCCGATCTCCCGCAGCAGCGCCAGCGGCTCCTCGGCGGTCCCCGCGTCGATCTGCTTCTGCACGCCCGCGTAGTCCAGCCTGGCCCGGCTGCGCACCAGGGCCCGGGTGACGTCGGCGGCGACGGTACGGCCGTCCCCGTCGAGGTCGACCGTCCACAGCACGGCGGGCCGGTCCTGGTGCGGGAGCAGGCTCGCCGCACCCTCGCTCAACGACTCGGGGTGCAGCGGAACGCGCAGGTCCGGGAAGTAGAGGGTGGTCACCCGCCGGTGGGCCTCCTGGTCGAGCGGGCCCGCCGGTACGACGAAGGCGGCGACGTCGGCGATGGCGTACCGGACGCGGTAGCCGGTGCCGTGCCGGGAGAGGTGCATCGCCTGGTCGAGGTCGGTGGAGCCGGGAGGGTCGATGGTGAGGAGGGGGAGGTCGGTGGCGTCGTACGAGGGGAGGGCCGGGGTCTTCGCCGTCTCCTCGGCCTGCGCCAGCGCCTCGGGCGGGAAGCCGGCGGGGACGCCGAGCTCGTGGCGCAGGGCGGTGAGGGCGGCCCGGAGGGGGGCCTCGGGGGCGCCGGTCACCCGGATGTGGCGGCGGGGCATGTGTCGAGCGTAGGGCGAGGGTCGCCGGGTGGCACGCCGTACGCTGTGGCGGAGTTCGAGTGAGGGAGTACGTGTGCTTGTCCTGTTGCCGCCGTCCGAAGGCAAGGCCTCGTCCGGTCGTGGTGCGCCGCTGAAGCTGGAGTCGCTGTCCCTGCCGGGGCTCGGCGAGGCCCGGGAGGCGGTGCTGCGGGAGCTGGTCGAGCTGTGCGCCGGTGACGAGGACAAGGCGCGGGACGTGCTCGGGCTGAGCGAGGGCCTGCGGGGCGAGGTGGCGAAGAACGCCGGGCTGCCGACGGCGGGCGCGCGGCCGGCCGGGGAGATCTACACCGGGGTGCTGTACGACGCCCTGGACCTGGCGTCGCTGGATGCCGCGGCGAAGCGCCGGGCGACCCGGTCGCTGCTCGTGTTCTCGGGACTGTGGGGCGCGGTGCGCGTCAGCGACCGCATTCCGTCCTACCGCTGCTCTATGGGCGTGAAGCTGCCCGGCCTCGGGGCGCTCGGGACGCACTGGCGGGCGCCGATGGCGAACGTGCTGCCCGAGGCGGCCGGGGACGGCCTGGTGCTGGACCTGCGGTCGTCGGCGTACGCGGCGGCGTGGAAGCCGAAGGGCGAGGTGGCCGGGCGGACGGCGTCGGTACGGGTGCTGCACGCGCCGACGCGGAAGGTCGTCAGCCACTTCAACAAGGCGACCAAGGGGCGGATCGTACGGAGCCTGCTGACGGCGGGTGCCGTGCCCCAGGGACCGGCGGAGCTGGTCGAGGCGCTGCGGGACCTCGGGTACGAGGTCGAGGTGGAGGCGCCGGCCGGGGCCGGGAAGGCGTGGACGCTGGACGTGCTGGTGGAGGAGATCCACTAGCGCGACCGCGGACGCGGGGCCGACCCATTGCAGCCTGCGCAACGTGCTTTGCGCATGTTGCATCCCGACGGCAGGATGAGGCCATGACCTCAGTCCTGGATCTCGCGCCCGTCGTCCCCGTGGTCGTGATCGACGACCCCTCCGACGCCGTACCGCTGGCCCGGGCGCTGGTCGCGGGCGGGCTGCCGGCGATCGAGGTGACGCTGCGGACGCCGGCCGCGCCGGCGGCGATCGGGGCCGTCGCGGACGCGGTGCCGGAGGCGGTGGTCGGCGCGGGCACGGTGATCACGCCGGAGCAGGTGAGTCTTGCGGTCACGGCGGGAGCGCGATTCCTGGTCAGCCCCGGCTGGACGGACCTGCTGCTGGAGGCCATGCGGGCGTCCGGGGTGCCGTATCTGCCGGGGGTGTCGACCACGTCCGAGGTGGTGGCGCTGCTGGAGCGCGGGGTGCGGGAGATGAAGTTCTTCCCGGCCGAGGCGGCGGGCGGCACGGCGTATCTCAAGTCGCTGAACGGACCGTTGCCGCAGGCCCGGTTCTGCCCCACGGGCGGGATCGGTCCGGCTACCGCGCCCGACTATCTGGCGCTGCCCAACGTCGGCTGCGTGGGCGGCAGTTGGATGCTTCCCGCGGACGCGGTGGCGGCGCGGGACTGGGAGCGGGTCGAGGCGCTGGCGCGCGCGGCGGCAGCGCTCGGCGGCTCACGCGCGCAGGTGTGAGGTGTCGTTGAAGAGGCGGACGCTGGCGTTGCCGTCGGCGTAGTACGCGACCGCCGAGAGGGAGGCCGCCGAGAGTTCCATGCGGAACAGGGACTCGGGCGGGGCGCCCAGGGCGAGGCGTACGAACGTCTTGATCGGCGTGACGTGGCTGACGAGGAGGACCGTGCGGCCCGCGTACGCCGCGACCAGCTTGTCGCGGGTGGCGGCGATCCGGGTCGCGGTCGCCGCGAAGCTCTCGCCGTCGCCGGTGGGGCGGGCCTCGGGGTCGGCGAGCCAGGCGCCCAGGTCGTCGGCGTAGCGCTCGCGGACCTCGCCGAAGGTGAGGCCCTCCCAGGCGCCGAAGTCCGTCTCGCGCAGGCCGTCGTCGACGGTCACGTCCAGGCCGAGGTGGGCGGCGACAATGCCGGCGGTCTCCCGGGTACGGGTGAGCGGCGACGCGACGACGGCCTGGACGGTGCCGCGCCGGGCGAGGGCGGCGCCGACGCGCTCGGCCTGCTCCCGGCCGACGTCGGACAGCGACGGATCGGTCCCGCCGCTCCCCGAGAACCGCTTCTGGGGCGTCAGAGGTGTCTCCCCGTGCCGCAGCAGCACGAACGTGGCGGGCGCCCCCATGTCGGCGGGCCCCCACCCGGTCGCCGGCGCGGCCACGCTCCGCGCGGCCCTGACATCGGCTTCGGCCCTGACATCGGCCTCGGCCCTGCCGTCAGCCCCGGACCCGGCATCTGCCCCGGACCCGACGGCTCCGCCGCCCGGACCCTCCGCCGCTCCGCGCCGGGAAGCCGAACCGGCGGAAGCAGAAGCGCCGGCAGCCCGCCCCTCCGACAGCGCCGCACGCGCCCGGGCCGCGCCCGCAGCTGCGTCTCCGGGCGGGCCGGACGGCTCGGCCGCGGCCCTCGCCGCCCTGGCGTCAGCCGCCGCCGACTCCGCCGTGGAAGCGGACGCGCTCCACTGCTCCCCCCGCTTCCCGGCGTCCATCGCCTCGTTGGCCAGCCGGTCCGCGTGCTTGTTCTGCTCCCGGGGGATCCACTCGTACGTCACCTGGGGCGCCGGGAAGACCTTCGACGCCTCGAAGGCCAGCGGCTTCATGTCGGGGTGCTTGATCTTCCAGCGGCCCGACATCTGCTCGATGACCAGCTTGGAGTCCATGCGGACGTGCACCGTGGCCGTCGGGTCGAGTTCGTGCGCGGCGCGCAGGCCCGCGACGAGGCCGCGGTACTCGGCGACGTTGTTCGTGGCGACGCCGATGTACTCGGCCGCCTCGGCCAGCGTCTGCCCCGTGGCCGCGTCGATGACGACCGAGCCGTAGCCCGCGGGCCCCGGGTTGCCCCGTGACCCGCCGTCGGCCTCGACGATGAACTCCCGCACGATCAAAGCCCCTTGCCTACCGGGTCCCAAAGCCCCTTGCCTACCGGGTCCTACAGACCGGACTCCGCCGTGCGCACCAGGATCCGGCGGCAGTTCTCGCAGCGCACCACCGTGTCGGGCGCGGCCGCGCGGACCTCGCTCAGCTCGGTGATGGCGAGCTCCTGGCGGCAGCCCTGGCAGGTGCGCTGGTACAGCTTGGCCGCGCCGATGCCGCCCTGCTGCCCGCGCAGCTTGTCGTAGAGCGCCAGCAGGTCGGCGGGGACCGACCCGGCCATGACCTCGCGCTCCTTGGTGACCGTGGCGACCTCGCCGTCGATCTCCTCGAAGGCGGCGTCCCGGCGGGCGGTGGCGTCGTCGACCTTGCCCTGGACCGCGCCGACCCGCTCGGTCAGCTCGGCGACCCGCTCCTGCGCGGACTCGCGGCGCTCCATGACCTCCAGGACGACGTCCTCCAGGTCGCCCTGGCGTTTGGCGAGGGAGGTGATCTCGTGCTGGAGGTTCTCCAGGTCCTTCGGGGAGGTGACGGCGCCGGAGTCCAGGCGCTGCTGGTCGCGGGCGGCGCGCTGGCGCACCTGGTCCACGTCCTGCTCGGCCTTGGTCTGCTCGCGGGCGGTGTCGCTCTCCTCGGTCTGCGCGGCCACGAGCAGGTCGCGCAGTTGGGTGTGGTCCTTGGTCAGCGACTCGATCTCGGCGTGCTCGGGCAGCGACTTCCGCCGGTGCGCGAGCTGCTGGAGGCGGACGTCGAGGGCCTGGACGTCGAGGAGTCGGATCTGGTCGGCCGGCGCGGCGTTCAGTTGGGGGCTCCCGTGGTTCGAGTGGGCGGGTTGGACGCCGCGTGGGCGGTCCAGGGGTCGGTGACCGTGTCGGAGACGTGGACGCGCAGTCCCCATCCGTTGCGGTCGGAGATCTCGTCGAGCTGGGTGGCCGCCAGCTCGCACCAGGGCCATTCGGTGGCCCAGTGCGCCGCGTCGAGCAGCGCGAGAGGACTGTGGGCGCGGGCCTCGGAGACCGGGTGGTGGCGCAGGTCCGCGGTGAGGAAGGCGTCGACGCCGGCGGCCCGCACCTGGTCGAAGAGGCTGTCGCCGGATCCGCCGCTGACGGCGATCGTGCGGACCGTCGCCTCGGGGTCGCCGGCGACGCGGATGCCCTGCGCGGTGGCGGGCAGCCGCTCGGCGGCCTCCAGAGCGAGCTCGCGCACGGTGAGCGGGTGGTCCAGCTCGCAGATCCGGCCCAGACCACGGCGGCCCGACGGGTCCGTCGGGTCCGGCACCAGCGGGCGTACGACCCTCAGATCCAGGGCGCCGGCCAGGGCGTCGCTGACTCCGGGGTCGGCGGTGTCGGCGTTGGTGTGCGCCACGTGCAGGGCGATGTCGTTCTTGATCAGGGTGTGCACGACGCGGCCCTTGAAGTGCGTCGCCGCGACCGTCGTCGTACCGCGGAGGTAGAGCGGGTGGTGGGTGACCAGCAGGTCGGCGTCCAGCTTCACCGCCTCGTCCACGATCTCCTGGACCGGGTCGACGGCGAACAGGACCCGGGAGACCTCCTGGTCGGGGTCGCCCACGACGGTGCCGACCGCGTCCCAGGACTCGGCCCGTTCGGCGGGCCACAGGTTCTCCAGCGCGGCGATGACTTCAGACAGACGGGGCACGAGGGCAAGGCTACCTGGCTGGTCCCCGCGGATGTACCGGCGCCGGAGCCGCTCGCCCGCCCCGCCGGCCGGCCGTGCGCACGGGCCGCTCCGCTCAGCACAGACACCCCTGTTTCCTCAGGCGAATCGTTCCTCTGCCATCCCTTTGTGTGAAGCGGAACGTCCCCGGTCCCACGCCTGTGCGTGCGAAAACTAGCTTCGTCACCGGAGGTGACCGGACCATGACGGCCAGTGCGTCCCCTGAGCTCTCGACCGCGTTCGAGGAGGAGGGATCCCCACCGCCCGTGGCGAAGGACGAGGGCGGCGACACGCCTCGTACGGAGTGCACCATCACGGCGGACGGTTCCTACGCCGCCCGTCTCGCCCTCGACGGCGACTGCTGGTTCGCGGAGCGCTGGACCCTGGACGGTCCCGAGCCGTACGCGGTGCCGCTGCCCTCCCATCAGCCGGAGGAGCCCGGCACCGAGGTGCAGCCGATGGGCGACGGGCGGGTCCTCATCCGCCGGCCGACCGACGGGCGGCACGTCTTCTCGCTGCTGTATCCGACCGGGCCCGGCACCGGCGAGCTCGCGCTGGGCGCGGTCCAGTGCCCGCAGGAGGGGACCCGGCTGCGGATGCTGCCGCCGGCGCCGGGCGGCGACAGGGCGTACGCCCTCGCGGTGGGCCGCGGCTCAAGCACCGTGTGGCTGGTGGCGGGCGGCGCCTACGGGCCCGAGCACGTCGCGCGGATCCCGGGGCGCTGTTCGGGCGGGGTGTGGCTGGACCGGGAGGGACGGATGCTGGCCCTCGACCGGGAGTCGGAGGGCCGCACCAAGGCCGTGGTGGTCGATCTGGGGCGGGGCGGCGAGGTGTCGCCGCTGTTGCAGATCGCGGCCGACAGCGACGACCGGGTCCTGCTCGCCGACCCGGACAGCGGGCTGCTGCTGGTCCGCTCGGACGCGCCCTCGCCCGGGCAGGAACGATTGGGCTGGGGGGTGCTGGGCAGCACGCTGCCGGTGCGCTTCCCGGAGTGCCTGCGGATGCCGGAGTGCGCGGTGACACCGTTCGCGATCCAGCCGGGGCAGGTGCTGACGCCGGAGAGCTGCGGGGTGGCGCTGCGCATCGACGGGCCGCTCGGCAGCTGGGTCGCGGTGTGGCGGCCCGCCGAGCGGCAGCTGCGTCATCTCGCGGCGCCCGAGGGGTGGCTGGCGGGGGCCGGGCAGTGGACGCGGGAGGGGGTGCTGCAACTGCCGTACGCCACCGAGGAGGTGCCGTGCGGGGTGGCCCGGGTGGAGGCCGCGGGGGCGCCGGGTGCGGGGGTGACGGGCGCCGTGGACGCGGGGCCGGGGACGGCGGCGGAAGCGGAACCGACGGCCTCGACGGCCGCGGAATCGGACCCTCCGGGTCCCGTCGCGCCTCGCCCCGTTCCGTTGCAGCAGGCGCCGTTGGGCGGTCTTGTAACGAAGTAGTGCCGGTTGGCGTGGCCGCCTGGATCCGCCCCGTGGTGGGCCGGTTAAACTCGCCCGGCTGTTAGAAGGATCATGTTTACGGGGTGAGCTGTACCGATGAGCAACGCCAGCACGACCCAGCCGTCGTCCGACGTCCAGGAGTCCGCCGGCCACGGCAGGCACCGCGGCCCGGTCTCGGGCCAGGACAGCGAGACGGCCCCTCGCGGCCGCCACCGCAAGCCGGTCGAGGAGACCGAGCAGGCGGCCTGACGCCGCGAGCAACGGCACAAGGCCCTGTTCCTCACGGAGGAGCAGGGCCTTTCGCCTGCCTG
>NZ_JBYIVZ010000059.1:0-60352 GCF_057710365.1 Streptomyces sp. bgisy027
GAGGACGGACACCCCCCGGCACGGCCCCGACCCACCCCCACACCGCAGGCGCTACGCGCGCCCCCACCACCCGGCACAGGCTGCCGCAGGCACACCCACCCCTGGCTCAACAACTCAACCGCGCCTCAGCCCAGTCCCCGTGGTCCGATGTGATCCCGTCGCCGCCGTCCGTGGCGACCAGCCGGACGACCTGGGCACCGGTCACATCGGCCGTGACCGGCTGGGCCGGCATCGCGTTGGTGAGGACTCCGGTCGAAGCGGCCTTCACACCGTCCGCCCACACCTCGAACGCGACGGTCCCGTCCGCACCCTCCTCGTCGTCCACACCGACCCGCGCGGTCACCGTCTCGCACGCGCCGCCCGCGTAGTACTCGACGGCGCTCTCGGCATGGACACCGAGTCCCGTGCCGTACACGACACCACCGATGGTGATCGGATTGCCGTCACCGGCCTCACTCTCACCGTTACTGGTGTTGCGCTCGACAGGCCCCCACCCGTTCGTGGCCGACAGCCACGTCAGGTCACCGAGCCCCGAGGTCCCCGAGGGCGGCGGCGCCACCACCGTCACGCCGAGCGGCAGCACGCTGTCCACCCGGACACCGGTCGGCGACCGGTAACTCGCCTTCAGAGTCAGGCCGTACGACCCCACAGGCGTCCCCGCCGGCGCTCTGACCGCCCACTCGGTACGCAGGGACCGACCGGTCGGCAGCGAGGGCGACGTCGTCGGCGAAGTCGCCTTGACGGACCAGCCCTCGGGCCCCGTCAGCGCGACGGACACACGCTTGGCGGCCGTACGTCCGAGATCGGTGACCGTCGAGGTCAGCCCGGTCGTCCGCCCCGCCTCGACCAACGTACCGCCCTCCAGGCCGAGTTCGGCGGCAGGCGGGTGCTGGGCCCACCGGCCGCCGTCCTGCACACGGACCAGAACCGTGCCGTGCGCGGGCACGGTCGCGGAGATCGTGCCCGCGGTGTTGTAGCTGCGGTGCTGCCACAGGTCACGCATCGTGTACGCGTCCGCGGCAGGCAGCCCGACCGCCGCGGCGCTCGTGGTGATGCGCTGAGCGCTGCCGGACTCGTTGAACAGTGCCACCGCGCGGCTGCCGTCCCGCATCTCCTTCGCGACGACCCACCGTCCGCCCGCCGAGGAGACCACGGCCCCCTGCTTGCCCAGCGGGTCCTGATCCACCGCGATGACCTCGCGGTTGCCGAGGATCTCGAAGGTCTCCTCGGAGGCCGACCGCAGATCGGAGCCGATGAGCAGCGGCGCCGCCATGACGGCCCACATCGAGAAGTGCGAGCGGTACTCGGTGTCCGTCATGCCGCCGTTGCCGACCTCCAGCATGTCGGGGTCGTTCCAGCGGCCGGGGCCGGCGTGCGGCGCGAGCGGCAGGTTCTGCTTGAGGATCGACAGCATCGAGCCCCAGTTGTCGCTGATGTCCCCGGTGGTGCGCCACAGCTGCCCGACGTCGGCGGCCCATTCCCAGGGCTTGTTCTCACCCCATTCGCAGATGCTGTAGACGATCGGCCGGCCGGTCGCCGCGAGCGCGTCGCGCATGGTCGTGTAGCGCTGCTTGGCGTCCACGCCCTGGTTGTTGCAGTTGTCGTACTTGAGGTAGTCCACACCCCAGTCCGCGAACTGCTGGGCGTCGCTGTACTCATGGCCGAGGGCGCCGGGGAAGCCGGCCGTGTTGCAGGTCTTGGTGCCCGCGCTCGTGTAGATGCCCAGCTTCAGGCCCTTGGCGTGCACATAGTCCGCGACCGCCTTGATCCCGGCGGGGAAGCGGACCGGGTCGGGCACGAGCTTGCCGTTCGCGTCCCGGCCGGGCAGGGCCCAGCAGTCGTCGAGGTTGACGTACTCGTAGCCCGCCTCCTTGAGCCCCCTCTCGACGAAGATGTCCGCGATCCCCTTGACCATGGCCTCGTTGAAGTCGGCCCGGCAGTGGGTGGAGTTCCAGTTGTTGAAGCCCATGGGCGGGGTGAGCGCGAGACCGGCGTCCATGGCGTTCACGGCGTTCACGGCGTTCACGGCGTTCACGGCGTCCATGGCGTCCATGGCGTCCATGGCGTTCACGGCGTCCACGGCGGGTGTGGTCACCGGTGCAGCGACGGCCGCGGGTGCGGCCAGTCCCGTGGCGCACAGCACCCCCGCCGCGAGCGCGCCGAGGAGCCTTCTCCGGGTTGTGCGGGTGTGAAGGTGACGCATCGTCACGTTCCTCCGTACCTGCGAAAGCGGGATGACGCGAGGGCATCGGAGTTCCGTCATGCACGCGTCATAGTTCGCTCACGGTAGAACCTGTCGGAGTGTGTTGGAAAGTGGTGCGTAGCGGAACCTGTGGTGCTGGCGCATTTTCGGCGGTGTGCTTTTTGAACATGTTCAACACTCTGCGATAAGCTCGCTCCCCTACCGAGGGGGAGCCGATGAAAATAGTGATTCCCGGAGGAACCGGGCAGGTGGGCGCGATCCTGAACCGTGCGCTGAGCGCGGCGGGTCATGAGGTCGTCGTCCTGACCAGGAGGCCCGCACGGGAGCGCGAGGTCGAGTGGGACGGGCGGGCGTGGGGCCCGTGGACCGAGGAGATCGACGGCAGCGACGTCGTGATCAACCTCGCCGGGCGCAGTGTCAGCTGCCGCTACACCCCGGCCAATCTGCGGGCCATGATGGATTCGCGGGTGCACTCCACGGAAATCGTCGGCGAGGCGATCGCCGCTGCCGCCCGGCCGCCCGGGGTCTGGCTCCAGATGAGCACGGCCACCGTCTACGCCCACCGCTTCGACGCCCCGAACGACGAGGCGACCGGTGTCATCGGCGGCAGCGAGCCCGATGTGCCGGACTACTGGTCCTACAGCGTCGAGATCGCCAGGGCCTGGGAGCGGGCGCAGGAGGTGGCCGACACGCCGCACACCCGCAAGGTCGCCCTGCGCTCCGCCATGGTCATGAGCCCTGACCGCGGTGGTGTCTTCGACGTCCTGCTGCGGCTCGCGCGGCTGGGGCTCGGCGGCCCGGTCGCGGGCGGAGGGCAGTACGTCTCCTGGATCCACGACCGGGACTTCGTGCGCGCGGTCGAGTTCCTGCTCGATCGCGACGACCTGCGCGGAGCGGTGAACCTCGCAGCCCCGCACCCCGTCCCGCAGCGCGCCTTCATGCGGGAGCTGCGCTCGGCCTGGGGCGTCCCCGTGGGCCTGCCCGCGACGCGGGCGATGGCCGAGCTCGGCGCCTTCGCCCTGCGCACGGACACCGAGCTCCTGCTGAAGAGCCGGCGGGTCGTCCCCGGCCGGCTGCTCGCCGAAGGGTTCGACTTCGCGTACGCCGACTGGCCGGAAGCGGCCGGTGATCTCGTACGGCGGCGGCGCGGCGACCGGGGCCGGGTCGGGGCCGAGGACGCGCTGGTGTCCGGTTCGTGCTGAGGCGGGGCGTGACTCCACGGCCGTTCGACAGTTGAACCGGCCATGAAGAAGCGCAGCATGCTCGCCATTGCCTCCCTGGCCACCGGATTCGTCGTCGCGGCGGTCACTCCGTCCCACTCGGTCGAGAACTCCGGTGTCTCCGGCACCGGGTCTCCTTCGGCCGGACTGCCCGGCACCACCGGTGGTCAGCTCAAGGCCGCCGGCCTGGACATGACCGGCAAGAAGCTCGGCGGCCTCGGCACCACCGGTACGACCAAGCTCGCCGGGGTCAACGTGGACCAGGCGCTGGACACCTTCGGCAAGGCGATCAACCGCGAGACGGACCGGGCCGTGAACAACGCTCCGCACGGCAAGCCCGGAAAGAAGGGCTGACGAGCCCGCCGACCCGACCGCACGGCGCCGCGGCCCCGCATCCGAGGGGGCTCCGGCGCCGTTGTCATGCGCCCTCTACGAGAGCTGGTTTCCGTGGCAGGGTGGAGCGGGCAAGCCACAGGGGGCCAACAGAAGAGGGGGAAACGTGATCGTTTGGATCAACGGCGCTTTCGGTGCGGGGAAGACCACCACCGCACGGGAACTGATCGAGCTGATCCCGAACAGCACGCTCTTCGACCCCGAGGTCATCGGCGGAGCACTCACCCACCTGCTCCCGCCCAAACACCTCACCGAGGTCGGTGACTTCCAGGATCTGCCGATCTGGCGCCGTCTCGTGATCGACACGGCTGCCGCACTGCACGCCGAGCTCGGCGGGACCCTCGTGGTGCCGATGACGCTGCTGCGCCAGGAGTACCGCGACGAGATCTTCGGCGGTCTCGCCGCCCGCCGGATCACCGTCCAGCATGTGCTCCTCACCCCGGCGGAAACGATCCTGCGGGAGCGAATAGCGGGGCGGGAGGTCCCGCCGGAGCCGCCCGACGACGAGATACGGATCCGGCAGTGGTCGTACGACCACATCGAGCCGTACCGCACCGCGCTCGCCTCCTGGCTCACCGCCGACGCCCACCCGGTCGACAACAGCGCTCTGACGCCGTACGAGACCGCTGTCCGGATCGCGGAGGCGGTCGGTGACGGGACGGTTCCGGTCTGCGACATCGTGCAGACGCCCGAGCCCACCGCCGAGACCCTCGCCGCGGGCGTCCTCCTCTTCGACGAGCAGGACCGGGTACTGCTGGTGGACCCCACGTACAAGGCCGGCTGGGAGTTCCCCGGCGGCGTCGTCGAGCGCGGCGAGGCACCGGCACGGGCGGGCATGCGTGAGGTCGCCGAGGAGACGGGGATACGGCTCGAGGACGTACCGCGCCTGCTGGTCGTCGACTGGGAGCGGCCCACGCCTCCGGGCTACGGCGGTCTGCGCCTGCTCTTCGACGGCGGCCGGCTCGACTCCGAGGAGGCCGGACGCCTGCTGCTGCCGGGACCCGAGCTGCGCGACTGGCGCTTCGTCACCGAGGAGGAGGCCGCCGAACTGCTGCCGCCGGTGCGCTACGAGCGGCTGCGCTGGGCGCTCAGAGCACGTGAACGCGGGGCCGCGCTCTACCTGGAGGCGGGCATTCCGGCGCCCTCCTGAGCGAGCCGCAGTTCCGCGTCGGGGAACGGGGTCAGCCTGCTCTCGTTCTGGAGCCGCCGGGCGAAGTCGCCCATGACGGCGGCGAGCGGCGCGTGGCGCCCGATGATGTCCGCGGCGGCCCGCGGGATCCCCCGGGCCGGCTCGCCGTCGGCACAGGCACGCACGAAGGCATCGCGGCCGTCCCGGTCGAGACCGTACAGGGCGGTCGCGAGCCAGTTCACGTAGTGGAAGGCGGTGTACACGCGGTCGTAGTCCCGGTGCCGCTCGAAGAAGTCCCGCTCCTGCGGGGTGAGCGGGAAGCGGGCGGAGAGAGCGAGTCCGTAGTCGGCGAGGTAGAGCCGCTGCCCGTCGGTGAGGAAGTTGTGGAAGTGGGCGTCGAAGTGCAGCAGGCGCTCCTCGCGCAGGAAGCCGGTGACGGCCCTGAGTTCCTTGTCCACGAAGGCGCACGCGGCGTCGGCGTCGTCCGTGCGCACCCGGGCGTCCAGCCAGTCGCTCAGGGTGTACGGCACGTACTCCAGGAACAGCACCAGGCTCGCCGACGCCGTCCGCAGCCCCTCCAGCCGCTCGCGCACCTGCGGGCCGCCGCCCCAGTGGGCGACGGCCCGTTCCAGGTCGGCGAGCAACTCGTGGGGCGGCTGCGGTGTGTCGGGCAGGACCCGCCAGTGGTGGGTCAGCGGGAAGCCCTGGAAGCGGTCGGCCAGCACCCAGTTGGTGGTCATCGTGTGCACGGCGAGTTCGCGCCAGGCACCGAACCCCGGGCTGCCGATCCCGTAGTGGAAGTAGGCCGGCAGGCCCAGCAGGTTCGCCGTGGAGCGGACGTTCTCCGGCCGCAGCTCGACGTCGGTGAGCGGCACCCGCTTCACGAACACCCGTCTGCCGTCCACCTCGACCAGCGCCGAACGCCCGCCGATCCCGGTGCCGAGCGGTGTGCCCGACTCCACGAGACCGACGAGTTCACGGTCGGAGAGCAGCGCGAGCGAAGTGGCGACGTCGGTGTGGGCGGCGAGGCGTTCGGTGCGGGTCACGCACCCATCCTTACCGCCGCGACCCTCAACTCGCCGCGTAATTCCGCAGGAACAGCGCCTCGGCGACCGACAGGCGCTCCAGCTCCTGCGGCGACACGCTCTCGTTCACGGCATGGATCTGCGCCTCCGGCTCGCTCAGGCCGATCAGGAGGATCTCCGCGTCCGGGTACAGCGCGGCGAGGGTGTTGCACAGAGGGATCGAGCCGCCCTGGCCGGCGTACTGCATCTCCTGACCGGGGTACGCCACCGCCATCGCGTCCGCCATCGCCTGGTACGCCGGGCTGCTGGTGTCGGCGCGGAACGGCTGGCCCTGGCCGGTCTGCTCGGTGCGCACCCGGGCACCCCACGGCGTGTGGTTCTCCAGGTGGGCCCGGAGCAGCTTGGTCGCGTCGGCCGCGTCCACGCCCGGCGGCACCCGCAGGCTCAGCAGGGCACGCGCGCTCGACTGCACCGACGGGGTGGCGCCGACGACCGGCGGGCAGTCGATGCCGAGGACCGTGACGGCCGGGCGGGCCCAGATACGGTCGGCGACCGTGCCGGAACCGAGCAGCTCGACGCCGTCGAGGACCTTGGCGTCGTCACGGAACTGCTGCTCGTCGTACTGGAGCCCCTGCCATGACGACTCGCCGGTCAGCCCGTCCACCGTCGTCGAACCGTCCTCGGCGCGCAGCGAGTCCAGTACGCGGATCAGCGCGCCGAGCGCGTCCGGCGCGGCTCCGCCGAACTGGCCGGAGTGCAGGTTGCCTTCGAGGGTGTCGATCTGCACGCGCACCGAGGTCATGCCCCGCAGGGTCGAGGTGACCGTGGGCAGTCCGACACGGAAGTTGCCCGCGTCGCCGATCACGATGGTGTCGGCGGCCAGCAGTTCGGGGTGCTGCTCGGCGTAGCGCTCCAGACCACCGGTGCCCATCTCCTCCGAGCCCTCGGCGATCACCTTGACGTGCACCGGCACGCCGCCGTTCGCCTTCAGCGCGCGGAGCGCGAGCAGGTGCATGATCAGGCCGCCCTTGCAGTCGGCGGCCCCCCGTCCGTACCAGCGGCCGTCGCGCTCGGTCAGCTCGAAGGGCGGGGTGCTCCAGGCGGCCTCGTCCAGCGGGGGCTGCACGTCGTAGTGGGCGTACAGCAGGACCGTCTTCGCGCCCTCGGGGCCGGGCAGGCAGCCGTACACCGACTGCGTGCCGTCGGGGGTGTCCAGCAGGGCGACGTCCTCGAAGCCCTCGGCGCGCAGCGCGTCGGCGACCCAGCGGGCGGCGCCTTCGCTCTCGCTCTTCGGGAACTGGTCGAAGTCCGCCACCGACTTGAAGGCCACCAGTTCGGTGAGCTCCGCCCGCGCCCTGGGCATCAGCGAGGCGACGGTCTCGGCGACCGGATTCGACGACATGGGCACGCTCCTTGTGGGTGCGACGTTATACGTGTGAGTGCTGTGATCCTCCCACAGCGGCCTGCGACGATGCCCACCGTAGGATGCGGAGGGACAGCAGCAGGCGGCGGCTTGATCGGGAGCAGTAGACCATCGTGAGCAGCGAGAACTCTTCGGCGGACGACGTGCAGCAGGTGTGGGACGTCGTCGTGGTGGGTGCGGGACCGGCGGGGGCCTCGGCCGCGTACGCGGCGGCGGTCGCCGGGCGGCGCGTACTGATGCTGGAGAAGGCGGAGCTGCCGCGCTACAAGACCTGCGGCGGCGGCATCATCGGCCCTTCCCGCGACTCGCTGCCGCCCGGCTTCGAGCTGCCTTTCCGGGACCGGGTGCACGCGGTGACGTTCTCGAACAACGGCCGCTTCAGCCGCACCCGCCGCTCCAAGCAGACGCTGTTCGGGCTGATCAACCGGCCCGAGTTCGACCAGCAACTCGTCGAGCACGCGCAGAAGGCGGGCGCCGAGGTGCGTACCGGCGTGACCGTCCAGCGCGTCGAACAGCACGGCTCGGCGGTGCCGGACCGGCGCTCCGTCGCCGTCGTCCTCCAGGGCGGCGAGACGCTGCTCGCGCGGGCCGTGGTCGGCGCGGACGGCAGCGCGAGCCGCATAGGGGCGCATGTCGGGGTGAAGCTCGACCAGGTCGATCTCGGCCTGGAGGCGGAGATCCCGGTGCCGGAGACGGTCGCCGAGGACTGGAAGGGCCGGGTCCTCATCGACTGGGGGCCGATCCCCGGCAGTTACGGCTGGGTGTTCCCCAAGGGCGACACGCTCACGGTCGGTGTCATCTCGGCGCGCGGCGAAGGCGCCGCGACCAAGCGGTACTTGGAGGAGTTCATCGGCCGGCTCGGCCTCGCCGGCTTCGAACCGAGCATCTCCTCCGGGCATCTGACCCGCTGCCGGGCGGACGACTCCCCGCTGTCGCGCGGGCGGGTGCTGGTGTGCGGTGACGCGGCGGGACTGCTGGAGCCGTGGACCCGTGAGGGCATCTCGTTCGCGCTGCGGTCGGGGCGGCTCGCGGGGGAGTGGGCGGTGCGGATCGCCGAGGCGCACGACGCCGTGGACACCCGGCGCCAGGCCCTGAACTACGCCTTCGCTATCAAGGCGGGACTCGGCGTCGAGATGAGCGTCGGCAAGCGGCTGCTGACGGTGTTCGAGCGCCGTCCCGGGCTCTTCCACGCGGCGCTGACCGGTCTGCGGCCGGCCTGGAGGGCGTTCACGGACATCACCCGCGGCTCGACGTCGCTGGGCGAGCTGGTCCGCAGTCACCCCATGGCCCAGCGCGCCCTGACCGCGATGGACCGTCGTCAGGCGCCGGTGGGCGACCCGGTGCCGGCGGGCGACGAGGCAACCTCCTGACGGGCCCCGACTCGGCGAGGGCCCCGGCTCGGCAAGGACGCCGGCTCATTTGCGGACGGTCATCCGGAAGACGGGGTGGTCGGGGGCGCAGGCGATGATCTCCTCGTCGGAGGACTTCGCGGTGACGCCCTGGAAGTACTGGTTGACCTCCCAGCCCCACTTCTCCAGATAGGTCCGCAGGAGCGGGAGCTTCTCCGAGTCGGGAAGCTCCACCGCGGTGAACTCGCGGACCTTGCGGCCGACCCGCAGCTCCCCGCCCCCGGCGGCCCGCATGTTGCGCACCCACTGCGAGTGGCCGCGGGCGGAGACGAGGTACTGCCCGCCGTCGTGGACGTGCGGGTTGACCGGGATGCGCTGCATCTTGCCGCTCTTGCGACCGCGCACCGACATCTCCGCCGTGCCCGCGATGCTGAGCCCGTGGCGGGCCAGCCAGCCGACGATGCTGTTGAAGCGGACGTTCAGCGGGCTGCCCTTGAGGTAGTACGGCGACGACATGGAGACTCCTGGAGGACTGGTTGAGAGAGCACCGCTCTTGCTTGAGAGCAGTGTGCACGAGAATGCCGATCCAAAGCAAGAGCAGTGCTCTTGATTGTGTGCACTGCTCCGTCTTTCGTGGGAGACTGCCTCACATGAGCAGCACCGCACAGGGCGCCCGCGCCCGCGCCAGGATGGAAATCACCGCGGCCATCAAGGACGAGGCCCGCAGACAGCTCGCCGCCGAGGGCGCCGCCAAGCTGTCGCTGCGCGCCGTGGCCCGCGAACTCGGCATGGTCTCCTCCGCGCTCTACCGCTATTTCCCCAGCCGGGACGACCTGCTGACCGCTCTCATCATCGACGCCTACGACTCCCTCGGCGAGAGCGCCGAGGCCGCGCACGCGGAGGTCGCGGGGGCCGGACCCGTTCAGCGCTGGACGGCCGTGGCGGACGCCGTCCGCGCCTGGGCGCTGCGCCGTCCGCACGAGTACGCGCTGATCTACGGCTCGCCCGTGCCGGGATACATCGCCCCCACCACTACCGTCCCGCCCGCCTCCCGCGTCGGGCTCCTCCTCATCGGCATCCTCCGCGACGCCCACCACGGCGACGTCCTGGCCGAACCGCAGGCGCTGCCCGCCGAACTGCGCACCGAGGCCGAGCGGATGACCGCCGACCTGGCCCCCGACCTCCCCCCGGCGACGGTCGTCGCGCTGGTCGCGGCCTGGGCGCAGCTCTTCGGGCTCGTCGGATTCGAGCTGTTCGGTCAGTTCAACCGGGTCGTCGAGGACAGCCCGCCGTTCTTCCGCCATGCGGCCGTCCGGCTCGCCCACGAGGTGGGCCTGGAATGAGCCGCGGGGGCCGGCCCGAGGGGCACCGCCTGCGGACGTCCGGGGCCGGGGACGTACTTCGCGGGGAGTACGCGTGATCACCACGCGCGGGTGACGCCGCCGGGCGCTCGACGCGTCTAGCGTGGCGGACATGGACGAGCAGCAGGCACGCCGCGGCGGCGGTCCGCCGATGTGGTGGCGGCACGGGCCGCCGTGGTGGAACCGCTGGGAGGACGGCGAGGAGCGCGTCCAGTGGTGGCCCTGGCGCTCCACCCTGCTGATCACGGTCTTCGTGATGGCCGGCTCGACCTACGCGGCTCGCGGCCAGCAGGACCGCGAGGGCCTCGACCCGCTCGCCCGCGTCCTGCTGCTCGTCGCCGGTGGACTGCTGTTGTGGCGCAAGCGCCATCCCGTGGCCGTCGCGTTCGGCACGACGGTGGCCGCCATCGTCTACCTGGGTGCCGGATACCCCTACGGTCCGGTCTTCCTGACCGTCGCCGTGGCCTGCTTCAACGCCATCGTCATGGGGCACCGCAAAGCCGCCTGGACGGCGGTCGGAGTGCTCTGGATCGCCCATGTGCTGGTGGCCCACTGGCTCTACGAGTGGCTGCCGCCCTCCGGCGACCCGGCCGCCCCCTGGGGCCAGGAGGCCGTGATCGCCGCCTGGGTCGCGGCGATCGTGGCCGTGTCGGAGCTGGCCAGGACCAGACGCGAGCAGTGGGTGAAGGAGCGGGCCGAGCGCGCGCAGGCGGCCCGGCGGCGGGCCGACGAGGAACGGCTGCGGATCGCGCGCGAACTGCACGACGTCCTCGCGCACAGCATCTCCGTGATCAACGTCCAGGCGGGCGTCGGCCTCGCCCTGCTCGACACCGATCCCGAGCAGGCCCGCACGGCGCTCACCACGATCAAGGCCCAGAGCAAGGAGGCCCTCGGCGAGGTTCGCCAGGTCCTCGACACGCTGCGCACCCCCGGCGACGCCCCGCGCGCTCCGGCCCCCGGCCTCGACCGGCTGCCCGAACTGGTGCAGCAGGCGGCGAGCGCCGGTCTCACCGTCGAGGTCGAGGGCGAACCGCCCAGCCTCGCGCCCGGCACCGACCTCGCTGCCTTCCGCATCGTGCAGGAGGCCCTCACCAACGTCGTACGCCATTCCGGGTCGCGGCACGCGCGTGTGCACCTCGATCACGGCGACGGCAGGACACTGCGGCTGCGCATCGACGACGACGGACCCGCGACCGGCGCCGACGCGGGCGGCAGCGGCAACGGGTTGGCCGGAATGCGGGAGCGGGCGGCCGCCCTCGGTGGCACGATCGAGGCGGGCGCGCGCGACGACGGCGGGTTCCGGGTGCTCGCCGTACTGCCGCTGAAGGCACCCGCCGAGACGGAGGAGGACCGGTGATCCGCGTACTGCTCGCCGACGACCAGTCACTGGTGCGGGCCGGCTTCCGGGCGCTGCTCGACGCTCAACCCGACATCGAGGTGGCCGGCGAGGCCGCCGACGGCGAGGACGCGCTGCGCAAGGTGCGCGAACTGCGGCCCGACGTCGTCCTGATGGACATCCGCATGCCGCTCCTCGACGGACTCGCCGCGACCCGCCGGATCACCGGCGACGACGCCCTGGCGGGGGTGAAGGTGGTCATGCTCACCACCTTCGAACTCGACGAGTACGTCTTCGAGGCGATTCGCTCCGGCGCCTCCGGCTTCCTGGTCAAGGACACCGAACCGGACGAACTCCTGCGTGCCGTAAGGGCCGTGGTCGAGGGCGACGCACTGCTCTCGCCCGGCGTGACCCGCCGCCTCATCGCCGAGTTCGCCGCCCGCTCCAAGGAACCCGCGGCCGCCGGCACCCTCACCGAACTCACCGAGCGCGAGCGGGAGGTGATGGCGCTGGTCGGCATCGGCCTGTCCAACGAGGAGATCGCCCGCCGCCTGGTCGTCAGCCCGCTCACCGCGAAGACCCACGTCAGCCGCACCATGGTGAAGCTCGGCGCCCGCGACCGCGCCCAACTCGTGGTGTTGGCCTACGAGTCGGGGTTGGTGCGGCCCGGCTGGTTGGGCTGAGACTCCCGGCGGAACCGCGTCAGGACGCTGACGACCCGGGCGAAGAACAGCACGACCGCGACCGTGGTGCCGACGCCGACGAGTGTGCCGCGGGTGCCCTTCGACAGGTCGAAGACGTACGCCGGCCCGACGATCACCGCGAACAGCAGCGCCGCCGCGAACGCGGCGCTGAACAGCGCGTACCCGATCTCGACGGTGATCGCGTCCCGCTCGGCCTGACCGCGTCGTCCCCCGAAGTTCTCCATCCTTCGAGTCAAACAGGGGTGTGCCCGGCGGAGCAAGCGGCTCCGCCGGGCACATAGGGAGGCGTTCCCCCTAGTCGCGGACCGCCACGCGCTCCGCTTCCGCCTCCTGGGCGGTGGACCTGGCGACCACGACGGTCCGCTGCTCGCGACGCGTGCGCAGTCCGGTGAGGGCGATCAGCAGCCCCGTGGCCGCGATCCCGGTGATCACGACCAGGGCGGGCAGATAGCTGTCCAGCACGGCCTGCGGGGACGCCGGCTCCTTCGGCGCGTTCGCGGTCAGGACCGCCGTCACCACGGCCAGGAACAGCGCGCCGCCCACCTGCACCGAGGTGTTGAGCAGACCCGAGACCATGCCCTGCTCGTGCTCGTCGACGCCGTTGGTTGCCTGGACGTTGAGCGAGGGGAAGGTCAGCGCGAAGGCGGAGCCGACCAGCAGCATCGTCGGCAGGATCACCGCCGCGTACAGCGGGTCGAGGTCGATGCGCAGGAAGAGCAGATAGCCCGCGACCATCAGCGCGAAGCCGACCGCGATCAGCCGCGCGGTGCCGAACCGGTCGATGACCGCACCGACCTTCGTCGCCGACAGCGCCACGAGCGCACCCGCCGGCAGGAAGGCCAGTGCCGTGTGCAGCGCCGACCAGCCGAGCAGCTGCTGCATGTACAGCGTGACCAGGAACTGGAAGCCGATGTAGCTGCCGACGAACGTCAACGCGCCGAGCTGTGCCCGGACCTGGGCGCCGGAGCGCAGCACGCCCAGCCTGATCAGCGGGCTCGGGCTGCGCCGCTCGACCAGGACGAAGGCGGTGAGCAGGACGGCGACCGCGACGAAGGACAGGATCGTGCGGGCCGAGCCCCAGCCGGCCTCCGGGGCCTGGACGACGGTGAACACGAGCAGCAGCATCGAGGCGGTGCCGAGGACGGCGCCGGGGATGTCGTAGCCGCCCTCCGTCTTCTCGCGCCCGCTGCGCGGCAGCAGCTTCAGGCCGGCGACCAGGGCGATCAGCGCGATGGGCGCGGGCAGGAGCATCGTCAGACGCCAACTGGCCTCGGTGAGCAGGCCGGAGAAGACGAGGCCCATCGAGTAGCCGGTGGCGCCGCAGGTCGTGTAGATCGACAGGGCGCGGTTGCGCACCGGGCCCTCGGCGAACGTCGTGGTGATGATGGACAGGCCCGCCGGTGCCGTGAACGCCGCCGCCAGGCCCTTGATGAAGCGGCTGGCGATCAGCAGCGGACCCGAGTCGACGAGACCGCCGAGCAGCGAGGCCAGCGCGAAGACGCCCAGGGCGACCAGGAACACCTGGCGCCGCCCCAGCAGATCGGCGGTGCGTCCGCCGAGGAGGAGCAGGCCGCCGTAGCCCAGGATGTAGCCGCTGACGATCCATTGCAGGGTCGAGGTCGAAAGGCCCAGGTCGGCGCCGATGGACGGCAGGGCGACGCCCACCATCGACACGTCCAGCGCGTCCAGGAACATCGCGGCGCACAGCACCAGCAGGGTGCCCCACAGCCGGGGCGTCCAGCGGGCCGCGGCGGTCGCGGCCGCCGGGGAGTTGAGCGGAGAGGTCATGCCGAGGACACTACATGCGCATGCATGAGATGTAAGTGCATTTAATGCGAATGCAATGATCGCCGAATTCTGCTACGGTGCGCCCATGGCGGCGAAGAAGGCCGAGCAGGCGCTCGTGGACCAGTGGCGGGACCTCCTGGCGCTGCATGCGCGCACCCAGTGCGAACTCGATCGCGCGCTTCATCGACACGGCCTGTGCGCCAGTGACTTCGAGGTCCTGGACGTCCTGGCCGGCGGTTCGGCGCGCAGCGGCTCGGCACTGCGGGTGCAGGAGATCTCCGAGCGCGTCCATCTCAGTCAGAGCGCGCTGTCCCGGCTGATCGCCCGGCTGGAGAAGGACGGCCTCGTGGAGCGCTGCATGTGCCCTCAGGACCGCCGCGGCGTGGTGGTGGCCCTCACGCCGAGGGGGCGCGCGCTGCACGGCGAGGTACTGCCGATGCAACGCGCGGTGCTGACCAGGATGCTGACGAACTGACCCGCGCACGGGCCGGGTTCGGCTTCAGATGACGGCGGAGCTCTCCCGCCACAGCACGCCGATCGAGGCGTCGCCGCTCACCTGCGGGAAGGGCACTCGGTTCCACAGCGACAGATACAGCAGGTCGGCCGGCCCGGAGATCTCGCAGTCGGCCGGCGCGGTGTCGCCGCGCTCGGTCACGGGCGGCTCCTGCGACAGCCGTACGGTCCACACGGCGTCGTCCGTGTCGGTCGCCCGCACCCGCAGCACCCGGGGTCCGGCGCTGCGGACCCGGCTCTTGGAACGGGCGTGGAAGCCGCGCAGCAACTCGTCGACGCCGTCCGCCGCGAAGCCGGTCTCGATCTCGTCCGGTGTGCCGCCGAGCGCCGACTGGGCGTCGAAGCGGTGGACGGTCGTCTCGTGCGCCTGCCTGCGCGCCCAGAACGCCAGCGGTGACGGGGCGGGCAGGAAGTGCCAGCACTCCACGTCCGCGGGGGCGCCCGCGAGCGTGTCGACCAGGTGGCGATGGCCCTTGCGGAACCAGGCGAGCAACTGCGCCCCGTCGAGGTCGGGCAGGCCGCCGTCCGGCCGGTAGGAGGTGTGTCCCTCGGCCACGAACGCCGCCGCCCAGCGGTGCACCGTGCCCGTGTGCCGCAGCAGGTCCCGCACCTGCCACTGCGGACAGGTCGGCACCTTCGCCTCCCCTCCCGCCTCCTCGGCGGCAGCGGCCAGCAGCAGGCCCTCACGGTCCAGGGTTCGCACGAAGTCGGCTGTCTCCATGGAGGTGAGTGTGCCGGATGGTGCGGGCTCGACGGGAGAAGGGCCTCTGTACGGTGACGTAAGACTTTCGTCATCACGCCGGATGTGCACGGCGGGCCTCGGGTTCCGTTGAATGGACGGCGACGGACGACTACCGGAAAGTGAGACGGGTATGGGGCGCGTGCGGAAGGCGCTGTGGGGGCCGCTGGGGCTCGGGGTGCTGGTGCTGGTTCTCGTCGCGGGCGGCCTCTGGCTGTACTGGTTCCAGCCGTGGAAGCTGTGGCAGGACACGACGGTGGAGGAGGCCCTGCCCGCCGCGGTGGGAACCTCGGCACCCGCCGAGGCGGGGACCTCGGCACCTGCCGAGGCGGCGCCCGGACCGAAGACGCTGGCCGGCGGAGAGCTGATCAGCCATGAGCACGCGACCTCGGGCTCGGTGAAACTCCTGCGGCTGGCCGACGGCTCCCATGTCCTGCGGCTGGAGAACCTCGACACCAGCAACGGGCCGGACCTGCGGGTGTGGCTGACGGACGCGCCGGTGAAGGAGGGCGTCGGCGGGTGGCGCGTGTTCGACGACGGCGAGTACGTCAGCCTGGGCCGGCTCAAGGGCAACAAGGGCAGCCAGAACTATGCCGTGCCGCAGGACGTCGACCTGTCCCGGTACAGCAGCGTCAGCATCTGGTGCGACCGGTTCGACGTGTCCTTCGGGG
Organism: Streptomyces sp. bgisy027; assembly: GCF_057710365.1. NCBI lineage: Bacteria > Bacillati > Actinomycetota > Actinomycetes > Kitasatosporales > Streptomycetaceae > Streptomyces > Streptomyces sp. bgisy027. Next base: position 15,855 of record NZ_JBYIVZ010000059.1, read on the forward strand.
CCGCGGAACTCGCCAGGGTCTGAGGGCGCTCAGGACGAAGTCGGGAACAGGCAGAACTCGTTGTCCTCGGGGTCGGCGAGCACCCAGTGGTCCTCGTGGCGGGTGCGCAGGGTCGCGCCGAGCGCGGTGAGCCGGCCGATCTCGGTCTCCGGGTCGGCGCAGACCAGGTCCAGGTGCAGACGGTTCTTGCCCCGCTTGGGCTCCGGGACGAGCTGACACCACAGACGGGGGCCGCCGCCGACGGGTTCGACCAGCACGGTGGGGTCGTCCTCCGGGCCGGCGATCCCCCGGGCCCGCAGCCGGGCGAGCTCGGCTTCGTCGTACGGGGCGACGGCGTAACCGTCGAGGGCGGCGGCCCAGAAGCGAGCGGTGGCGGCCGGACGGGCACAGTCGATGACGATGTCGTGGAGTCGTGCCATCCGGTCATCATCCTCGGGGCGGGCGGGAGCGACCATGCGGCGGGTCCGCAACGCGCCATGGGACAGGGTCAGTTCGGCACCGCTCGCCGGGTCGCGACCCCGATGAGCGTGGCGATGGCCGCCAGTACGGCGACGCTGGTCAGGGCGACGGGCAGGGAGAGCCAGTCCGCCATGAAGCCGATGGCGGGCGGGCCGAGGAGCATGCCGCCGTAGCCGAAGGTGGAGGCCGTGGCGACGCCGCTCGGCCCGGCGAGGGTGCCGGCGCGTTCGACTGCCACGGGGAAGAGGTTGGCCAGGCCGAGCCCGGTCACCGCGAAGCCGAGCAGCGCGGCCCACAGGCTGGGCGCGAGCGAACCCAGCAGCATCCCGGCCGCGGCGGTGGCGCCGCCCGCGACGACGGTACGGCCGTGACCCAGCCGTTCGAGCAGCGCCGTACCGCTGAGCCGGCCGATGGTCATGGCCAGCGCGAAGCAGGAGTAGCCGAGGGCGGCGACGCCGGACGAGGCGTCGAGGTCCTGTTCGAGGTGCAGGGCGCCCCAGTCGGCCATCGCGCCCTCGCCGTAGGCCGTGCACCCGGCGATCAGGCCGAAGACGATCACCAGGCCGCGGGTTCTGGCCTGCGGGCGCCGGGAGGGCTCGGGCGCGGAGGGTGCGGAGGGGCCGGAGGGTGCGGGACTCGGGGCGGGCGGTGGCTCGTGGCGCAGCAGCGTCGGGGCGGCCACCGCCGTCACGAGCAGTCCGGCGACGGCGAGGCCCGCCAGGTGCAGGGTGGGGGAGAGGGCGCCCGCGACCAGTCCGCCGAGGCCCGCGCCGACCATGCCGCCCAGGCTGAAGGCCGCGTGGAAGCTGGGCATGATCGGCCGGCGCAGGGCGGTGACCAGGTCCACGGCCGCGCTGTTGAAGGCGACGTTGATGCTGCCGTAGGCCGCTCCGAAGATCAGCAGGACGGCGCCGAGGGCGAGCACCGAGTGGGTCAGCGGGGGCAGGGCCACGCTGAGGGAGAGCAGCACGGCGCACACGACCGTGACCTGGTGGCTGCCGTAGCGGCGGCAGAGCCAGCCGGTCGGCGTCATGGTGAGGACGGCGCCGGCGGAGACGCCGAGGAGGGCGAGGCCCAGGTCAGCGGCGGAGGCGCCGGTCTGGTGCTTGATGGCGGGGATCCGGACGACCCAGCCGGCGAAGAGGAAGCCGTCCAGGGCGAAGAAGGCGGTGATGGCTGTGCGCAGTCGGGTCAGGTCGCGGCTCGTGCCCGGCACGACATTGTGCTGACGGGCTTTGTTTATTTGCGGCACAAACTCAGGCTAGGTGGGTGCGCGACGGGCGGCAAGGGGATCTGACGTGGGCCGGGGCACTGCCGGCCCGCTCACGCGTGCGGACCGACGGCGTCCCCTGACTGTCCCGGTGCCGTCCGAAGTGCCACTCTGGGACGAGAGGTATCCGCCGAGGGGACTCGGGAGGGCGCGATGGGACGTGACGTTCCGGCCCTGGTGTTCACGCGGGAGGACCGCCGCCGGTACCGCGACAAGATGCACACGTGCCTCGACGTGCTGGCGCAGATGCTGCGCGAGTCGACCTTCGAGAGCGAGCGGCCGCAGGTCGGGCTGGAGATCGAGCTCAACCTGGTCGACGCCGACGGACGGCCGGCGATGCGCAACACCGACGTCCTGCGGGCCATCGCCGATCCCGCCTGGTCGAGCGAGCTGGGCCGCTTCAACCTGGAGATCAACATCCCGCCGCGCGAGCTGACCTCCGGCGGACCCGGGGCGTGGGAGCAGGCCATCCGCGACGCGCTCAACCACGCCGAGGAACGCGCCTCCGCCGTGGGCGCGCACCTGATCATGATCGGCATCCTGCCGACGCTGGGCGAGAGGGACGTGGACGAGACCGCCCTGTCCGGCGATCCGCGCTACCGGCTGCTCAACGAGCAGATCTTCGCCGCGCGGGGCGAAGATCTGCGGATCACCGTCGACGGCGTGGAGCGCCTGTCGACGTACGCCGACACCATCACCCCCGAGGCCGCCTGCACCAGTACGCAGTACCACCTCCAGGTCTCGCCGCGGGAGTTCGCCGACTACTGGAACGCCGCCCAGGCGGTCGCCGGCGTACAGATCGCCCTCGCGGCGAACTCGCCGTACCTCTTCGGCAAGGAGCTGTGGCGCGAGACGCGCATCCCGCTGTTCGAGCAGGCCACGGACACCCGTCCGGTGGAGATCAAGGCGCAGGGCGTACGGCCCCGGGTGTGGTTCGGGGAGCGCTGGATCACCAGCGTCTTCGACCTCTTCGAGGAGAACGTCCGGTACTTCCCGGCCCTCCTGCCGCTGCGCGACGACGAGGACCCGCAGGAGGCGCACGACCGCGGCAACGCACCGCAACTGGGCGAACTGACGCTGCACAACGGCACGATCTACCGCTGGAACCGCCCCGTCTATGCCGTCACCGACAGCGGCCCCCATCTGCGCATCGAGAACCGGGTCCTGCCCGCCGGACCCACCGTCGCCGACACCATCGCCAACGGCGCCTTCTACTACGGCCTCACCCGCGCCCTGGTCGACGACGACCGGCCGGTCTGGACCCGGATGTCCTTCTCGGTGGCCGAGGAGAACCTCCACACCGCCGCCCGCGAGGGCATCGACGCCCGTCTGTACTGGCCAGGCATGGGCGAAGTCCCGGTCACGGAACTGGTGTTGCGGCGCCTGCTGCCCCAGGCCCACCGCGGCCTGGAACTCGCCGGTATGGACGCGGCCTGGCGCGAACCCCTGCTCGGCATCATCGAGCAGCGCTGCGTCACCGCCCGCAACGGCGCCCTGTGGCAGGCCGAGACGGTCCATCACCTGGAGAAGGCCGGCCACGACCGGGACGAGGCGCTGCGACGGATGACCCGGACGTACATGGAGTACATGCATCTGAACGCGGCCGCGCACACCTGGCCGGTGGACTGACCGGAGCCGCGGTCACCGGGCGCCGGCACCCCGCCATTGCGCGGCGGCCGTCAGCGGCACGGACACGGGCGGCTGTACCGAGGTCGCGAGTTCGATGCGGCGGCCCTCCGACGCCGAGCGCAGGAGAGCGGTCATCGTCTCCAGCACGTGCAGGGCGAGTTCGCCACCGGCCCGGGGCGGTCGCTGCGGGCCGGCGGACACGAAGTCGAGCAGGCCGACGCCCCGGGCGCCGTCGACGTAGCCCGCCGAGACCGGCTGTGTGCGCCACCGGGTGTCGCCGAGTGCGAAGAGCCGGACCTCGCCGTCGAAGCGGTTCGGGTCGGGCACCGCGAGCGTGCCCGTCTCGCCGTGCACCTCGATGGGCGTGGCGGTCGTGGCCACGCCGTCGAAGCTGGTCGTGATCGTCGTCAGCGTTCCGCCGACGTGCTCCAGTACGCCGCTGACGTGCGTGTCGACCTCGACCGGGATCCGCTCGCCCGCGCGCGGACCGGAGCCGATGACGCGCACGTCGCGCAGCCGGCCCGCCGACCCCGTCACGGCACGCACCGGCCCCAGCAGATGGACCAGGGACGCAAGGTAGTACGGCCCCATGTCCAGCAGCGGGCCGCCGCCGGCGGTGTAGTAGAAGTCGGGATGCGGATGCCAGCGTTCGTGGCCCGGCGTGACCATCACCGCCGACGCGAACTGGGGACGCCCGATGGTCCCCGCCGCCACGGCCGCCCGCGCGGTCTGGACGCCGGTGCCCAGGACGGTGTCAGGCGCGCAGCCCACGGCGACACCGGCCTTCGCGGCGGCCTCCAGCACGGTGTGCGCGTCGGCGAGTTCGGCCGTCAGCGGCTTCTCCCCGTACACGTTCTTGCCGTGGCCGATCGCGCGGAGGGCGATCTCGGCGTGCGCCGCGGGGACGGTGAGGTTCAGCACCGTGTCCACGTCCGCGCTGCTCAGCAACTCCTCGACGCCCATGGCCCGGGCGCCGGGCACCTCCGCCGCGACGGCGGCCGAGCGGGAGGCGTCGAGGTCGGCGACCGCCGTGACACGCACCGCCGGGTGGCCGACGAGTGTGTCCAGGTAGGCGCGGGAGATGACGCCGAGCCCTACGATGCCGATGCGGTGCGCGTCGCCCACAGCATGCCCCTCTCGATGACGGTGCGGACGGCGGGGTGATCCAGTACGTCGAGGCTGTGCCCCGGAGTCGTCACGACGACGCGTCCGGCGCCCCACCGACGGGTCCACACCGCCGGCGAGGTCACCGGGCGGTGCCAGGGATGCCACGGCCGGACCGGATGGGTCGTGGTGGCCAGTACGTCGATCAGGTCGTCGTGCAGCACCCAGTACTGCTCGGTGTGCAGCTCGAAGTCCTCGACGCCGGCGGTGACCGGGTGTTCGCGGCCGAGCTCGGTGATGTTCACGGTGTGCGGCAGGTAGTTGTCCTCCTGGCCGCCCCGGCGCTCGCACGGCTCCTTGCCCGGATGGGTCGCGAACTGCCCGCCCACCAGATGGAGATAGTCGGACGAGGCCCGGAACGAGTCGGCGATCCCGCCGTGCCAGCCGGTGAAGCCGGTACCCGCCACGACCGCTCCGCTCAGCCCTGCCAGTTGCTCGGCGGTGATCCGGGACATCGTCACGCACTGCACGACCAGGTCGGTGCCTGCCATCGTGGCGGCGTCGGCGTAGACGTCGGTGGACTCCTCGATCCGGACGGTGTACCCGTTGGCGCGCAGGAAAGGCAGGAACAGTTCCGTCGCCCGGACCGGCTCATGCCCCTCCCATCCACCGCGGACCACCAGGGCGTTCTTGCGCGTCATCTCGTCCCTTCACGGGGCGTCCACGCCCCCGTCGCCAGACAGCCCCTCACTATGTGCCGACCGCGCACGCAGGGGAAAGACCAACGGGGCGACGCGAAAGTTTCGCCCCGGATGCGCCCCCAGCTTGGACACGGCCGCCGGGAGATGGTTCCGGACAGTGCCGGGAGTCAGATGGACCTCGGCCGCGATCTGCGCGATCGACCCGTGCGAGCCGCTCGCAGGACCTCCGGTGCCCGGTCGGTCAGCAGGCCATCGTCCTCGGCCGGCGCGGAGGCGGCGATGTCCGCATCCACGGCCTGGAAGGCACGCCCGGTCGCGGAGGTCGCGAAACCGCCGTCGGCTTCCACCTCGCTCCAGGGCGAGCAGGCCGCCGGATGCGCCACGAGGGGTACTGCGACCTGTGAGCGGGGCATGGGGCGTACATATTTCCTGAGACATCTGCGCAGGAGCATCACTCAGGCTGCACACAGCCTGTCGAAAGGCTCGTTAGCGTTCTGGCCGTTCGATCCCGAATGCGAACACGACCAGGCCGCGGCCGCCCAGGGCCGATGGCGCAGTCAAGCCAGGAAGACCGCAGATGGACTACTGCTCCTCGTGCCGGCGGCATCTCAACGGGGCCCTCGTGTGCCCCGGGTGCGGTGCCTACGCCCCGGACATCGCTCCCTCCGCGGCGGGGGGTCCCGCCGCGTCGGCAGGGCCGGGCCCGGCGGCGGGCGCCACGACGGCGTGGGGGAGCCCCCCGGTCGACACCTGGTACGACGGCTACTTCCGCGACGAGACGGCACCGGCCGAGCCGGACCCGACCGCGTCGTCCGACCCGGCCGGCGACATGGACGGCGCCGAGGCCGCATCCGTCGCCCCGCAGGGCCGGGCCGCCCGGCGTCGTCAGCGGGCCCGCTGGAAGAAGAACCAGCGCAGGGCCGTGGTCGCGACCGCGGTGGCCCTGATGGGCGGCGGACTGGCCGTCGCGTCGGTGGACCGCGGGTCCGGCGACAAGGCTCAGGCGGCCACCGCGCCGGAGCGTCCGGAGACAGAGCTTCCGGAACAGCAGCACACGGAACTCACCCGCCCGGCGTCCACCCCGCCGGACACCCGCGAGACCCCGCGCACCGATGCGCCCTCCTCGAAGCCGTCCCCGACGAGCGTCGCGCGGGAGTCCGTGGACACGCCGCGCACCACCCGGCAGTTCACCCGACCGGACGCCGCCACCCCGAGCGCGACGGCGACCACGGTCCCGCAGACGCAGACCGTCGCCCCGCCCTCCGGCGGAAACCCGGGCGACAGCGGCGGCTCGTCCGCCGGCCAGCAGACACCGGCTCCGACGCCTACGGACGGCGCGGACTCCGGAGCCTCCCAGGCGCCGAGCGACCCGGCACCGGAGGAGACCACGCCGGCGCAGCTCTGCGTGCTCAACCTCCTCTGCGTCGGCTGACACACACCGGGCACCGCCACGGCGTACCCCGCCTGAGATCACCGTCACCCTCCCGCATCGCCACACGACCCCGTGGATGCGGTCATGCTGGAAGAACCGGACACCGTCACACGACGGAGTCCGGCACCGGCAGAGCAGGACGTCGTACTCAGGAAGGAACTCCCCATGGTCGAGCAGGACGAGCGATTCGATGTCGTGGTCCTCGGCGCCGGTCCCGGCGGCTACGTGGCCGCCATCCGCGCCGCCCAGCTGGGCAAGCGGGTCGCGGTCGTGGAGGAGAAGTACTGGGGCGGCGTCTGTCTGAACGTGGGCTGCATCCCCAGCAAGGCACTGCTGCGCAACGCCGAACTGGCGCACATCTTCACCCGCGAGGCGAAGACCTTCGGCATCCAGGTGGACGGGCAGGTCTCCTTCGACTACGGCGAGGCCTTCCGCCGCAGCCGCAAGGTCGCCGACGGCCGGGTCAAGGGCGTCCACTACCTGATGAAGAAGAACAAGATCACCGAGATCGACGGCCGCGGCACCTTCCTCGACCCGCACACCATCGAGGTGGCGGGCTACGACGGCTCCACCCGCACCATCGGCTTCGAGCACTGCATCATCGCCGCGGGCGCCACGCCCAAGCTGCTGCCCGGCACCCGGCGCAGCGCCCGCGTGGTGACCTACGAGGAGCAGATCCTCGCCGAGGAACTGCCGCGATCGATCATCATCGCCGGCGCCGGCGCGATCGGCCTCGAGTTCGCCTACGTCCTGCACAACTACGGCGTGAAGGTCACGATCGTCGAGTTCCTGGACCGTATGGCGCCGCTGGAGGACGCCGAGGTCTCCGCCGAACTCGCCAAGCAGTACCGCCGGTTGGGCATCGAAGTGCTGACCTCCACCCGGGTCGACAGCGTCGACGAGTCCGGCGAGCTCGTGCGCGTCACGGTCACCGGCAAGGACGGCAGCCGGCAGGTCCTGGAAGCCGACAAGGTGCTCCAGGCGATCGGCTTCGCGCCGAACGTCTCCGGGTACGGCCTGGAGAGCACCGGTGTGACCGTCACCGAGCGCGGCGCGATCGACGTCGACGGCCGGTGCCGTACGTCCGTCCCGCACCTCTTCGCCATCGGCGACGTGACGGCGAAGCTGATGCTGGCACACGCGGCCGAGGCGATGGGTATCGTCGCCGCCGAGACCATCGCGGACGCCGAGACGATGGAGCTCGACTACGTGATGATCCCGCGGGCCACCTACTGCCAGCCGCAGATCGCCAGCTTCGGCTGGACCGAGGAGCAGGCCCGCGAGCGGGGCTTCGACGTGCAGGTGGCGAAGTTCCCGTTCACCGCGAACGGCAAATCGCACGGCCTCGGCGACGCGACCGGCTTCGTGAAGCTGATCAGCGACGCCAGGTACGGCGAACTCCTCGGCGGCCACCTCATCGGCCCGGACGTCACCGAGCTGTTGCCCGAACTGACCCTGGCCCAGCAGTGGGACCTCACCGTCCACGAGGTCGCCCGCAACGTCCACGCCCACCCCACCCTCGGTGAGGCGGTCAAGGAAGCGGTGCACGGACTGGCCGGACACATGGTCAACTTCTAGCGCCCGGTACCGGGTTCGGCGTTCAGCCGTCGAGCCAGTAGCGCGGCGCCGCCCAGGCCAGCGCGTAGCCGAGGCTGTTCACCGACCAGTGCAGGGCCATCGGTGCCGGCAGGCTGCCGGAGCGGCGGCGCAGCTCGCACAGCACCACCCCGGCGAGGGCCGTGGCGACGATCGCCACGGCCACCGTGGGCGCCACACCCGCCGGGCCGTCGCCGAAGACCGAGCCCACGGCGGCGTTGGAGCGGTTGATGCCCCGCGAGGGCATCAGATGCCACACCCCGAACAGCAGCGACGACAGACCGGTCGCCCACGCCGTTCCGTGCCGGCGCCGGATCATGGCCCACAGCACACCGCGAAAGGCGGTCTCCTCCAGCAGCACGGTCCCGAAGGGCACGCGCACCAGCGCCCCGAACAGCATCCGCTCCAGGGACAGATCCGCGGCCCGCGCGTCCCGGAACGCGTCCCGCCCGGCCGGCAGGGCGAGGAGGACCAGCAGGACCAGCACCACGATCGCCACCAGGACGGGCGCCCATCGCAGCCCCCGGCGCACCCCTTCCGGGTCGAGCCCCAGATCGGCCCGGGTCAGACCGTCCCAGCGGGCGATCAGCAGCAGCACGGCCGTGGCGGTCACGCAGATGAGCACGTACATGGCGGGGCTCCGCGCGAGCCAGTTGTTCAACAGGTTCGCGGCGGCGAGCACGGCGACAGCACAGGTGATCCGCATCCGGGTCCCAGCATCCCCCGGCGCGACGGGCCCGGCCCGCCGGTCCGGGCCCGTCCGTGGGCGTGTCGGCCCCCCTGCGCGCGTTCAGCCCAGCTTTCGGCAGTACAGCGCGTCGGGCGTACGCGACGACCCGACCCGGCCGGTGGCGGCGATCCCGGCCGCGTACTCGTCGTCCGCGCACTGGCCCTTGTAGCGGCCGTACGCGAAGTCGCCGCCCTTGGCGGCCGGCCCCCGGTTGTCACCCCGGTCGAACCAGACCGTACGGCCGCTGGTACCGAGCCTCCCGGCCGGGGCGGTGGCGCACAGGGCGGCGGAGACGGCCGCGCCACGGACGCTGTACCCGATGAGGAACTGCCCGTCGGCGCACTGGAGTTTGGTGTACCCGGACGCCCAGTCTCCGCCGGGACGGACGTGTCGTTCGTCGACGACCACCTCGTGCCCGCCCGCGGGGGCCCACAGGGCGCCGGCGGTCACGTCCGAGCACAGTCCGCGGTTGCCGGTGTGAGCGAGCCCGAGCAGCCGCTGCCCGTCGGGGCAGACGGACTTGCGGGCGCCGGAGTCCCAGTCGGGCAGCGCGCGCATCCGCCTCGACTGCACGAAGTCGCCGTGGTCGGGGCTGAGCATGGACCACTCGGTGACCGGCGCCAACGGGCCGGTGCGGCCGTCGGCCTCGATGAGCCGCGTCCAGGCGGCGGCCCGCCAGTCGTCACCGTCGTACAGGCCCATCCGGCGGCCCGCGGCGTCCCAGTGCAGCAGCGCCCAGCCGTTGCCCTGGCGGTTGTCGTGCCAGCCGACGAGCGGCCAGTAGGCGAAGTCGGCGTCGGTGCGGATGAGTTGGTCCACGAAGTTCTCGAACCAGGCGCGCGGCTTCTGACCGGTCTCGGCGCGGCCTCCGACGCCGAACTCGCTGATCCAGACGGGGGCGGTGAAGTGCTGGTCCTGCTCGGCGGAGACGAAGAACGCCTGGCGGTTGAGCACGGCGACGAGTTCGGAGGGGCTCAGGTCACGATAGCGGGGGTCGCTGGTCTCGCCCGTTCCCGTGGCGCCGCTGTGATGGGGGCCCGTGTAGTCGTAGAAGTGGGCCGAGTACACGAGCTTGCCGGAGTCGACGAGTGTGTGCGACAGACGGCGGGCGGGCTCCAGGGCGGGGCGCTCGTGCGCGAAGCCGTCGACGGGGATGCCCGTCCAGTTGATGCCCTCCACGACGATCAGCAGATTCGGGTTGGCCTCGGTCAGGATGCGGTCGCCGACGCGCTGCGAGGCGGCGAACCAGTCGTGGTCGTCGCCGAGCCCCCAGTTGGGGTCGTCCCAGATGTTGCGGCGCACCTCGTTGTACAGGTCGGCGCCCACGACACGCGGGTTGTCCCGGTACCGGCGGGCCATGAACAGCCAGTCGTCCTCCCAGGCGGCGGTGGACCGGCTCGCGTTCCAGCGTTCGTTGCCGTCGACTCCGCAGCACCAACGGGTGGTGTTCGTGTGGTTGTTGAGGATCACCGCGAGACCGGCCGCCGTGAGCTCGCGCACCACGACGTCGTACACCTGGATCGGGGTCTTGCCGCGCAGCGCGGGATTGGCGGCGACGGAGTCGTCCGTCACGGGTCGGATGTCGTGGATCATCTCGTTGGAGAAGGGCAGCCGGATGCTGTTGATCCCGATCTCCCGGAAGCCCGCGATGATCTCGGCCATCGGGGCCCGGTCCAGGCCGAGCGGCATCCGGCCGGAGTTCTCGCCGGCGTGGTGGGCGGCGTCGTCCTCGGGATCACCCGAACCGTTCCAAGTCCCGCTGGCGCCGTGCCAGTTGCCCGAGCGCAGCTTGAAGCGGTCACCGTCCGCGTCGACGATCCACCGGCCCCGGGTGCTCAGCGGCGGCGTCCAGTCCTCCGCTGCGACGGCCGGCGCGGTCGTGACGGACGGTTCGGACGGCTCGGCCGCCGCCTCGGGAAGGGACGTCAGGGGGATCAGGAGCAGTACGGCGGCGAGGGTGGCTCTCAGCAAGGATCCGCGCACGGTCACCATCCCGATAGTGTTGTCATGGCTGCGTCACGAACTCGTGCTACTCCACGGTAATGTACGAACGGCTCCCGCACACCGAGATGTTCGACAGGGTTGAAGACGTTGCCTCGACGGTGGCGCCGCCCGCCCGCGGCCCCGCCCGGCCCGCCCGCCCGCGGCCCCGCCCGGCCCGCCTGCCCGGCGCGCCGCCCGCCCACCGTGCAGCGGCCCCCGTTCCGTCCCCCCGCCCCTGTGGCGCCTCGGCACGCCCCTGCGCATCCTCGTAGGTACCGCGTCCCCAGGGAGGCACGAACCTCATGCCGGCCAAGAACCTCACCGTGAACCGCGCGGCCCTCGGCCATCGCCTGGCCTACGCCCTGCGCCATCCCGACCGGGTGCCCCGCCATCTGGCGCGCTCGGCCCGTGACATGTGGCTGCGCCGCCGTCACCCCGACCATGTCTCCTACTACCGCGCCGTGATGCGCTCCGACACCCGGGCCGACCCGGACGCGGCCGTCGGCAGCCACAACCGGGAGCGGTGGCTGGCGCTCGGTGAGATGCAGCTCGACTACCTCGTCGGCCACGGCCTGCGCCCCGCGCACCGGATGCTGGAGATCGGCTGCGGCAACCTGCGTGGCGGCTGGCGGTTCATCCGGCATCTGGAGCCCGGCCACTACCACGGCATCGACATCTCGCCCGACATCCTCTTCGCCGCACAGGACACCGTCGTCACGATGGGCCTCCAGCAACGGCTGCCCACGCTCACTCCGGTGCGCGACCTGACGCTGCGGTTCCTGCCGGAGGCCCACTTCGACGTCGTGCACGCGCACAGCGTCTTCTCGCACTCGCCGCTGCCGGTCATCGAGGAGTGCCTGGCCAACGTCGGGCGGGTGCTGGCGCCCGGCGGCTGGTTCGACTTCACCTTCGACCGCACCGAGGGCGAGGAGCACCACGTCCTGCGGGAGGACTTCTACTACCGCACCGAGACCCTCACGGCACTCGCCGAGCGGCACGGGCTGCGGGCCCGCTTCATGACGGACTGGGAGGAACTCCCGCACGGCCAGTCGAAGATCCGCGTCACGCACCCGAGGTGAACCGAATCCCCGTCAGGAGCACATTCATGACCGGTCGGTAGGTTATTTGTGACCGGCCAGTAGGTCATTTGTCCCGGACTCTTGACTCGTCATGCGCCAGTGGTCATCCTCGTCGCACCTATTGCGAGGTCATGACAATCCGACCCCGCCTTCCCGCCGACCGAGGGACGTGGGCTGTGACCACTGCCGGACGCCCGTATCGCAGACGCAAGAACGTCACCGTGGTGTCGCTCCTCCTGCTCGTGCTGTCCATCGCGCTCGGCCCCACCCCGAGTTCGGCGGCCGGCGCCGACTGGTGGGACCCGACCGCACGGCCCGCGCCGGACTCCCAGATCAACGTCACGGGGGAGCCCTTCACCGGCACCAACGCCGAGGGCGAGGTCCGCGGCTTCGTCGACGCCCACGACCACATCTTCTCCAACGAAGCCTTCGGCGGCCGTCTGATCTGCGGAAAGCCCTTCTCCGAGCAGGGCGTCGCCGACGCCCTCAAGGACTGCCCCGAGCACTACCCGGACGGCTCGCTCGCGATCTTCGACTTCATCACCAACGGCGGCGACGGCAAGCACGACCCGGTCGGCTGGCCCACGTTCAAGGACTGGCCCGCGCACGACTCGCTGACCCACCAGCAGAACTACTACGCCTGGATCGAGCGCGCCTGGCGCGGCGGCCAGCGCGTCCTGGTCAACGACCTCGTCACCAACGGCGTGATCTGCTCGGTGTACTTCTTCAAGGACCGCAGCTGCGACGAGATGACCTCGATCCGGCTCCAGGCCAAACTGACGTACGACCTGCAGGCCTTCATCGACAAGCAGTACGGCGGCACCGGGAAGGGCTGGTTCCGGGTCGTCACCGACAGCGCGCAGGCCCGCCAGGTCATCGAGCAGGGCAAGCTGGCGGTCATCCTCGGCGTGGAGACCTCCGAACCCTTCGGCTGCAAGCAGATCCTCGACATCGCGCAGTGCAGCAAGGACGACATCGACAAGGGCCTCGACGAGCTGTACTCGCTGGGCGTGCGCAGCATGTTCCTGTGCCACAAGTTCGACAACGCGCTGTGCGGCGTCCGCTTCGACTCGGGCGGGCTCGGCACGGCCATCAACGTCGGCCAATTCCTGTCGACCGGCACCTTCTGGAAGACCGAGACGTGCAAGGGCCCGCAGCACGACAACCCGATCGGCAACGCCACGGCGGCCGAGGCCGAGAAGGAACTCCCGGCGGGCGTGGACGTCCCCTCGTACAACGCGGACGCCCAGTGCAACGTCAGAGGGCTCACCGATCTCGGTGAGTACGCCGTACGGGGCATGATGAACCGCGGGATGATGCTGGAGCTCGACCACATGAGCGTCAAGGCCGCCGGCCGGGCGCTCGACATCTTCGAGTCCGCGTCCTACCCCGGCGTGCTGTCCTCCCACAGCTGGATGGACATGGACTGGACCGAGCGGGTCTACGGCCTCGGCGGTTTCATCGCCCAGTACATGCACGGCTCCGAGGGCTTCATCTCGGAGGCCGAGCGCACCGAGGCGCTGCGCGACAAGTACGGCGTGGGCTACGGCTACGGCACCGACATGAACGGCGTCGGCGGCTGGCCCGGACCCCGCGGAGCGGACGCCCCGAACAAGGTCACCTACCCCTTCAAGAGCGTCGACGGCGGCTCCGTCATCGACCGCCAGACCACCGGTCAGCGCACCTGGGACCTCAACACCGACGGCGCGGCCCACTACGGCCTCGTCCCGGACTGGATCGAGGACATCCGGCGTGTCGGCGGCCAGGACGTGGTCGACGACCTCTTCCGGGGCGCCGAGTCCTACCTCGACACCTGGGCGGCCTCCGAGGGCCACGAGGCGGGGGTGAACCTCGCGCGCGGTGCGAGCACGTCGGCCAGCTCCTCCGAGTGGAGCCTGTTCACCAGCTACCGGCCGGGCCGGGCCGTCGACGGCGACGGCAGCACCCGCTGGGCCAGCGACTGGAGCAACGACCAGTGGTTCCAGGTCGACCTCGGCTCCACCCGCCTGGTCAAACGGGTGACCCTCGACTGGGAGCGCGCGTACGGTAAGGCCTACCGCATCGAGCTCTCCACGGACGGCGTGAACTGGCGGACCGCCTGGTCCACGACGGCCGGCGACGGCGGCCTGGACACGGCCATGTTCACCGGCACTCCGGCCAGATACGTACGCGTCCACGGCGAGCAGCGCGGCACCGACTGGGGCTACTCCCTCTACGAGGTCGGCGTCCACAGCAGCTGACACCCACGAGAGGGACCCCATGGCACGGTTGCCGTCCGCCGAGCGGCGGCGACAGCTCACCGAAGCGGCGATCAGGGCGATGGCCCGGGACGGCGTCCCCAGGACGACCACCCGGTCCATCGCCGCCGAGGCGGGCGTCTCGCTGAGCGTCTTCCACTACTGCTTCGACTCCAAGCAGGAGCTGATCGAGTCCGTCATCACCACCATCACCGGGCACTACGTGACGCTGGTGAAGGAGGCGCTGCGGCCCCGGAGCACCCTGGAGGAGACCGTCCGGGCGGGGTTCCAGGCGTACTGGGACCACGTCCGGGCCCACCCGGACGAGCACATGCTCACCTACGAGCTCGCGCAGTACGCCCTGCGTCAGCCGGGCTTCGAACATCTGGCGCGACGGCAGTACGAGCTGTACGCCGAGACCTACGCCGACCTCATCGACCAGCTGAGCCGCACGATGGGCCTGCGCCTGCGCGTCCCCGCGCCCGTGCTGGCCCGCTACCTCGCCGCGATGACCGACGGGCTGACCCTGAACTATCTGGTGCTCGGCGACGAGGGGGCCTGGAACGACATCCTCGACACTGTGACCTCGCACATCACGGGGCTGGTGAGCGAGCCGTGACCACGCTCACGCCCGCGCCACCACAGCCGGCTTCTCGTCCGGCTCATCCGGATCCCTGCGGAACAGCCACCGCATCTCCGGCTCCGTCACACCGCGCAGGGCCCGCCGGACCGGCGCCGTGCACAACACCGTCACGACCGAGGCCGCCACGAGGGTGACGGCGACCGCGCCGAGCGGCCGGTGGATCCAGGCGGGGTCGTACCAGCCCCCGTACCTGGCGCCCTGCGCGACGAAGCCGTGCAGCAGATAGCCGTACAGCGTGCCCTTACCCAGCGCCGTGCACCACATCCGCCGTCCGGGCACCCAGGAGAGGAAGCAGGCGACCAGCGCCAGCGAGCAGACGAACAGGACCGGCGTCATCACCACCCCGTACCACTGCGGCGCCCCCAGCTCCTCCGCGCTGTCGCGGTGGTAGAACCAGCTGCCCGTCATCCGAGGCACCGCCCAGTACGCCACCGTGAAGGCGCCGGCGAACACGGGTACCGCCGCCATCCGCACCGCGCGGCGCCGGACCAGCCGGAAGTGCTCGGGCCTCAGGGACAGCCCCAGCACGAAGTACGGCAGGAACTGCAGGGCGCGCTGGAGGTCCAGGTCGTTGCCGATGTCCGGCGAGAGGGTGGCCAGCATCGCCACGACCAGCGCGAGCGGCAGCGGCAGGCGCACCCGCCGCCACAGCGGGGTCGTCATCCGCCACAGGAACAGCGCCACCAGGAACCACGTCAGATACAGCGGATCCAGCAGGCTGATCGGCCGGTCCGGCTCCTGATCCGTCCACCGGGTGAACAGGGTGTAGGCCGTCTCGAAGGCGACGTACGGCACGATCAGGCCGGTGACCAGGCGTTTCAGCTGATTCGGGCGGCCCTCGAAGCTTCGGGAGAAATAGCCCGAGATGATGATGAACGCCGGCATGTGGAAGGCGTACACCAGCATGTACGCGGCGGAGACGGTCCGGCTGCCGTCGCGCAGCGGTTCCCACGCGTGCCCCACGGCCACCAGGATGATCGCCGCGTACTTCGCGTTGTCGAAGAAGGCGTCCCGGCCCTTCGAAGGCGCAGGTGAAGGCGCAGGTGAAGGCGCTGCGGGGCGATCGCGGGCAGCGACTGCGGCGACGGGCTGGTGCATCCCAGGCGTCTCACCACTTCGGGGCGGGGCAAACCTCCGGCGGGTGAACAGGGCTCCCCGAGCGGCGCGGCGGGTGGACATGGGGCCGTCAGGGTGTGCTCGTAACCCGTGTGATCGCTTCGAATGGTGCGTCCGAAAGACATGACTGACGGTGGATCACGTCAAGGCCTGGCTCCAGTGGTGATGAAACGTCAGCCGCCCAGGCCATGACGGAAGGATTCACTATGCGCTCTGTTCGCATGCTGCTCGCCACCGCGACGGCCACGGCCGCGCTGGCGATCGCACCCACCGCCTACGCCGTCACCATGGGTGACTGGGACCCGGAGGAGAGCTCCCACAGCAAGGAGCACGGCAAGTCGGAGGAGCACGGCAAGTCCGAGGAGCACGGCAAGTCGGAGGAGCACGGCAAGTCCGAGGAGCACGGCAAGTCGGAGGACCACAGTAAGTGGGAGGACCACGAGGAGAAGGGCAAGCACGACGGACCGCGTGGCGGGATCCACACGGGTGGCGGAGCGCTGGCCGCCGTGACCAACGGCGACGACTGGGGCGGCGGCAAGGACCCGAAGCACGACCCGGACAGCTACCGCAGCAAGGAGGGCGGCCCCGAGAAGAGCTGGGGCGGCGGCGGGGAGGACCACGGGAAGGACTCCTGGAAGGGCGACAAGGAGGACTCCTGGGGCGGTGAGAACGACGAGGAGTCCTGGCGTTCCGGGCACGACAAGCCGCACGGCGGGATGCACACGGGCGGCGGCGGCCTCGCCTCGTCGGGTGTGACGGCCGGTGGGCTCGCCGCGCTCGCGGTCGCCGGTACCGGTATGTACGTCGTGCGCCGTAAGAAGGCGTCCGGAACCGCGGCCTGACCATGCCCGATGACATAGCCGTTGTGGCCGCCGCGCGTGCGCCGCGCGTCGCGGCGGCCCCTCCGGTTGACCCCTTCCGTGTGTTCACTGCCGTGCCCGAGTGAGGTGGTGCCCGATGCCCGCCGGCCGTCCCTCTTCCCCCGCCCCCGACCCGGCCCCGCCCGACCCCGCCGGTTCCGCCACCTCGCGGCGGATAAGACGGGTGGCCATGGCGACGTTCTGGAGCGCGATCGCCGTGACGGTCCTCGCGGTCACGCTGAGCGGTGGCGAGGACGCGGCGTCCGAGGGGCACGGCGTCCCGCGCGCGTCCTCGACCGAACGGCCCGCCCGCGACAAGGAGGCGGACGCCCCCTCGCGGGACAGGGCGACCTCCCCCGACTCCCGGCCCGTCGGCAGGCATCTGCCCCGCGCCCGGCCGCTCAGACTGCTCATCCCCAAGATCTCGGTCAACGCGCCCTTCACCGACCTCGCCATCGGCCGGGCCGGCCGGCTCGAACCTCCGCCGGCCGACAACACCAACCTCGTCGGCTGGTACGCGGGCGGGGCGTCCCCGGGTGAGCCGGGCACGTCGATCATCGCCGGGCACGTGGACACGGCCACGTCGGCCGCGGTCTTCGCCGACCTCAGCGGGCTGGCGAAGGGCGACCGCTTCCAGGTGGTGCGCTCCGACGGGCGCAGCGCGTCCTTCGAGGTCGACAGCGTGGAGACCTTCGACAAGGACACCTTCCCCAGCAAACGCGTCTACGCCGACACCCCGCGCGCCCAGGTGCGCCTCATCACCTGTGCCGGCGACTACGACCGCCAGGTCAAGGACTACACCGCGAACCTGGTGGTCTTCGCCCACCTGGTCTGACCCACGGGCCACGGCTCAGCACTGCGGGAGCCGCGACTTCCAGGTGTTCGGGCCTCCGGTGTCCTGGGCGGGCGCGGCGGTGAACGGTCCGTCCCCGGCGAGCAGGACGGCGGCCGGCCGTCCCGTTCGCTGCCAGGTGGCGCGGGACTCGGCGGGGGAGGGCTCTGTCCGGATCGCGGCACTCCGCGCTGACCTCGTGTCTTACAGTGACTGCGACCAGTTCCGGAGTCGAACCTGTGAGGTAGTCACCAACCATGCCGACCGAGACGTTTGAGTTTCAGGTAGAGGCCCGTCAGCTGCTCCAGCTGATGATCCACTCGGTCTACTCGAACAAGGATGTCTTCCTGCGCGAACTCGTCTCCAACGCCTCCGACGCGCTGGACAAGCTGCGTCTGGAGAAGCTGCGGGACGAGGCGCTCGACGCCGATGTGTCCGACCTGCACATCGAGATCGACATCGACAAGGACGAACGGACCCTCACGGTCCGGGACAACGGCATCGGGATGTCGTACGAGGAAGTGGGGCGGCTCATCGGCACGATCGCCAACTCGGGCACGGCCACCTTCCTGAAGGAGCTTCAGGAGGCCAAGGACGAGGGCGGGGCCGAGGGGCTCATCGGACAGTTCGGGGTCGGCTTCTACTCCGGCTTCATGGCGGCGGACGAGATGACGCTGGTGACCCGGCGCGCCGGCGAGTTGCAGGGCACGCGATGGACGTCGCGCGGCGAGGCCACGTACACGCTTCAGACCGTCGAGGACGTGCCGCAGGGCACCTCCGTGACCCTCCACCTCAAGCCCGCCGACCCCGAGAACCAGCTCCACGACTACACCTCGCCCTGGAAGATCAGGGAGATCGTCAAGAAGTACTCGGACTTCATCACCTGGCCGATCCGGATGGAGCAGGAGCCGGCCGGGACGGACGGCGACGATGCCGAGGCGCCCGAGCCGGAGACGCTGAACTCCATGAAGGCCCTGTGGGCCCGCTCGCGCGAGGAGGTGTCCGACGACGAGTACCACGAGCTGTACAAGCACATCAGCCACGACTGGCGTGAGCCGCTGGAGACGATCCGCCTCCAGGCGGAGGGCACCTTCGAGTACCAGGCCCTGCTCTTCGTCCCCTCGCACGCCCCGCACGACCTGTTCACGCGGGAGTACAAGCGCGGCGTCCAGCTCTATGTGAAGCGCGTCTTCATCATGGACGACTGCGAGGCACTGCTGCCGCCGTACCTGCGCTTCGTCAAGGGCGTCGTCGACGCGGCCGACCTCTCGCTCAACGTCTCCCGCGAGATCCTCCAGCAGGACCGGCACATCCGGATGATGCAGCGCCGGCTGACCAAGAAGGTGCTGTCCACGGTCAAGGAGATGATGACCAAGGAGGCGGAGCGCTACGGCACGTTCTGGCGGGAGTTCGGCACGGTCCTCAAGGAGGGCCTGGTCACCGACTCCGAGAACAGCGACGCCATCCTCGCCGTCGCCTCCTTCGCGACCACGCACGCCGACGACGAGCCGACCACGCTCACCCGGTACGTGGAGCGGATGAAGGACGGCCAGGACGACATCTTCTACATCACCGGCGAGTCCCGGCAGAGCATCGAGAACTCCCCGCACATGGAGGCGTTCCGGGACAGGGGCATCGAGGTCCTGCTCCTGACCGACCCCGTCGACGAGGTGTGGGTCGACACCGTGGGCGAGTACCAGGGCAAGCGGCTGCGGTCCGTCGCCAAGGGCGAGATCGACCTCGACACCGAGGGCGACGACAGGACCGAGGGCGAGCGCGCGAAGCAGGCCGAGGAGTACGCCGGACTGCTCGGCTGGATGGGGGAGCAGCTCGGCGAGGACATCAAGGAGGTGCGTCTGTCGACGCGGCTCACGGTCTCCCCGGCCTGCGTCGTCTCCGACGCGCACGACCTGACGCCGGCCCTGGAGAACATGTACCGGGCGATGGGCCAGGAAGTGCCGGCGACCAAGCGGATCCTGGAGCTCAACCCCGAGCACCTGCTGGTGAAGGGCCTGAACCAGGCGTACAAGGAGCGCGAGGACCGCACGGGGCTCGTCGAGTCCGCCGAGCTGCTGCACACGCTGGCGGTGCTCGCCGAGGGCGGCCAGCCGAAGGATCCGGCGCGCTTCGTGAAGCTGGTCGCGGACCGTCTGGAGCGCACCCTCTAGTCGGCCCGTGCCCCATGTGGCCGTGTGCGCGGGCCGTTGTCAGTGGCCCGCGCTACGTTCCTTGCAGTCGGCTTCCGGCCCTACGCATGGAGGATCCATGGCCTCGCGTCTCAACCCCTACATCACCTTCGCCGGCGACGCCCGCCAGGCGCTGGAGTTCTACAAGGAGGTCTTCGGCGGCACGCTGAACCTCAACACGTACGCCGAGTTCGGCCAGAAGGACGGCCCGCTGGCCGACAAGATCATGCACGGCATGCTGGAGGCCCCCAACGGCTTCACCCTGATGTGCGCCGACACCCCGACGGACGACCACAAGCCGGGCAACAACATCTCGGTGAGCCTGAGCGGTGACGACGACGCCGAGCTGCGCGGCTACTGGGAGAAGCTGTCGGACGGCGCCCATGTGACCGTGCCGCTCGACAAGCAGATGTGGGGCGATGTCTTCGGCATGTGTACGGACCGCTTCGGCATCACCTGGATGGTCAACATCGCCGGGCAGGGCGGCTGAGCGGGCCAAGAGCCGCTCACTTCGGCAGCCAGGCGCTCAGGGTGTGGACCAGGCGGTCGAGCGCGGGCTGCTCGGCGGACAGGTCCGTCCTGACGGTGCGTCCGCCGAAGCGCAGCGTGTACTGGAACAGGTCCGCGGCCTGCGTGTTCTGCGTGAAGTCGGAGGCGTCGCCCAACGCCGGGTCGCCGAGCAGTGTGCGCAGCTCGGTGAACTGCGCCTCGCTGGTCCGGCGCACCGCGCGCTCACCTTTGTCGGTCGTGTGCACGGTGCCGTCGCCCCGCAGGGCCACTTCCTTCTGCACGCCCGCGAAGCCGCCGGTGACCTCCATGGTCACCAGCAGCTGATCCGGTCCGGTGACGGGCACCGGCGACGGACGGGGGGATCCGGAGGGAGGTGTCGCGGGAGCCGGCGACGCGGGCGTCGAGGGCGAGGTGGCGGTCGGAGTGCCGGCCGCCACGTCCGTCTGCTCGGCCCCGGCCGCACCCCGCTCGGAAGCGCAGCCGGCCAGTCCCAGCAGCCCGGCCACCATCACAACCGCCATCCGCCTACCGAACACGACAACCCCATCCGTGGATCGTGTCGACCGAAGTGCCCCTATCAAGGTCTCTATCACGGAACAGGTCGCTGCGGGCCGAGCCGACACCCGCGCGCCGGGCACCGGTGATTTTCGGCCCACCTGTTGACGTACCGCCCAGCAGTGCAGGTACGGGGCGTAAACCACCGGATGCCGGGAAAGGAGCTATACGGCAAACCGCGGGGAGTGGTCGTCAGCGCCCGGAGTGTCGGGCCCGAAGCGCTGGGGAGGGCCGGGCATGGGCGGGCAGCCCTTGTATCTGGAACCGCGGCTGGAAGCGCGGCTGCGCTCCCTGGTGCACTCCCCGGAACTGCTGCACACCCTCACGGACGCCCTCGGGTCGCCGCTGAACGTGCTCGTGCCCGACCAACTCGCGGACAACCTGGCGCGGTTCCGCTCGGTGTACGGCACCCACCACCTCTCCGGCCAGGTGTTCCTCGCCCACAAGGCCAACCGCTCCAGCGCCCTGCTGCGCACGCTCGCCGCCACGGACGCCGGCGTGGACGTCGCCTCCCTGGGGGAGTTGCAGCACGCCCTCGGCGCCGGACTCACGCCCGACCGCATCACGGCGACCGGCCCGAAGAACCCGGAGTTCCTCTGGCTGGCAGCCCGCACCTCGGTCACCGTCAGCCTCGACACGCGAGACGAACTGGAACAACTCGCCACGCTGGTCCGGGTGCACACCCTGCCCCGCACCCGTGTCCTGCTGCGGCTGTCGGGCTTCGAGGCATCCGGCGTACGCGTGCTGACCCGGCGCAGCCGATTCGGCACCGCCGTACGCGAGACGGCCCCGCTGCTGGCCGCCGTCGAACGGCACGCCGACGTGCTCGACCTGGTCGGGGTGGCGTACCACCTGGACACGACGAGCCTGAGCGAGAAGGCCCTGGCGCTGGAGGGCTGCCTGCGGGTGCTGGAGGAGTGCCGCAGCCGTGGGCTCAGGCCCCGGGCGGTCGACATCGGCGGCGGCTTCGGCGTGAACTACCTTGCCGACGGCGGCCAGTGGGAGCGGTACACGACCGCGCTCACCGAGGCCGTCATGGGCATCCGCCCGTCCCTGACGTACGGCGGCCACGGCTACGGACTGCGCAACGAGGCGGGCACCCTGCGCGGTGCCCTCGGCCTGTACCCCGCCCACCGTCCGGTGGCGGCGGCCGGCTACCTCGACGAACTTCTCTCCCGGCCGGCCGCCTCCCTCGGCGGCCGCCCCCTGGCCGCACTGCTCCTGGAGCACCTCTACGACCTGCACACGGAACCGGGCCGCGCCCTTCTCGACCAGTGCGGACTGACCCTGACGAAGGTGCTGGAGGTACGCGACGACGAGGCCGGCGGCCCCCTGCACATACGGCTCGCGGCGAAGGCCGACGACGTGGCGCTGGAGGACCACGGGGTGCTGATGGACCCCGTCGTCGTCCCATGCGACCCGGCGGACGGCGCCGACACGGCAACCGGCACCACGACCGGATCGGGAACAGGAACCGAGCCGGTTGCCGCGTATCTCTTCGGCAACCTGTGTCTGGAGGCCGACCTGATCACCCGCCGCACCGTCTTCCTGCCCCACCGCCCTGTCCCCGGCGACCTGTTGGCCTTCGCCAACACGGCCGGCTACTGCATGGACTTCCACACCACCCGTGCCCAGCACCAGCCCGCCGCGCGCAAGGTCGCCGCCTGGCAGGAGGGCGGCAGATGGCGCTGGTGCCTGGACGACCAGTACTGGCCGACCACACCCGTGGGGGGAGCTCAGTGAGGTACGACAGCATCACCGACGCCATCGGCAACACACCGCTGGTGCGCATCGACCCGGCCGTGCACGGCCTGAGCCACATCGACCTGTACGCCAAGCTGGAACTGCTCAACCCCTTCGGTTCGGTGAAGGACCGGGCCGCCTGGAACATGGCCCGACCGCACCTGTCCGGCGCCGTGCCCGAGCGGGGCGGCCAGGTCGTGGAGCTGTCGAGCGGCAACACCGCCAAAGCCCTGGCCGTCCTCGCGGGCATGCACGGCCGGACCTTCAGAAGCGTCACCAACCGGATGCGCATCCCGGAGATCAAGGACCTGCTCCTGCTGCTGGGCGCCGAGATCGAGGAACTGCCCGGCCAGAGCGAATGCCTCGACCCGACCGCCACCGACGACCCGCTCACCCGGTTCCACCGCGCGCTCTCCGAGCCCGGCAGCACTTTCGTCCACACCGACCAGTACTTCAACCCGCGCAACACCGAGGCCCACTTCACCGGCACCGGACCGGAGATCGTCAAGGACCTCGACGGCCGGGCGCCGGACTGGTTCATCGCCTGCGTGGGCACCGCAGGGTCGTCCACCGGAGTCGCACGCGCCCTGCGCGAACACGACCCCGCCGTACGGGTCGTCGGCCTGGTCGCCGCCAAGTCCGACTTCGTCCCCGGCATCCGTACCATCGACGAGGCGCACGAGGTGGGCCTGTTCGACCCCGGCACCTACGACACGATCGAGTCGGTCAGCGCCGACGAGGCGATCGAGGGAATGCTGACCCTCAACCGCCGCTGCGGCATCCTCGCCGGCCCCACCGGAGGCGCCGCCTACTTCGGCGCGACACGGCAACTCAAAGCCGTGGAAGCGGAGCTGACGGAACGGCAGTCCGCCGTGTTCATCGTCTGCGACCGCGTCGAGAGCTATCTCAGCTACGTCCGCCGGCGGCGCCCCGACCTCTTCGGCCGCCCGCGCCGCGGCAACTCCCCGGCCGACCTGACCGACGCCGAGGTCCGTACGGCACCGGCCATCGGCGTCACCGACGCCCGGGCGTGGATCGCCACCGGGGAACCCCTCGTCGTGGACCTGCGAGGCCCGCACGCCTACGCGGCCCTGCACATCGACGGCTCCGTCAACATCGTCGACGAGCTCTTCGAGGAACTCCTGCACGGCGGACTGCCGTTCAGCCACCGCCGCCCGGTCCTGCTGGCCTGTCCGGTCGGCGAGAAGTCAGCCCGCTACGCCGCCCTGCTGACCCGGATGGGGCACCCCGACGTGCGCAGCCTGACCGGCGGCATCATCGCCTGGCGCGACGCGGGCGCACCCCTCGTACGGGACTGAGCCGATGACCCCCTCCAGGACGGACCGCCAAGTCGCCGCCGTGATCGAGGAGTTGGCCGAGTGGCAGCGGGCTCTGCGGGCCCAGTTCCCGATCATCACCGCGCACCCGGAGCTGGCCTACCTCGACAGCGCCGCCACCGCCCAGAAACCGCAGGCCGTGCTGGACGCCGTGCACACCTACCTCACCACGACCAACGCCAACGCCGGACGCGGCACCTACCCCTGGGCCAACCGGACCACCGCCCTGGTCGAGGAGGCCCGCGACCGGGTCAGACTCTTCCTCGCCGACCCGGCGCCGGAGCGTTCGACCGTGCACTTCACCAGCGGGACCACCGAGGGCCTGCGCGGCATCGCACGGGACTGGCTGCCCCGGCTGCTCACCGACGGGGACGAGATCGTCGTCCCCGTCGCCGACCACGAGGCGAACATCGCCCCCTGGCTGGAGGCGCAGCGGGAACTGGCCGGGCAGGGCGTGCACATCCACGTGCGGCCGATGCCGTACCAGCCGGCGTCCGGCGACTACGACCACACCGCGCTCGCCGAACTGGCCGGCCCGCGCATCCGCTTCGTCGCCGTCAGCCACGTCCACCACGTGTACGGCGCCGACATGAACGTGCACCGCGTCCGCCGAGCGGTCGGCCCGGACGCGGTCATCTGCCTGGACGCCGCCCAGAGCGTCGGCCATCTGCCGGTGTCCGTGGCCGACCTCGACGTCGACTTCGTCCTGTTCTCCGGCCACAAGGCCATGGCTCTGCCCGGCACCGGCGTCGTCTGGGCCCGCCGGGCCCGCGGACCCAAGTTCGCGCCGGGCGGCTGGGCCGGCACCCCCAACACCGTCGGGATCGCGTCCCTGACCGCGGCTCTGGACTGGCTGGACGCCGCGGGCACCGACCGGATCGAGCGCTGGACCGTCGCCCTCGCGGCGCGCCTCACCGGGGGCCTGCGCCGTCTCGACGCCTACGAGATCCTCGGCTGCCAGGCCAGCCTGGCCGCCGACTCGCCCGTGCAGCGGCGCCAGGGCATCGTCACCCTGCGCCATCACGCCATCGACTCCTCGGACCTGGGCTTCATCCTCTTCAGCCACGGCTTCATGGTCCGCTCCGACCAGCACTGCCAGGGCGGCGCGGGGGAGAAGACGGGCTCCGTACGGGTGAGCCTGCACGTCCACAACACCGTCGAGGAGGTGGACCGGCTGCTGACCGTCCTTGCCTCCCTCGGGTGATGTGACGCCGTCCGGCGTAATGGGAACCGTTTCCACCTGTAGTGTCGCGCCGACAGGGTGAGTCGGGTGCGAGACGGCGAGGTGGCACGACCGGATGGGGCTGAGCCTGGCGACGGCGGAGCGATGGGTGCACCGCTGGGAACTCCAGCAACAGCGGTACGCCGTGGACCGCGAGGAGCGCTTCACGGTGATCGCCGATGTCGTCGAGCAGTCCGTGGCGGACCGAGCCGCCCCGCCGCTCGTCGTCGACCTCGGCTGCGGCCCCGGCTCGCTCGCGGCCAGGCTGGCGCGGCGACTGCCGTACGCGGACATCGTGGGCGTGGACATGGACCCGCTGCTCCTCGAACTCGCCCGCACCCACCACGCGGACGCCGCCCGCTATGTCGACGCGGTGATCGGCGAGGAGGGCTGGACGAACACCCTGGACCGGCCGCTGGACGCCGCCGTGTCGACGACGGCGCTGCACTACCTCGGCCCGGACGCCCTGTACCGCCTCTACCGGCAGCTCGCGGCACTGCTGCGGCCCGGTGGCGTCCTCGTCAACGGCGACCACTTCCCGCACGACGACACCGCGCTCGCCGCCCTCGCCGGATCTGTCGGCCGCCGGCACGCCGAACGCCGGCACGCCCTGGCCCACGAGGACTGGGACTCCTGGTGGACGGCCGTCGCCAAGGACCCCGAGCTGACCGACCTGCTCGCCGAGCGCCGGCGCAGGCAGCCGGCCGGCGGCGCCGGATGTGCGGCACACCTGTCGGTCTCCGCACATGAACGGCTGCTGCGGCGGGCGGGTTTCGGACACGTCGGCGCGGTCTGGCAGTACGGCGACAGTCAGGTCCTGGTCGCGGTCCGCTGACCGATCGGCGCTCCCCGGTCACCAAGCACTGCTAAAGGATTCATCGGGCACCTTGACAGCGTGCGTACTGTTTCGCGACGTTTGAGCCTCGTCACAAAGCTCGACATGGGGGACACGGTGGCGACGCGCTGAAAAGCGTGACTTGGGGGGTATTTGGGGGGGAGTGGTCGCCATGCGATCCACGAGCGCCATCACGATTCACAGACCCGAGGAGCTGAGCGAGCAGCTGCGCCGGGCGTGGCACCGGGCGATGGAGGAATCGCCCGACTACGCCAACCCTTTCCTGGCACCGGAGTTCGCGCTCGGGGTCGGCAGGTACCGCAAAGGGGCGCACGTGGCGGTCCTGCACCAGGGCGGGGAGGCCGTCGGTTTCCTCCCGTACGAGCGCAACGCCTACGGCGTCGGCCGCGCCATCGGCCTGGGGCTGTCCGACTGCCAGGCGCTGGTGCACCGGCCCGGGGTCACCTGGGACACCCGCGAACTGCTGAAGGTGTGCGGGCTGTCGGTGTTCGAGTTCGATCATCTCGTCGAGGAGCAGCAGCCGTTCGGCCCGTACGTCACGGGCACGTTCGCCTCGCCCGTCCTCGACCTGAAACCCGGCGAGGGCGGCTACCCGGAGTGGCTGCGCGCCACGTACCCGGGGCTGGCCAAGACGACGCTGAAGAAGGAGCGGCGCCTGGGGCGCGACGCGGGCGAGGTGCGGTTCGTCTACGACGAGCGCGACCCGCGCCTGCTGCGCACCCTCATGCGGTGGAAGTCCGCCCAGTACCGCAGAACCGGGCGGATGGACCGCTTCTCCAGACCCTGGATCGTCGACCTCGTCGACCACCTCTTCCAGGTCCGCGAGGAACACTTCACCGGCATCCTGTCCGTCGTGTACGCCGGTGACCGGCCGGTCGCCGCGCACTTCGGGCCGCGGTCGCGCTCGGTGTTCGCGGCCTGGTTCACGGCGTACGACCCCGAGTTCGGCTACTACTCGCCCGGACTGATGATGCATCTGCGGCTCGCTCAGGCCGCGGGCCGGGACGGCGTGACACTCATGGACTTCGGGCGCGGGGAGAAGGAGTACAAGGACTGGCTGAAGACCCGTGAGCTGCGGGTGGCGGAGGGGTTCGCGGCACGTCCGCACCCGGTGGCGACGGCCCACCGGATGTGGCGCAGACCGGTGCGCGGACTGCGCAACACGGTCCTGGCCCATCCCCGGCTGCGCGAGCCCGCCGACCGGCTGCTCAAGACCGTCGGCACGCTGCGCACCTCCGGCCCGACCCGGCCGCCGGGCGCGGGAGCCCGCTGAACCGGACGGCAACCCGCTTTCGTCACGCGCACACGCCGGCGCCGTGACCCTGGCCCCGCACGGCCTCGCGTCCCTCGCACGGCGGCATCGAACGGCGTTCGAGAGTGCGCGCCGCCCGCTCCGGGCGACCCTTCGTCGGATCCTTCCACGGAAGAGGTGACCATGCCGTACGGATCGCGGCTCGCCGCGATGATGACACGGCGCATCGGACGCGAATGCGTCTACACGCCCTCGGCCCGGCTGGCCCTGTATCTGGCGCTGCGGCGCTGGTGCCGGCCCGGCGGACGGGTGCTGATGTCCCCGGTGAACGACGACGTGATCCTCTTCGTCGTCCTCGCCGCCGGACTGCGCCCGGTACAGGCCCCCGTGTCCCGGTGGGACGGCAACATCGACCCGGCCGCCGTACCGGACTCCACCTGGCGTGACATCGACCTGGTCCTGACCACCAACCTGTACGGCCTGCCCGACCGGGTCGTCGAACTGCGCCGCCGCTGCGAGCAGTTGGGGATCCCGCTGATCGAGGACGTGGCGCACGCGATCGGCACGCACGTGGACGGGCAGCCGGTCGGCACCTTCGGGACGGCCGCGGCGTTCAGCCTGTCCAAGCACGTCGCCGCGATGGCCGGCGGCTTCCTGGCCGTCGACGGCACCCGCGCCCGGCGCGAACTGGAGCTGCTGCGCGACGACCTGCTCACCCCGCGCCGGCTGCGCGACGACCTGGCCACCACACTGCGCCCGCTGGCCCGGTCCGCCGTGCGGACCTTCCGGCTGGTGCGTCCCGCGTGGCGCACCATGCAGCGCCTCGGCCTGCTGGAACGCGACGACTTCCGCATGGCCCTGCACGCGCCCCGCCTCGCCGGCAGCGCCCGCCACGCACCCAGCCTGGCCGCCTACGAGCCCTGGGTACGCGTCGACCTGCACGGCTTCCGCTCCCGCCACGGCGCCCTGGTGCGCGGACAGCTGGAGCTGCGGATGGCACTGCTGGACGGCGACCTGGCCCGCCGCAGGGCCGGTGTCCCACTGCTGTCCGACACCACCTGGGCCACCCCGGCACTGCGCGACCGGACCTCGCAGGAGGGCCCGCCCGCCCTGTTCCGGGTCCCGCTCCTGGTCCACGACCGCGACGCCCTCGTGGAACGCCTGGTCGACCACGGCGTCGTCGCGGGCTACATCTACGACCCGCCGCTCGACGACTACGCCGGAGCCGAGTTCGTCGAACCGTCCCCGTCCCCCGTGGCCGCCCGCTGGTTCGCCTCCCACACCCTGCCGGCCGACCCTCTGGTGGCCCGCAGGATCATCGGGGCGCTGACGAAGGAGAAGGCGACCCCGGCGCACCCGCCGATGACGGCCCGGCTGCCCGAACCCGACCCCGACCCGACGACCACTCCGCCCACGCCCCTGGGCCAGTAGCGCACCGACACGGTCGGCCCGGCCGGGCTCGTCCGGCCGGCCCTCCCGTGCCTACCCTGGAGAGGTGGCACGGTCCAACGACGAGGTGGCCGCCCTGCTCCAGGAGTACGCGGACCTGATCTCGATCACCGGCGGAGACGCGTTCAGGACGCGTACCTACGAGAAGGCGGCCCGAGCGATCGGCGGCTATCACGCGGACGTGTCCACACTCGACGTGAAAGGCCTCAAAGAGATCCCGAACGTCGGCAAGTCGATCGCCGAGAAGGTCGTCGAGTACTTCGCGAGCGGCAAGGTGTCCGCCGTCGAGGAACTGCGCGCGAAGATCCCCGCCGGCGTCCGGCAGCTCACCGCGATCCCCACCCTCGGCCCGAAGAAGGCCCTGGTCCTCTACGAGGAACTCGGCATCTCCACCACCGAGGAACTCGCGGACGCCATCCACGAGGAGCGGCTGCGCGACCTGAAGGGCTTCGGGCCGAAGACCGAGGAGAACATCCTGCACGGCATCGACCTGCTCCGGTCCTCCGGCGACCGGGTCCTGATCGACGTCGCGATGAGCCTCGCCGAGGACATCGTCGCCGGGATGTCGCAGGTCGACGGCGTCGAGCGGTGCGCCTACGCCGGATCGCTGCGCCGCGCCCGCGAGACCGTCGGCGACATCGACATCCTCGTCGCGGCGAAGAAGGCGGCGCCCGTGATGCGGGCCTTCACCGAACTGCCGTACGTCTCCGAGGTCATCGCGCACGGACAGAAGAAGACCTCGGTCCGCACCGCCAAGGGGCTCCAGGTCGACCTGCGTGTCGTGCCGCCGGACTCCTGGGGCGCGGCCATGCAGTACTTCACCGGGTCCAAGGCGCACAACATCCGCACCCGGGAGATGGCGGTCCACCAGAAGCTCAAGCTGTCCGAGTACGGACTCTTCGACACCGAGACCGGAGAGAAGATCGTCTCCAGGACCGAGGAGGACGTCTACGCCCGCCTCGGCCTGCCGTGGATCCCGCCCACCCTGCGCGAGGACCGGGGCGAGGTCGACGCCGGGCTGCGCGGCGAGTTGCCCGAGCTGATCCAGGAGAGGGACATCCGCGGCGATCTGCACACCCACACCGACCTCACCGACGGGCTCGCCCCGCTGGAGGAGATGGTCGCCGCGGCCGCCGAGCGCGGCTACGCCTACTACGCGGTCACCGACCACGGCCCCGACATGGCCATGCAGCGGATGACCGACGACCGGATCCTCGCCCAGCGCGAACGCGTCCGCGAACTCGACGAGGAGTACGGCAGGCGGGGCAGGCGCGGCGGCATGCGGGTGCTGCACGGCGCGGAGCTGAACATCGGCCCCGAAGGCGAGGTGGACTGGCCGGCCGGCTTCCTCGCCGGCTTCGACCTGTGCGTGGCCTCGGTGCACTCGCACTTCCACCAGGACCGTGAGGCGCTGACCCGGCGCATCGTCAGGGCCTGCGAGAACCCGCACGTCCACATCATCGGCCACCCCACCACCCGCCTCATCGGCAAGCGCCCCGCCATCGACGTCGACCTCGACGCGGTGTTCGCCGCCTGCGCCCGCACCGGCACCGCCCTGGAGATCAACTCCCACCCGGACCGGCTCGACCTGCGCGACGAGGACATCCTGCGGGCCCGGCGGCACGGCGTGAAGTTCGCCGTCGACAGCGACGCCCACGCCGTCGTCCACCTGGCCAACCTGCGCTACGGCGTGGGCACGGCGCAGCGCGGCTGGCTCACCAAGGACGACGTGATCAACGCCTGGCCGCTGACCCGGCTGCGGCGCTTCCTCGCCAAGGGGTGACGCCGGTCAGGTGCTGCCTCGCCAAGAGGCGACCGGGGGAGCTATACGAAGGGCGTGCCCGGGTCGAGCCCCGACAGGACCCGGCCGTGGATCTCCAGGTTGGTGGCGGGATTGACGAACGAGTGCAGGCTCAGGGCATGCGCGTCCCGCACGGTCCGCTGGATCGGCACGTCCCGGTGCAGGGACGACGCCCCCGAGGCCGAGGCGAGCAGATCGACGGCCTCCTTGCACAGCCGGGCCACATAGCCGCTCTGCGCCCGGATCCTCGTCCGCTCCTCGGGCGTGTACGGATCGCCGGACGCGGCCCGGGACTCGATGACGGAGACGAACTCGGCGGTCAGCAGCTCGGCGCAGGAGATCTTCATGGCCGCCTCGGCCGCCTGGAGATGGGTGACCGCCGCCTCGTTCTGCCGCCGGTGGAAGGTGTAGGTGATGCCCCGCCGACGGCTGCGCTCGCTGAATTCCGCCAGGGCGGAGCGGGCCAGACCAAGTGCGTTGGGCGCGGTCCAGGTGCAGAACATCAGCAGGACGGGCATCCGGTAGAACGGGTCGTCGGCGTTGGATTTCGACGGGAACTCGCCTGCCAGCAACGGCCCGACCGGCAGCACCCGGTGCGCCGGGACGAGCACGTCGCGCGCGACGACGCTGTTGCTGCCGCTGCCCGCAAGCCCCGACACGTACCAGTCGTCGAGGATCTCCAGCTCGGCCATCGGCACCGCGGTCCACAGCGTCTCGGGCGGCCCCTCGCCGGACTCCGGCTCCACCCGGACCGTCAGCAGATGCCAGTCGGCGTCGTGGCAGCCGGTGGCGAAGCCCGAGGTGCCGTTGACGAGGTAGCCGCCGTCCGTCCGGACCGCCGTCGCGTCCGGGACCAGCGTGCCGCCGACCTTCACGTCGGGGTCGGTGAAGATCTCGTCCTGCGCCTCGTCGGGGAAGAGCGCCGCGATGTAGGAGCAGCCGGCCTGGATCACGGTCTTGAACGCGGTCGAGCCGCACGACTCGGCGATCGCGGCGACCGTGTCGACCTGGGTGCGCGGCCGGCTCTGGTAACCGCCGTACCGCCGCGGGACGTTCATCCGGTGGACCCCGGCGTCCGTCAGCGCCGCGGCGACCTCGGGCACCACCCGCCGCTCCTGCTCGGTGCGCGGGGCGTGCTCGCGCACGAGCGGCCCCAGTGCCCGCACACGTGCGACTAAATCGGTGTCGGTACCAGCTGCTGCCATGGGTGACCTCCCGGGCACGACGAGTCATCACGGTGACGCGGATGCCCGCGCACTGTCAACGCCGCGTCGCCGAAGCCGAGTTGACGTTTCGCACGGCTCCCGGGACTGCGATGAACTTCACCCGTTCGAGTGGTGGCGGGACAGGGGGGCGTGCGAAGCGCGGGCCGGGCCGAACGGGTCCGGCTTCACTCCCTTCGCCGCAGAGGGGTTGTCCTTACATTCCGTCCCTGCCTAGGGTCGCCCTCGAAGTGCAAGCGCTTTCTGAAGCGGGCTGTCCGCCGGCCGTCCGAGGAGATACCGCATGTCCCCAAGCCCCGCCCGCCGCCGCGTCGCCGTGATCGGCACCGGCGCCATCGTCAGCGGCAGTCACCTCCCCGCGCTGAGAGCCCACGCCGACCGTGCGGAGCTGGTCGCCGCCGTCGACGTGGACCCGGCGAGGCTGGCGGCGTTCCGTGAACTCGCGGGTGACGGCGTCGCCGGGTACACCTCGACCGACGAGATGCTGGGCGCCGTACGCCCCGACCTCGTCCTCATCGGCACCCCGCCCTCCCCGCACCGGGAGCAGACGGTCGCCGCGCTCAAGGCGGGCGCCTGGGTGCTGTGCGAGAAGCCGCTGTGCCTGTCCCTCGCCGAGTACGACGCCATCGCGGCGGCCGAGGAGGCGTCGGGTGCGTATGCGTCGGTGGTCTTCCAGCACCGGTACGGTTCCGGCGCCGTGCACGCCCGTGAGCTGATCGCGAGCGGTCGGCTGGGCGCCCCGCTGGTCGCGCACTGCCAGACGACCTGGCACCGGGACGCCGCGTACTACGCGGTCCCGTGGCGCGGACGGTGGGCCACCGAGGGCGGCGGGCCGACGATGGGGCACGGCATCCACCAGTTCGACCTGCTGCTGCATCTGCTCGGCCCCTGGGCGGAGATACGTGCCATGGCCACGCGGCTGGTCCACGACACCGAGAGCGAGGACGTCTCCACGGCCCTGGTGCGGTTCGAGAACGGCGCGCTCGCCACCGTCGTCAACAGCGTCCTGTCCCCGCACGAGGTCAGCCGCATCCGCGTCGACTGCGCGGACGCGACGGTCGAGCTCACCCACCTCTACGGCCACCGCAACGACGACTGGGTCTACACCCCTGCCCCGCACGTGCCCGCCGAGCGGGCCACCGCCTGGCGCACCCCGGCGGCGGACGTGCCCAGCTCCCACACGGCACAGCTGGGTGCCCTCCTCGACGCGTACGACAACGGTGTCCGCCCGCCCGGCAGCGGTCCGGACGCCCGGGCCACCCTCGACTTCGCCGCGTCCCTGTACAAGGCCGCGTTCACGGGTCTGGCGGTGCACGCGGGCGAGATCGCGCCCGGTGACCCGTTCTACCCGGCCATGCACGGAGACCACCCCCACTGGGCCCCCAAGGAGCGCGCATGAGCATCCGCGTCACCCACGCGCACGGCGAACACATCGCGGTGACGGCGGCGAACGGCACCGAGATCCTCCGTTATGTCTACCGCCCCGACCCGGAGGCCTTCGAGTCCCGCAAGCCCTACGCACACCCCGTGCGCACCCTCGCCGGGTACACCGTGACCGGGTACCGGCCCAGCGACCACCGCTGGCACAAGGGTCTCCAGATGACGGCGAGCCATCTGTCCGGGCAGAACTTCTGGGGCGGCAACTGCTATGTGCGCGGCCAGGGTTACCTGCCGCTGCCCGAGCGGGTCGGCTCCATGCGGCACGACGGCTTCCCGGTCTTCGCCGTCGAGGACGACCGGCTGACCGTCGCCGAGGAACTCACCTGGATCGAGCACGGCGGCGAGGAATGGGCGCGCGAGGTGCGCGGGCTGACCGTGCACTCGGTGGACGAGGAGGCCGGTGCCTGGGCCCTTGACTGGTCGATCCGGCTCACCAACACCCGTGCCGAGCCCCTGCGGTTCGGTTCCCCGACCACCGAGGGCCGGGAGATGGCCGGTTACACCGGACTCCAGTGGCGCGGCCCGCGCGATTTCACCGGTGGGACCGCCTTCGCGCCGGGGTCCGACGCGGACGCCGACAAGCTGATGGGCAGTCAGGGTCCGTGGCTGGCCTTCACCACAGAGCACGACGACATCGACGGACACTCCACGCTGGTGTTCGCGCACGCTCCGGAGAACCTCCGGGCCCTGCACGAGTCGCACTGGTTCGTGCGCTCCGAACCGATCCCCACGGTCGCGTTCTCCTGGGCGTTCTTCGAGGAGTTCGAATTGCCGCCGGGCGAGTCCTTCGCCTACCGGTACCGCGTCGTCTTCGCCGACGGGGTCTGGGACCGGGAACGGGTCGCCGCCCACCTGGAGGCAATGCCGTGGTGAAGCCGCACCTGCCGCATCCGCTGCCGGGCGCCGTCGGCCTGTCCCACCTCAGCGCCTACGACTGGGAGGCCGCCGACGGCGTGTGCGGCGGCAGCCCGCATCTGCATCTGGTGTGCACCGAGGCGTACGTCGTCACCGGCGGTCGGGGCGCCGTCCAGACGCTCAGCCCCGACGGCTACCGGGACATCCCCCTGGAGCCGGGTTCCGTCGCCTGGTTCACACCCGGCACCGTGCACCGCATGGTGCAGGGCGGCGACCTGCGGATCACCGTGCTGATGCAGAACAGCGGCCTGCCCGAGGCCGGGGACGCCGTCTTCACCTTCCCGCCGGACGTGCTCGCCGATCCCGGCAAGTACACGGCAGCCGCCGCACTCCCGCCCGGTACGGGCCCGGAGACCGCCGCTGCCGCCCGGCGCCGCAGGGACCTCGCCGTCGAGGGCTACCTGGCCCTGCGCGAGGCGTTCGTCGCCGGGGACAACGGGCCGTACCTGGAGTTCCAGCGCTCCGCGGCCCGCCTCGTGCGGGCCAAGGTGCCCGACTGGCGGGAGCTGTGGCGGGCCGGTGCGCGGGCGGCGGCCGAGCGTACGGGCGCCCAGCTCGACGCGCTGGCGGCGGGCGAGCCGGGGTATCTCGGCGACGCGACCGCGTACGAGGCCGCGCCCACCGGGCTCGGTGGGTTCGGGATGTGTGGCCGCCGGGACGAGTACAACCTGCCGGGGACGACGCTGCCGTACGGCGGCGAATAGCACCGCTTGATCGAGGGGGCGCAGGGAGGCCGTCAAGAAGAGCCCGAGGAGACGCCAGGCCGCGGGCGGCGACGCCCCCGACGTGACGCGGCTCGACCACCGCCAGGTCGACCTGTACGCCTCCGGTGGCGTCCTGCTCGACCTCGGCGAGCAGGAGGCCGTGGCGGGCCTGTGTGCCTGCGCCCGCCCCGAGTTGCTCACCGACTGGCGGACCGCTCTGCGCCGGGCCGCCCGGGACTGGGTGCGGGATATGGGCGGCTGCGGCCTGGTGCTGCTCGTGGTGGTCACCGCCGCCCTGTGCGCCTGGAACCGGTGCCGCTCGCGTTCCTCGCTCCGGGGCCGCCGGCCCTGGCGCTGACCGCCGTGGACGTACGGAGGGACGTCGAATTCATCCCCTGATCTCCTCGCATGTCCAAGAGTTAATGGGCAATTGAGGCGCATGCGGTGTGAAGGAGCCGTTCAGGCGTCAATCATCTTGTCATGAACCTGCGGCCCGACGGGCGGGTCGCAGCCTCATGGAGGTGTGGAATGCACCGCAGACTCGCCACCGGTCTTGCCGCCTCAGCCCTCTCCCTCGTGACCGTCGTCGCCACCGCGGCGGCCGCCGAAGCCGCCCCCGCCGACAAGCCCCAGGTCCTGTCCAGTTGGACCCAGACCAGCGCGTCCAGCTACAGCGCCTGGGTCGCCGCCCGCAACAACCAGTCCGCCTGGTCCGCCTACGGGTTCGACTGGTCCACCGACTACTGCTCCTCCTCGCCCGACAACCCCTTCGGCTTCCCCTTCTCCACGTCCTGTGCCCGCCACGACTTCGGCTACCGCAACTACAAGGCGATCGGTGCGTTCGACGCCAACAAGTCGCGTCTGGACAGCGCCTTCTACGAGGATCTCAAGCGTGTGTGCGCGAACTACAGCGGTGCGTCGAAGACCGCGTGCAACAGCACGGCCTGGACGTACT
This sequence comes from Streptomyces sp. bgisy027, assembly GCF_057710365.1. Classification (NCBI taxonomy): domain Bacteria; kingdom Bacillati; phylum Actinomycetota; class Actinomycetes; order Kitasatosporales; family Streptomycetaceae; genus Streptomyces; species Streptomyces sp. bgisy027. The sequence continues at coordinate 51,674 of NZ_JBYIVZ010000059.1, forward strand.
ACCAGGCCGTGAAGGCCTTCGGCTGACGAATGCAGCAAAGAGGGCGCCGCTCGTGCGGCGCCCTCTTCCTTTCGTGAGGAGTCGTCAGTTCGCGGCCCGGAACGAGCGCAGCCGCAGGGAGTTGCCGACCACGAACACCGAGGAGAAGGCCATGGCCGCCCCGGCGATCATCGGGTTGAGCAGGCCGGCCGCGGCGAGCGGCAGGGCGGCGACGTTGTAGGCGAAGGCCCAGAACAGGTTGGACCGGATGGTGCCGAGCGTCCTGCGGGAGAGCCGGATCGCGTCGGCGGCCACACGCAGGTCGCCGCGCACCAGGGTGAGGTCGCCGGCCTCGATCGCCGCGTCCGTCCCCGTGCCCATCGCCAGCCCCAGGTCCGCCTGGGCCAGGGCGGCCGCGTCGTTGACGCCGTCGCCGACCATCGCGACCGAACGGCCCTCGCCCTGAAGGCGCTTGACGACATCGGCCTTGTCCTGCGGCAGCACCTCGGCGATGACGTCCTCGGGCGCGATGCCGACCTCGCGGGCGACGGACCGGGCGACGGCCTCGTTGTCGCCGGTCAGCAGGATCGGGGTGAGGCCGAGGGCGCGCAGCCGCCGGATCGCCTCCGGGCTGGTCTCCTTCACCGCGTCGGCGACCTCCAGCACGGCCCGCGCCTCGCCGTCCCAGGCCACCGCGATGGCGGTACGACCGGCCGCCTCGGCGTCGGACCTGGCCTGCCGCAGGGCCTCGGGCAGTTCCATCGCCCACTCCTCCAGCAGCCGCTCCCGCCCGACGAGCACCGCGTGTCCGTCGACGATGCCCTGCACTCCGAGGCCGGGCACATTGGCGAAGTCCTCGGGCGTGGACAGCGAACCCAGCTTCTCCAGCGCCCCGCCGGCCACGGCACGGGCGATCGGGTGCTCGGAGGCGTGCTCCAACGCGCCCGCGAGACGCAGGACTTCGGCCTCGTCCGTGTGGTCGGCGGTGTGCACGGCGAGCAGGGTCATCCGCCCGGTGGTCACGGTGCCCGTCTTGTCCAGGACGATGGTGTCGACCTTGCGCGTGGACTCCAGCACCTCCGGGCCCTTGATCAGGATCCCGAGCTGCGCGCCCCGGCCGGTGCCCACCATCAACGCGGTCGGCGTGGCCAGGCCCAGGGCGCACGGGCAGGCGATGATGAGGACGGCGACACCGGCGGTGAACGCCGCCGCCGGACCGGCGCCGTTGCCGAGCCAGAAGCCGAGGGTGGCCAGCGCGAGGGCGATCACGATCGGCACGAACACCGCGGAGATCCGGTCGGCGAGGCGCTGCGCCGCGGCCTTGCCGTTCTGCGCGTCCTCCACGAGCTTGGCCATGCGGGCGAGCTGGGTGTCGGCGCCGATCCGGGTGGCCTCGACGACGAGCCGTCCGCCCGCGTTGATCGTCGCCCCGGTGACCGGGTCGCCCTGCGCGACCTCCACGGGCACGGACTCGCCGGTGAGCATGGAGGCGTCCACCGCCGAGGTGCCCTCGACGACCGTGCCGTCGGTGGCGATCTTCTCGCCGGGACGTACGAGGAAACGGGCGCCGACCTTCAACTCCGAGACGGGGACGGTCCGTTCGCGGCCGTCGTCGCCGAGTACGGTGACGTCCTTGGCGCCCAGCTCCAGCAGAGCCTTGAGCGCCGCTCCCGCCTTGCGCTTGGAGCGGGCCTCGAAGTAGCGCCCGGCGAGGATGAACGCGACGACTCCGGCGGCCGCCTCCAGGTAGATGTTCCCGGAGCCGTCACCGCGGGCGATGGTCAGCTCGAAGGGGTGCGTCATGCCCGGCTCGCCCGCGGTGCCGAGGAACAGCGCCCACAGGGACCACAGGAACGCGGCGGTCGTGCCGACCGAGATCAGCGTGTCCATGGTCGCCGCGCCGTGCCGCAGATTGGTGAACGCGGCCTTGTGGAAGGGCCACCCGGCGTACACCACGACGGGTGCCGCCAGCGTCAACGACAGCCACTGCCAGTACTCGAACTGGAGCGCGGGGACCATGGCCATCGCGACGACGGGCACGGCCAGCGTCACAGCCGTGATCAACCGCTGCCGCAGCGGCCGCAGTCCGTCGTCCCCGCCGGCCTCCTCGGGCGCGTCCTGGACGGGTGGCGCCGGTTCCCGCGCGGTGTACCCGGTCGCCTCGACGGTGGCGATCAGGTCCGGCACGGAGACGTCACCGCCGTAGCTCACCTTCGCCTTCTCGGTGGCGTAGTTGACCGTGGCGGTGACGCCGTCCATGCGGTTGAGCTTCTTCTCGATGCGGGCCGCGCACGAGGCGCAGGTCATGCCGCCGATGGCGAGTTCTACCTCGGTCGTGGGGTCGGACGCGGTGGTGGTCATCGCTGCTCCTCGTGCGGGGTGGGGCGGAGCCCGGGGCTGCCGGGCTCCGCGGTCGGGGTGCGGGTCAGGCCGCGCGGCCGGTCAGCTCGTAACCGGCGTCGTCGACCACCTTGCCCATGAGGGCGTCGTCGGGCTCGGTGGTGCTGGAGACGGTGACCTGTCCGGTCGCCAGATCGACATCGACGCCGGTGACGCCGTCCAGCTCGCCGATGACCTTGGTGAGCGTGGCCTTGCAGTGGGCGCAGCTCATGCCGGAGACGGCGTAGGTGGTGGTGGACACGGGTTCCTCCTGTGATGGGTGGTCGTGGTCGACCTTGATACGGGGTGGGGGTATCCTTGCCGGAGTCCATGTATACCCCTAGGGGGTAGCGGACGCAAGCTTGGATCGGGGTTGGCTTGGTACCCCCCAGGGGTATCGTGAGGTGCATCGAAGGACCGTATCGAAGGATCAGACCCGTAGGAGACCGCCATGCATGCCGGACTGAGGATCACCGCGTTCGCCGCCGCTCTGGCCGCGACCTTCGGCACCGCCTACGGCGTGGGCAAGGGTGTCGACCCCGTCGTGGAGGACCCCGCGCCCGCCCGTCACGAGAGCCACGGCGAGGCGGAGCCGGACGCGCAGGACGCGGGCGGTCACGGCGGGCACGAGACGGCGCCGGCCGGCGGACTCCAGATCGCCGAGGGCGGCTACACCCTCGACCTGCGGACCCCGACCGTCACCGCCGGGAAGCGCACCGAGCTGAGCTTCGCCATCCGCGACAGTGCCGGCCGCGCGGTCACCGCCTACCAGCGCGAACACGAGAAGGAACTGCACCTCATCGTCGCCTCACGCGACCTGGTCACCTACCGCCATCTGCACCCCGCCCGCGCGGCGGACGGCACCTGGAGCATCCCCGTCGAACTGCCCCGCGCGGGCGGCTACCGCGTCTTCGCCGACTTCACCCCGGCGGAGAAGGGTGCGGAGAACCTCACTCTCGGCGCGGACCTGGCCGCCGCCGGCTCCTTCGAGCCGCAGCGGATGCCCGCACCGAACGGCACCGCGAAGATCCACGGCTACGAGGTCCGCCTCGACGGCGGCCTGCGCCCGGGCAAGGCGGGCGAACTCAAGCTGGACGTCTCCCGCGACGGCCGCCCGGTGAAGGACCTCCAGCCCTACCTCGGCGCCTACGGCCACCTGGTGGCCCTGCGCTCCGGCGACCTCGCCTACCTCCACGTCCACCCCAACGGCGAACCCGGCGACGGCAGCACCCAGCCCGGCCCGCAGATCTCGTTCACGGCCACGGCCCCGAGCGGCGGCACCTGCCGCCTGTTCCTCGACTTCAAGCACGAGGGCAAGGTCCACACCGCGGAGTTCACGGTCCGCGCCGGCGCGGCCACGACCGCCACGCAGACCCCCGCGCACGACGAGGGGGCCGGCGAGCACGGCCACTGAGGGCTCGGATGCGCCCCGCCTGCCGAACGGTCCCCGGCGGTTCGGGTCGGACCACGAGCGCCGCACGTTCCGGATCCAGGGTCCACCCCGTGGTGTCGTCGGGCAGCATCGCGGGGGTCGGCATCACGTACGGAAAGATCGAGTCAGGCGTCATCTCGGGTTGCCCTCCGGGCGAGTCGGGGAACCCTGCTTAGGTTAGCCTCACCTAAGTTCGATGTCTGCTCGATAACCGGCGCGGACCTGCCTCATCCGAGGGCGCGGTCCAGGTTGAAGGCTGCACTGATCAGGGACAGATGCGTGAACGCCTGCGGGAAGTTGCCCTGTTGCTCGCCCGTGTGGCTGATCTCCTCGGCGTACAGGCCCAGATGGTTGGCGTACGTCAGCATCTTCTCGAAGGCGAGGCGCGCCTCGTCGAGCCGTCCGGCCCGGACCATCGCCTCGACGTACCAGAACGAGCAGATCGAGAACGTGCCCTCGTCGCCGCGCAGTCCGTCGGGGCTGGCCTCCGGGTCGTAGCGGTAGACCAGCGAGTCGGACACCAGGTCCTCGGTGAGGGCGTCGAGGGTGGACAGCCACTTCGGGTCGGTCGGCGCGATGAACTTCGCCATCGGCATCATCAGCACCGCCGCGTCCAGCACGTCGCTGTCCTCGCACTGGACGAAGGCCCGGCGCGTCTCGGACCAGCCCCGGCTCATGATCCGCCGGTAGATCCGGTCCCGGCACTCCTGCCAGCGCGGCAGTTCGGCGGGCAGACCGCGACGGTTGGCCATACGGATGCCCCGCTCGATCGCCACCCAGCACATCAGCCGCGAGTACAGGAAGTTCTTGCGGCCGCCGCGGGTCTCCCAGATGCCCTCGTCGGGCTGGTCCCAGTTCTCGCAGACCCAGTCGACCAGCGCGCACACGTTGTCCCACTGGTCGCTGGAGATGGGCTGCGCCCACTTGTCGTACAGGTAGATCGAGTCGATCAGCGCGCCGTAGATGTCGAGCTGGAGCTGGTCGGAGGCGGCGTTGCCGACCCGCACCGGAGCGGAACCGAGATGACCCTCCAGGTGGTCGAGTTCACGCTCGGGCAGGTCGGTGCGGCCGTCGATGCCGTACATGATCTGCAGGGGCCCGGCGGGCGAGCCGTCACCCCGGCTGACGTGCTCGGTCAGGAAGCTCATGAAAGCCTCGGCCTCGGTCGTGAAGCCCAGCCGCAGCATCGCGTACACGCAGAAGGCGGCGTCGCGGACCCACATGTACCGGTAGTCCCAGTTGCGTTCGCCGCCGACCTGCTCGGGCAGGCTCGTCGTCGGCGCCGCCACGATGGCGCCGGTGGGCGCGTAGGTGAGCAGCTTCAGAGTCAGGGCGGAGCGGTGCACCATCTCCCGCCAGCGGCCCCGGTACTGGGAGGCGGACAGCCAGCGCCGCCAGTACGCGACCGTGCTGTTGAACTGCATCTCGGCCTCGGTCCGTGCGCACCGCTTCAGCGCGAGCGCACCGCTGATCCGGTCCAGCGCCAGCACCGCCGACTCGCCCTGGGAGAGCTTGAAGTCGGCGTGCACGTCCGGCCCGTCGATCTCCAGCGGCACGGTCGAGGTCAGCCCGATCGCCAGTTCCTCGGACTCGAAGACCGCCACCTCGCCCTCCAGCCGGACGGTGTGCGTCCGGGTGCCGTAGTCGAAGCGGGGCGCGACGCGCGTACGGAACGGGATCGAGCCGCGTACGCACACCACACGCCGGATCAGCCGGTGCCGCTCGACCTCCGCCGCATCGCCGTCGACCGGCATGAAGTCCTGCACCTCGCCGACGCCGTCCTCGGTGAAGAACCTGGTGATCAGGACGTTCGTGTCGGGGAAGTAGAACTGCTTGGTCCGGGCCGGCACGGAGGCCGCCAGCTCGAAGCAGCCGCCCCGCTCCGCGTCCAGGATCGCCGCGAAGATGCTGGGCGCGTCGAAGGACGGGCAGCAGTACCAGTCGATGGTGCCGTCGATGCCCACCAGGGCCACGCTGCGCAGGTCGCCGATCAGCCCGTGATCGGCGATCGGCACGTACCGCGACGCCCCCGGTGTGCCCGTCTCGATCGGAGTGGTGCTCATCGCAGCCTCCCTGGCCCGCCGTGCGCCTGGCTCCCAGCGTAGGTGGAATCGGCCGGGGGAGGGGCGCGGTGGCGGGATCCCGGAGCCAGGGGCCCGGAGCTCAGACCGCGATGACCCGCAGGCCCGCCTCCTCGAAGCGGCGCAGGGTCTCCGGGTCGGCCGCCGCGTCCGTGACCAGCGTGTCCACCGCGTCGGCCGCGCAGATCCGGGCGAACGCGCGCCGGCCCAGCTTGCTGGAGTCCGCCGCCACGATCACCCGCTCGGCGCGCTCGCACAGCAGCCGGTTGATCGCGGCCTCCGCCTCGTCGTGCGCGGCGGCGCCGTGCGCGCTGTCGAAGGCGACGACACCGAGCACCGCCACGTCGATCGTGATCTGGCCGAGCACACCGTCCGCGAGCGGGCCGATGAGCTCGTACGACTGCGGGCGCGCGACGCCGCCGGTGACCACGATCTTGAACTGCGGGCGCACGGCCAGCTCATTGGCGATGTTGAGGGCGTTCGTGACGACGGTCAGCGCGGGCGAGCCCGACGTCAGGTCGCTGCGCACGGCCAGGGCACGGGCCACCTCCGTGGTCGTCGTGCCGCCGGTCAGCCCGACGGCCTCGCCGGGCGCGATCAGGTCGGCGACCGCCTTGGCGACGCGCTGCTTCTCGGAGGCGTGCCGGGCGGTCTTGTAGCGCAGCGGCAGCTCGTACGACACTCCGTGGACCACCGCACCGCCCCGGGTGCGCACGAGCATCTGCTGCTCGGCCAACTGGTCGAAGTCACGGCGGATCGTGGCGGACGACACCGCCAGCTCGGCGGCCGCCTCCTCGACGTCCAGCCGGCCCCGCTCGACGAGCAGCTCCAGCAGCGCCTTCCAGCGGGCGTCGCGCGACATCGAGCCTCCATTTCTCGGCATTCCTCGACCTGGCGGCGACCTTATCCCACCCCCGATATCGCCCAGTGCTTGATTCTGCTCGAAAGCTCGCTATATCTTGCAAGAAAAAGCATGAAGGTTCATGGAAGCCAGTTCATGGAAGCCAGGAGGACGGCGGCATGACGCATGTCGAGGACGAACTCAACAGTCAGCCCGATTGCTGGGCCCGCGCCGCGGGTGAGGCGGCCGGCCTCGGCGGGGCGCTGCCGGCGCCGGGGGAGCGGGTCGCGGTCGTCGGCTGCGGAACCTCGTACTTCATGGCCCAGGCGTTCGCGGCCCTGCGCGAGGGCGCGGGCCAGGGGGAGACCGACGCCTTCGCCGCGTCGGAGTTCCCGGCCGGGCGGACGTACGACCGAGTCCTCGCCCTGACCCGGTCCGGCACCACCACCGAAGTCCTGCACCTGCTGGCGGGGATGGAGGGGCGCACGCTCACCACGGCGATCACCGCCGACCCGGACACACCCGTGATGGCGGCCGCCGACGAGATCGTCGTCCTCGACTACGCCGACGAACAGTCCGTCGTGCAGACCCGCTTCGCGACCACCGCCCTCACCCTGCTCCGCGCCCACCTCGGCCTGCACCCCGACGCCGCGGTGGCCGACGCGCGCACCGCCCTCGCCGCCGACCTGCCCGAAGGGCTCGTCGAATGCGGCCAGTTCACCTTCCTCGGCCGTGGCTGGACCGTCGGTCTGGCGAACGAGGCCGGGCTGAAGATGCGCGAGGCGTCCCTGTCCTGGACCGAGGCCTACCCGGCCATGGAGTACCGGCACGGCCCGATCAGCATCACCACCGCCGGCACCGCCACCTGGATGTTCGGCGAGGCACCCGAGGGGCTCGCCGAGCAGGTGCGCGCGACCGGGGGACGGTGGATCGAGGGCCGCCTCGACCCGCTCGCCGAACTGGTCCGCGCCCAGCGGCTCGCCGTCGCCGTCGCCGCCGCCCGCGGCCTCGACCCGGACCGGCCGCGCCACCTCACCCGGTCCGTGATCCTCGCCCCCTGACGCGCCCCGGAACGGAAGCAGGAGAAAGGACAGGCCGTGCCCCTCACGACCACCGGCGAGCTCATCACCCGCGCCGCCGCAGCCCGTTCAGCCGTCGCCGCGTTCAACGTCATCACCCTGGAGCATGTCGAGGCCGTCATCGCCGGTGCGGAGTCGGCCGGTTCGCCCGTCGTCCTCCAGGTCAGCGAGAACGCCGTCAAGTTCCGCTACGGACGGCTGCTGCCGCTGGCCCGCGCGGCCGTCGCCGCCGCCGAGCGCGCCGACGTCCCCGTCGCGCTGCACCTCGACCACGTCCAGAGCGACGACCTGCTGCGCCAGGCCCCGGACGCCGGGTTCAGCTCGGTGATGTACGACGCGGCCCGCCTGCCGTACCTGGACAACCTCGCCGCGACGAAGGCGGCCGTCGACTGGGCGCACGCCCAAGGGCTGTGGATCGAGGCCGAGTTGGGCCGCCTCGGCGGCAAGAACGGCGAGCCGGCCCTGGACGCCCACGCCCCGGGCGCCCGCACCGACCCCGTCGAGGCGCACGCCTTCGTCGCCGACTCAGGCGTCGACGCCCTGGCCGTCGCCATCGGCAGCTCGCACGCCATGACCACCCGTACCGCCACCCTCGACCACGAACTCCTCAAGCGCCTCGCCGCGGCCCTGCACGTCCCCCTCGTCCTGCACGGCTCCTCCGGCGTCCCCGACGGCGAACTGGCCGCGGCCGTCGCCGGCGGCATCGCCAAGGTCAACGTCGGCACCGCCCTCAACATCGCCATGACGAGCGAGATCCGCGACTTCCTGGCCGCCCACCCCGAGGCGGTCGACTCCCGCAAGTACCTGAGCGTGGGCCGGGAGGCGATGGTGCGCACGGTGGCCGACATCATCGGGGTGCTGGGGGCGCACTGACCCGTACCGCGGCGA
>NZ_JBYIVZ010000060.1:0-60340 GCF_057710365.1 Streptomyces sp. bgisy027
GCCTGTCCCGCGGTGGCTGAAACCGGGTGACCGGTATCCAGCCACCCCGGCCCCCGCCCCTGCCCTCGCCCGCGCCCGGCCCGTGGTCCCGCGCCCGGCGCCCGCTCACCCGCGCCCCATGGCCCGGGTCAGCTCGATCTCGATCACGACCCGGTGGGGATTGGGGGCCGGTGTGCGCCCGTAGCGCACCGCGTACCGTCGCACCGCCTCCGCGACCCGCTCCGGCTCCGCGCTGACCCGCGCCCGCCCTTCCAGCGTGGCCCACCGCCCGCCGTCCACCTGGCAGACCGCGACCGTCGCCCCGTCGGGGCCGGCGGCCAGCACATGGCCCACCTTCGCGCTGGACTTGTTCGTGATCACCCGAGCCAGCCCCGCCTCCGGGTCGTATGTCACTCCGACGGGTACGACGTGCGGCGTGCCGTCCGGACGCAGGGTCGTGAGGGTGCACAGGTGCCTCTCCTGCCAGAAGGTGAGGTACGGCGCGTCCGGTGCGGCGGGATCCTGGGGGTATGCGGCCATGGCCCTGGAACCTAGTCGCCCCAAGCCTCCCCGCACTACCTTGAGTGGAATAGACTCAACTTTGTGTACGCTGACTCAGTCAGTACTGAGTGACGCTGGCATCAGGAGGAGAACGGACACGTGGACGCAGAGCTGACCAACAGGAGCCGGGACGCGATCAACACGGCCAGCAACCGGGCCGTGACCGAGGGCCACCCGGATCTCACCCCCGCCCACCTGCTGCTGGCTCTGCTCCAGGGCCAGGACAACGAGAACATCATCGATCTGCTGGCGGCCGTCGACGCCGACCAGGCGTCCGTGCGGGCCGGCGCCGAGAAGGCGCTCGCCGGGCTGCCCAGCGTCACCGGGTCCACGGTGGCACCCCCGCAGCCCAGCCGTGAGCTGCTCGCCGTGATCGCGGACGCCCAGGCGCGGGCCCAGGAGCTCGGGGACGAGTACCTGTCCACCGAGCACCTCCTCATCGGCATCGCCGCCAAGGGCGGCCGGGCCGGCGACGTCCTCACCCAGCAGGGCGCCGGTGCGAAGAAGCTGCTGGAGGCCTTCCGCAAGGCGCGGGGCGGGCGGCGCGTGACGTCCGCCGACCCCGAGGGGCAGTACAAGGCGCTGGAGAAGTTCGGCACCGACTTCACCGCGGCGGCCCGGGAGGGCAAGCTCGACCCCGTCATCGGCCGCGACCAGGAGATCCGGCGGGTCGTCCAGGTGCTCAGCCGCCGTACCAAGAACAACCCGGTCCTGATCGGTGAGCCCGGAGTCGGCAAGACCGCGGTCGTCGAGGGGCTGGCCCAGCGGATCGTCAAGGGGGACGTGCCCGAGTCGCTGAAGGACAAGCGGCTCGTCTCGCTCGACCTGGGCGCCATGGTCGCCGGGGCCAAGTACCGCGGTGAGTTCGAGGAGCGGCTGAAGACCGTGCTCGCGGAGATCAAGGACTCCGACGGGCAGATCATCACGTTCATCGACGAGCTGCACACCGTCGTCGGCGCCGGGGCCGGCGGCGACTCCGCCATGGACGCCGGCAACATGCTCAAGCCCATGCTCGCCCGCGGTGAGCTGCGCATGGTCGGCGCCACCACCCTCGACGAGTACCGCGAGCGGATCGAGAAGGACCCCGCCCTGGAGCGGCGCTTCCAGCAGGTGCTGGTCGCCGAGCCGACCGTCGAGGACACCATCGCGATCCTGCGCGGGCTCAAGGGACGCTACGAGGCCCACCACAAGGTCCAGATCGCCGACAGCGCGCTGGTCGCCGCGGCCACCCTCTCCGACCGGTACATCACCTCCCGCTTCCTGCCCGACAAGGCCATCGACCTCGTCGACGAGGCGGCCTCCCGGCTGCGCATGGAGATCGACTCCTCGCCGGTCGAGATCGACGAGCTGCAGCGCTCCGTGGACCGGCTGCGCATGGAGGAGCTGGCCCTCGACAAGGAGACCGACCCCGCCTCCCGCGAGCGCCTCGACAAGCTGCGCCGCGACCTCGCCGACAAGGAGGAGGAGCTGCGGGGCCTGACCGCCCGCTGGGAGAAGGAGAAGCAGTCCCTCAACCGCGTCGGCGAGCTGAAGGAACGGCTCGACGAGGTCCGCGGCCAGGCCGAACGCGCCCAGCGCGACGGCGACTTCGACTCCGCCTCCAAGCTGCTCTACGGCGAGATCCCCGCCCTGGAGAAGGAGCTGGAGGCCGCCTCCGAGGCCGAGGAGGAGGCCGTTTCGCTGCGGGGCAAGCAAACCATGGTCAAGGAGGAGGTCGGCTCCGACGACATCGCCGACGTCGTCGGCGCGTGGACCGGCATCCCGGCCGGGCGGCTCCTGGAGGGCGAGACGCAGAAGCTGCTGCGCATGGAGGACGAGCTGGGCAGGCGGCTGATCGGCCAGCAGGAGGCCGTGCAGGCCGTCTCCGACGCCGTGCGCCGCACCCGCGCCGGCATCGCCGACCCGGACCGCCCCACCGGCTCCTTCCTCTTCCTCGGCCCGACCGGCGTCGGCAAGACCGAACTCGCCAAGGCCCTCGCCGACTTCCTCTTCGACGACGAGCGGGCGATGGTCCGCATCGACATGAGCGAGTACGGCGAGAAGCACTCCGTCGCCCGGCTGGTGGGCGCTCCCCCCGGCTACGTCGGCTACGAGGAGGGCGGCCAGCTGACCGAGGCCGTGCGCAGGCGGCCGTACAGCGTCGTGCTGCTCGACGAGGTGGAGAAGGCGCACCCCGAGGTCTTCGACATCCTGCTCCAGGTGCTGGACGACGGCCGGCTCACCGACGGGCAGGGCCGAACGGTCGACTTCCGCAACACGATCCTGGTGCTGACGTCGAACCTGGGCAGCCAGTTCCTGGTCGACCCGATCACCAGCGAGCAGGAGAAGAAGGAGCAGGTCCTGGAGGTGGTCCGCACCGCCTTCAAGCCGGAGTTCCTCAACCGGCTCGACGACCTGGTGGTCTTCTCCGCGCTGAACAAGGACGAGCTGAGCCGGATCGCCCGGCTCCAGATCGACCGCCTTGCCAGGCGGCTCGCCGAGCGCCGGCTGTCCCTGGACGTCACCGACGCGGCCCTGGCCTGGCTCGCCGACGAGGGCAACGACCCGGCCTACGGTGCCCGCCCGCTGCGCCGCCTCGTCCAGACCGCCATCGGCGACCGCCTCGCCAAGGAGATCCTGGCGGGCGAGGTCAAGGACGGCGACACGGTCCGGGTGGACGCCTTCGGCAACGGCCTGATCGTGGGACCCGCGACCGGCAAGACGCTCTGACGCCGCGCCCGACGGCCCGCCCCGGAGATCACCGGGGCGGGCCGTCGGGCGCTCAGAGCGTGAACGCGGCGAAGCGCACGAGCGCGGTGCCGCCGTCCTCGTACCCGACGTCGACCCGCACGGCGTGGGCGTCCACGGGCGGTTCGGCCCCGACGAGGTCCACATCGAGACAGAGATCCACGTCCGAGCCGGCGCAGAACCGCGTCTCGGGCACCCCCGCGTCCGGATAGGTGGACTTGAGCCAGTCACGGACATCGGCGCGCGGCATCCGGAAGGCGGCGCTGTAGTGGATGTCCTGGAAACCCTGAACCTCGCACGTCCCGACGGTCCGCGCGCCGTCCGGCAGAGCCGCCCCGCCGAAGCGCAGGGCGTCCGCGCAGGGGACCTTCTCGGGGCCGGAGCGGGACAGCTCGTCGTCCGTCACCACCCACACGGCCACCATGGCCGTGAAACCGGCGAGGAGCAGCGCCGGCACGGCCGTGATCGCGGCCACGATCCACCACTTCGTACGGCCGCCGGCCGCCCCCGCCCCGCCCTGCGTTCCGGACATGTCCCCACCCTCCGTGCGCGGTCCGTCGCGACCGGCCAGATCCTGTCAGCCGAGGGCTGACAGGGCCGGTCCGGGGTTGCCACCCCCCTCCCCGCATGGGGGAGGATGGCGGAATCCGTACGAAGGGAAAATCACGGTGAGCATCGACCCGTCCTCGATTCCGAACTTCGGGGGCCAGCAGCCGCAGCCGGGGCCCCCGCCCGGCCCCGTTGTCCCGGATCAGGACCTCGTGAAGCAGCTCCTCGACCAGATGGAGCTGAAGTACGTCGTCGACGACGAGGGTGACCTCGCGGCGCCGTGGGAGCAGTTCCGTACGTACTTCATGTTCCGCGGCGAAGGTGACCAGCAGGTCTTCTCGGTGCGGACGTTCTACGACCGGCCCCACAAGATCGACGAGAAGCCGCAGCTCCTCGAGTCGATCGACGACTGGAACCGCCGGACCCTGTGGCCCAAGGTCTACAGCCACACGCACGACGACGGCACCGTCCGCCTGATCGGCGAGGCACAGATGCTGATCGGCACGGGCGTGAGCCTGGAGCACTTCGTCTCGTCGACGGTCAGCTGGGTGCGGGCCGCCATCGAGTTCGACAAGTGGCTCGTCGAGCAGCTCGGCCTTGAGCAGGAGGTCAACGACGCGGAGAAGCCCGAGGACGACGAGGAGTAGTCCTCGACAAGCAGGAGCCCGGCCAGGGCACCGGCCGAAACGGCCGGGTGCCGGGCCGGGCTCACGCCGTTTTCGCCCGAAACGACTGTCGGGCAGTGCGAGGGCCCGGCCCTCCGCGACCGCGTACTGGAACGGCCCCGGCGAGACGTACGTCAGGAACTGCTTCGCCGAGCGCACCGCCGTGACCAGGCCCGGTGCCGAGGTCACCCGGGCGACACCTCGTTGGCCTACCTATTGTCGGCGGCGCGACAGGCCCCTGCGGATCTCCGGCATCGTCGGTGAGCCGGCCGCACAAGCCGTCCGGACCGGTCTCCCGGCCGTATCGTCGGGCCCGGCGACGCGGGCACTGACCGTCGTAGCCTGACCACACACGGGAAGGAGCCGTTGATGAGCGTCGGCGCGATCGTGCACACCGGGTTCCCCAAGGGGTACACGGTTCTGTTCGGGGCCGACGGAAAAGTGATCATGACCCCGTAGAGCGTCGAGCGCTCCAGCACGATCAAGTCGATGCAGTTCGACACCATCGTGTCCCTCGGGCGCCATGCGAAGACCGTCTCCGACGTCTACATCGACTTCCCCGCCGACGAGCACTCCGCTCCCGATCTGGCGATCCTGCGCGAGGACGCCCGCCGGGAGGGCAAGCGCTACAGCTTCGAGGACGTCCTGCTGATCTCCGAGGTCGTCTCGACCTCCTCCGCACGCAAGGACTACGACGACTGCACCGCGAAGTACGGCCGCTACGGCATCCCGATCTACCTGGTCGTGGACCCCTACGCCCAGGAAGTCGTCCTTCACACCCAGCCGACCGCCACCGGTTGCATCGCGGCACACACTCACAAGTACGGCACGGGCAAGCTCCCCGTCCACCTGGCCGACGGCCGCACTTTCACCCTCGACCTCGACGAGCTCCCGCGCCCGGAGCCCGAGGCGGACGCCCGCTGACGAGGGACTCCCCGCCGGCCAGGCCCGTGCCGTCGGCACCGCCGTCGCCGGACCTGGTCGTTCCTGGTCGGGGCGGACGGCTGGGATGGCGCCGAGGAGACGCTGCGCGCCCAGGGCTCCCAGGCCAGGGACGCGGTTGCCGCCGCGTTGGACTCCGCGCACCCGGACCGGGCCGGACTCGACGAGCTCAGGCAGCTGGCAGCCCGGGCACTGGGTATCCACGGCGCCCGCGCGCGGAAGGCTCGGCGCCCCTCAGGCAAGAGCAGCCGCAAGCGGCACCGCTGACCGGGCAGCTCCGCCTGGCCCCCAGACGCCGGGTGCGCCGGCACTGGCATGGAGCCGGGCGTAGGGAAACCGATGGTCCTGGTGTCATGCGTCCTTGGTGGCGGGCTACCGTCGGGTTCGTGGTCGAGGGATGGGGCGAGGACGGACTGCGGGCCCTGCGTGGCGTGCTCCACGCGCGGGACGGGGCGGCGCTGCTGGCGGCGTTGCGTCGTGGACCCGAGCGTGAGGTGCTCCAGCTGGCCGGCGACGGTGTGGCGGGGGCCGCGGCGCAGGGCCTGCCGGGGGCCGCGGAGACGGCGGCCTTGTTTCTCGGGGTGCTCCAGGAACGTGACTTCCGGGGCGACGGGGAGCTGGCGGACCGGTTGCGGGCGGCCATGGGAGACGCGGCGATCCTCATCCTGCGTCCGCTCGCGGTCGATCTGGAGATGCTCGCCATGCTGCTAGAGGGTGACCCGGCCGAGTCCGGTGGCCGGATCGATCTGTCCACCGGGGCGTGTCGGCCTGCGTTCACCGATGAGCTGGGGTTTGGGCCCGAGGCTGAGGAGGACGACGATCCAGAGCGATGGCTGTACGTGCCGGCTCTGGGGTCCAGGGCCGATTACCGGGACATGGAGTTGTTCATTGAGGAGATGGAGGACGCTGCCCTTGCCGACCGGCTGCGAATCGCCATCGACGGGCGGGGCGCCTTCCGGCGCTTCAAGGACGTCCTCGCTGGTGACGTGCGTTCCTGGAGCCGCTACCACCGGTTCCGCGATGAGCGACAGCGCGGCCGGGCCCGTGCCTGGCTGGCCGAGGAGGGCTACTGCCCGCCTATCACCTTCCGTGTAGAGCCCAGCTCGGGTTCGTGTCCTCCGGGGCCGGTATGACTCTCCATTTGTTTCCTGGCCTCCGCGTCGGGCGGGGCGGTTCCCCGGTGAACTCGTTGCCGGCGCAGCAGCAGCGTCGGAGGGAGCGGGTCCTGTCGCAGGAGTGGGGCTTTCAGCTGCTGTCCACGTCGCGCGATAGAAATCAGAGCACAATCTGAGTATGAGTATCGCACCTTTGGCATCCGAATCGGAGTCCGTCTCGTTCACCGATCTGTCGCGGAACCCGAAGGCTGTCGCCGCCAGGGCCGCCGCCCTGGGATGTCTGCGTGTCACGCACCGAGACGCGCCCGACATGGTGTTGACCACGGCCATATACGCAGAGCGCACCGAGGAAAACCTGACCACGGCGTCCCGGCTGTTCCTTGCACTGTTGAAGCAGGACGACGGTGCCAAGTCGCTTTTGCTCGCGCTGCCCGAGGTGTTCCCGTGGGTGCGCCACCTGGACGCTGAGGAAGTCCGGGATTTCACTGTCGAGCTTCTGGAAGCGCTGTCCGACGCCGCTGAACTGGGCGCCAGGGAGGCTGTGCACCGAGCGATCGTCTCGTGGCGGGCCACCGCCCGTATCAACGCCGATCCTGACCAGCTCAGGGAAGCGCTCCGTCCGCTCGGTGACGTCGACCTCGGCCCCGTCGAAGTGCACGAGTGAGTCCGAAGAAAGGCGATCGGGTCAGTGTTCCTCCGCTGAGCGGCTGGAACGTCATTTACGGCACGACGGAGGCCGCGACCGGTTGGGAGGAGCCGTGCCGGGTGGCGTTGCCGAACGCGCATCGCTGCCTGGAAGCCCTTCGCGCAGACCCGCTGTCGCGGGCCAACTGGAACCGCCAGCACCAGCTCCGAGGCAGACACGCCACCAGGGAATGGAAAGGCTCTGAGCTGGAGCAGTGGGAGTACGAAATCACCAGCGGCGGCAGGGTCCGCTACCTGGTCAGCCCGGACACCTCGACTGTGATCCTTGTGTACGCCTCCCCGCGACACCCGAAGGACACCGAATAGCCTCCGGCGTTTCGCCCGTGCGGAAGGCAGGGCGAACCGGGGCGCGGGTTGCGATGGGCTCTTGCGGTGCAGGTGGCGGGCCGACCGGAGTCGGAGGACGGCCGTGCCAAGGACGACTGGCCCCATGGAGCGGCGGTCAGTGTGCGAACGCCTTGCGCAGCCGTTCCGCCGCGTCCGCCAGTACCTCGACGCGTTTGCAGAACGCGAACCGGACGTATGGTGCGCCGGCCTCTTTGTGGTCGTAGAAGACGGCGTTGGGGATGGCGACGACACCCGCCCGCTCAGGCAGGGCGCGGCAGAAGGCGAGGCCGTCGCTCTCGCCGAGCGGGCGGATGTCGGTGGTGACGAAGTAGGTGCCGGTCGGCCGGAAGACGGTGAAGCCGGCGTCGGTGAGGCCGGCGCTGAGCAGGTCTCGCTTGGCCTGCATGTCCGCGCGGAACCTCTCGAAGTATGTGTCGGGCAGCGCCAGTGCCTCGGCGACGGCGTACTGGAAGGGCCCGGAGGCGACGTACGTCAGGAATTGCTTGGCGGAACGGACGGCGGTCACCAGTTCCGCGGTTCCGGTAACCCAGCCGACCTTCCAGCCGGTGAACGAGAAGCTCTTGCCGGCCGACCCGATCGTCACCGTCCGCTCGCGCATGCCCGGGAAGGTCGCGAGCGGCAGGTGCTCGGCGTCGTCGAAGACCAGGTGCTCGTACACCTCGTCGGTCACCACCAGCAGATCCCGCTCGACCGCCAGCTCGGCGATCGCCGCCAGCTCCGCACGGGTCAGGACGGTGCCGGTGGGGTTGTGCGGGGTGTTGATCAGCAGCAGCCGGGTGCGGTCGGTGACGGCGGCACGCAGCTCCTCCAGGTCGAGCCGGAAGCTTGCGTCCTCGTCGACGTGTGGGCGCAGCGTGACCGGCACGCGCGTGCCGCCCGCCATGGCGATGCAGGCCGCGTAGGAGTCGTAGTACGGCTCCAGGGCGATGACCTCGTCGCCGGGCTCCAGCAGCGCCAGCAGAGTGGCCGCGATGGCCTCGGTGGCGCCCGCGGTCACCAGGACCTCGGTGTCGGGGTCGTACGACAGCCCGTAGCGCCGCTGCTGATGGGCGGCGATCGCCGTGCGCAGCTCGGGCACTCCCGGGCCCGGCGGGTACTGGTTGCCGCGCCCGTCCCGCAGCGCCCGCACGGCCGCCTCGCGGATCTCCTCGGGCCCGTCGGTGTCGGGGAACCCCTGACCCAGGTTGATGGACCCCGTACTGAGGGCCAGCGCGGACATCTCGGCGAAGATCGTCGTCCCGAACTCGGCGAGCCGGCGGTTGAGCAGCGGGCGGGAGGAGGAGGTCATGCGCGCCATCCTCCGCCCAAGCTCTGGAGTTCCTCAACTCTGCTTTGGGCCGCGACGAGGGCGGGCATCTCATCGCCACGCACCGAGCGGGAGGCGCCCACGGGGGGACGCCCGGGTCCGTTTCGGGGGAACGGAAGGAGGCTGACGCCATGGTCACAGGGTTTGTGGTGGCGCTGGTCGCAGTGGTCTTCGTGGTGATCCTCGTGTCGGCCGCGCGCAGTGGCGCACGGTCGTCCCGTCGTACCCACAGCCGCAGGGGGAGCTCGCACAGCAGCAGCGGCAGCTGGTGGGCAGGCGGCGACAGCGGATCGTCCTGCGGAGGTGGCTCCTCCTCCTGCGGTGGTGGCTCGTCCTGCGGAGGCGGGTCGTCGTCCTGCGGAGGGGGCGGAGGCGGATGCGGTGGCGGAGGCAGCTGACACGGGGCAGCTGAGCTCCCCGAGCAGGGGGAACCGCATCCGCGTGGAGCGGGACCGGTGCCTGGGACCGGTCCCGCTTCTGTGCGTCCGGCGCCCGGACCGGTGCGCGAGGGCCGGCGCACCGGCGTACGCCCCGTGTCCATCGGCGTACGCCGGAGTTGAACAGTTGAGCTGATAAGCCCTCTGAGGGATGGAAACCCTACGAACTTGGGTAAAAACCCTGTGTCGGCGCCACAGTTCATGATTCAGTGAATTTCGCCGACGCAGCCCCTCGGACGTCTCGCGGACACCCATCTGACCTGCCGATCAATGAGCTGACCGGGCCGACCTCACCGTGTCGGCCGGGGTGCGCCGGAGCCCACACCTCCCTTTGTTCGCGTAGCGGAGCCGACCCATGCTCACGACCCTGAACACCTCCTACACCGACACGCGCGCGGCCGACCTCGCCTGGGCCCTCGGGCGGGAGCCGCTGCCCGCGCTGGCCGCCCTCGACCTCGAACTGACCGGCGCGAAACTTCAGTTGCGACTGCTCGGCGCGTCCCATCAGGTGCTGTTGGAGGAGGAGCGGGGCATGTGCTCGGAGACGGTGGCCTGCATGCCCGGCAGCAGCACGCCCCTGCCCCTGGGCGTGGCCAAGCGCACCGACGACTGGGAGTACGAGTTCGCCGCCCGCGTGGAGGTCCTGTCGCCCGGTCAGTTCGCGGGCCGTGCACAGGAGTTGCTGGCGCTGGTCGCCGACCATCCGCACGGCCTCGCCGGTGTCTTCCCCGGCAGCCCGCACGCCTTCACCGCACTGCTGGCCCAGCACCACGAGGGGCAGGTGCACTGGCGTACGTGGCACGCGTACCCGCAGGACGGGCAGTTGGTGTCGACGCGCACGAGGGTGGGCGTACGGGTGGTCAAGGGCGCGGCCCGGCGGCGGACGGAGCCGTTCAGCCCGTCCGGGGGTCCCCCCTGCTCGTAGAGCTTGGGGGAGTCTGACGGCGACGCAAACGTCCGCAGCCCCAACAACACCCGTGTGGGTGACGAAGCGTGCCCGTGCCGTAACGTACCGTCGGCAACGTGATCGAGCCGCACGCCCCCGCCCCACCCGGCACCAGGCCGCCCTGGGCGGGTCCCCCGCGGCTCCCGGTCCGGCCGGACACCGGGCGATTCCTCGTCCTCGCGGGCGTCTTCGTATGTGCCGCCTGCGGACTCGTGTACGAACTCGAACTCGTCGCCCTCGCCTCCTACTTGATCGGCGACTCGGTCACCCAGGCCTCCGTCGTGCTCTCCGTCATGGTGTTCGCGATGGGCCTCGGCTCCCTCGCCGCGAAGCGTCTGCGCCCGCACGCCGCGGCCGGCTTCGGCGCCATCGAGGCCGTACTCGCCCTCGTCGGCGGGTCCAGCGCGCTCGCCCTGTACGCGGTCTTCGCCTGGACCGGCGACTGGGGCGGGATCTGGGCCCACGGCCCGCGCGCCCTGCTCGTCGCCTTCTCCCTCACCATCGGCCTGCTCATCGGCGCCGAGGTGCCGCTGCTGATGGAGCTGATCCAGCGCATCCGGCGCCAGGACGCGGGCGGCGCGGTGGCCGACCTGTTCGCCGCGGACTACGTCGGCGCGCTGGTCGGCGGCCTCGCCTTCCCCTTCCTGCTGCTGCCCCTGCTGGGCCAGCTGAGCTCCGCCCTGATCACCGGCGCCGTCAACGTCGTCGTCGGCGGCGCGCTCGTCCTCGGCCTGTTCGGCGGGGACCTCAGCCGCCGTGCCCGCTGGCTGCTGGTGATCGCCAACTTCACCGTGCTCGGCATCCTCGCCTCCGCCGCCGTACTCGTCGACGACTTCGAGCGGGCCGCGCGGCACGCGGTGTACGGGCAGGACGTGCGCGTGGCGATCCAGACGGACGTCCAGGAGGTCGTCATCACCGGCGGCACCGACGGCCGGCCCCTCGACCTCTTCCTCGACGGCCGGCTGCGGGTCAGCGGGCACGACGCCCGCCGCTACCACGAGGCGCTGGTCCACCCCGCGATGAGCGGCGAGCACACGCGCGTGCTCATCCTCGGTGGCGGGGACGGGCTGGCGGCGCGCGAAGTGCTGCGCCATCCCGGGGTGCACCGGGTCGACGTCGTCGAGGTCGACCCCGAGGTGGTGCGGCTGGCACGCGAGGACCCCGCGCTGTCCCGGCTCAACGGGGACGCGTACGGCGACACCCGGGTGCATGTCATGACCGGCGACGCCTTCCGCCGGCTGCGGGTGGCACCGCCGGGGACGTACGACGTCGTCATCTCCGATCTCCCCGACCCCGGGATCACCGCCAGCACGAAGCTGTACTCCCAGGAGTTCTACGGCCTCGCCCGCCGTGCCCTGGCCCCGCGCGGGCGCCTCGCGGTGCACGCCGGGCCGGTGTCGTCGCGGCCTCGCGTGTTCTGGACGGCCGACGCGACGCTGCGCTCGGCGGGCCTGCGCACCGCGCCCTACCGCGTCAGCGGCCGCGACTCCGGCTTCACGGCCGGCCCCGACCGCTCCACCCGCCCGACCCGCGCACCGCGGGACTGGGGCTTCATCCTGGCCGCTCCGGGGGAGCGGCCCCCGGTCCTGCGGCTCGACACGGGGGAGGGGGAGCCGCGACCGGAGACCCTCACCCAGACGGGCCTCACGGCGGACGCCAGGGCGGCGGAGGGGACGAGGGTCGGGGGGCTGGGGGCTTCCACGGTGCTGCATCCGCGGTATTGAGCGGGGCGGGTGCGCGGGTGCGCGGGTGTGCGGGTGTGCTGGCGAGTGCGGGTGTGCGGGGCGAGTGCGGGCGGTCGTGGGTGGGTGGTGGCGGGTGGCGGTGGTGTGTCCCGCGCGGTGAGCCGGGCCGGGCGGTGGCGGGGAGCGGGGAGCGGGGAGCGGGGAGCGGGGAGCGGGGAGGATACGCCCGGCGGGCGGGTGTCCGGTGAGAATCCCGGGATGTGTGGGTGCGGTTCACGCCATGCTGGGTAGGCTCGATCGGCATGGAGCATGAGGTGTTCGTTCCGGTTACGGCGGAGCGGCTCAGGGAGGTGCTGGCCGATCCCGTGCGGGTCGCCCGGGCGGTCCCCGGGCTCCAGCAGGACGCCGGGGCCGAGCCGGTGACCGGGCGGCTGAAGGTGCGCGTCGGCGGTCACACCATCACCTATCGCGGTGCCGTGCGGATCTCCGCCCGGGAGGACGGTTCCTACGCCGTCGAGGGCGACGCGACCGAGGCACGCGGGAACGGGTCCGTGAAACTGGCGCTCACCCTGCGGGTCGCCGAGGCCGAGGGCGGGGCCACGCTGCGGTTCGAGGGGACCGCGTCGGCTGACGGGCGGGTCACGGAGTTCTCGGCGGAGGCCGTGGGGTCGGCTGTGTCCCGGCTGCTGAATCGGTTTGGTGGGCAGTTGGGGGTCGTGGCCGGGGAAGGGGCGGCCGCGACGGAGTCCGGGCCGGCGGCTGAGGCGGGGCGTTCGGGCGAGGCGGATGTCGAGGCCGTTGAGGAGGCGTTGGCGCCCGGGGAGTTCGAGACCCGGGTGACCAGTGACTTCGAGACGACGCCGGATGCGGATGACGCGGCCGTGCCGGGGCCGGGGCCGGAGCCGGGGAGCGATGCTGCGTCCGGTGAGGGGGACGGCGAGGACGAGGAGGCCGAGTCCGCTTCCGTCTTCGACAGCGAGGTGCCGCCGCCGTCGTTGGATCCACGGGCCGAGGAGGACGAGGCCGGGGACCAGGGCGAGGACGGAGAGGACGCGCCTGTGGCGGAGGCCGCGCATGCTCGGCGGACGATGATCGGGCGCAGCGCGGAGGAAGTGGATCATGCGCCGCCGCGGGGGCGGTATGCGCCTGTTCCGGCGCCGCAGACTGTCGCGCCGAACTCGACGCTTCGGTGGGCCGCGCCGGCGGCGGCGTTGGTGCTGGCGTCGGCGATCGTGGTGGGGCGGATGCTGCGGCGCCGTCGCTGATCTCCTTCGCCCCGCCGCCCCTGGGCCGACGCCCCGCCGCCCCTGGGCCGACGCATGCGTCGGCCCCCGCGGGTGCTCTTCTTGGGGATTGATCGTCCCAGTAGGGTCTTCCCGTGAGTAACGAACACATCACGCTGACCGCGGGTGACGCGGAGGTGGACGTGCTGCCGGGGAACGGTGGGCGGGTCGGGGGGCTGCGCGTCGGGGGGGCCGAGTTGCTGCGGCAGGGGGAGCGGTTCGGGTGCTTTCCGATGGTTCCCTGGTGCGGGCGGATCAGGGACGGCCGGTTCCTCGACGGCGCCCGGGTGCGGCAGATGCCGCTCAACGCCCCGCCGCACGCCATCCACGGCACCACTCGCGAGGGCGCCTGGAAGGTCGCCCGGGTGGCCGACGGGGAGGCCGTGATCACGTACGACCTGGTCGAGCCGTGGCCGTATGCCGGTCGTGTCACGCAGGTCGTCGCGCTCACGCCGGACAGCCTCAGTCTCACCATGTCCGTCGAGACGTACGACGACTCCTTCCCGGCGCAGATCGGCTGGCACCCCTGGTTCAACCGGAACCTCGGCGGCGAGGGCGCCGAGGACGTCCGGCTCGACTTCGCCCCCGCCTGGCAGGAGGAGCGCGGGGACGACCACCTGCCCACCGGCAACCGCATCGAGCCGCTGCCGGGGCCGTGGGACGACTGCTTCGGGATGCCCGACGGCGTCGACGTCACGCTGACCTGGCCGGGGCAGCTGGAGCTGAAGGTGAGCAGCCGCGAGGAGTGGGTCGTCGTCTACGACGAGCAGGAGGCCGCCGTCTGCGTCGAGCCGCAGACCGGGCCGCCCAACGGGCTGAACACCCTGCCCCGCCTGGTCACACCCCTGGAGCCGCTGGAGGCCACGACCCTCTGGAGCTGGCGGCGCCTCTAAGCTGGGCGGCATGACTGACGTACGTGGCGAGCTGCTGAACCAGATCAAGGACAAGGCCGTGGTGCACGGCAAGGTGACCCTGTCGTCGGGGCTCGAAGCCGACTACTACGTCGACCTCCGGCGCGTCACCCTCGACGGCGAGGCCGCACCGCTCGTCGGGCAGGTGCTGCTCGATCTGACGGCGGAGCTGGAGTTCGACGCGGTCGGCGGGCTCACCATGGGCGCCGACCCCGTCGCCGGCGCGATGCTGCACGCCGCCTCCGCGCGGGGCAGGCGGCTCGACGCGTTCGTCGTCCGCAAGGCCGCCAAGGCGCACGGGATGCAGCGCCGGGTCGAGGGGCCGGACATCGCCGGGCGCCGCGTCCTCGTCGTCGAGGACACCTCCACCACCGGTGGCTCCCCGCTCGCCGCCGTCGAGGCCGTGCGCGAGGCCGGCGCCGAGGTCGTCGCCGTCGCGACGATCGTCGACCGGGCCACCGGCGCCGCCGAGAAGATCGAACAGGGCGCCGGAGTGCCGTACCTCTTCGCGTACTCCAAGGACGAACTCGGCCTGGACTGACGCCGGTCCGCGACCGCGCCCGTCTCGGCAGGTGACAGGCGCTCGGAGCATCCCGGTTCGTCTGGAAAGATGGGGCCGACGATGACGTCGCATCCCTAGGTCTAGGTCAGGGCCGTAAGCCAGAACGCCGTACGCAGTACGCCGACCCGCACACTCCAAGGAGCGGACAGATGCCCATCGCAACCCCCGAGGTCTACAACGAGATGCTCGACCGGGCGAAGGCAGGCAAGTTCGCCTACCCGGCCATCAACGTGACCTCCTCCCAGACCCTGCACGCGGCCCTGCGCGGCTTCGCGGAGGCGGAGAGCGACGGCATCATCCAGATCTCCACGGGTGGTGCGGAGTTCCTCGGCGGCCAGCACAGCAAGGACATGGTCACCGGCGCCGTCGCCCTGGCCGAGTTCGCGCACATCGTCGCCAAGAAGTACGACATCACCGTCGCCCTGCACACGGACCACTGCCCGAAGGACAAGCTCGACGGGTACGTACGTCCGCTGCTCGCCGTCTCCGAGGAGCGGGTCGCGCGCGGTGAGAACCCGCTGTTCCAGTCGCACATGTGGGACGGCTCGGCCGAGACCCTCGCCGACAACCTCTCCATCGCACAGGAGCTGCTGGAGCGCGCCCGCGCCGCGAAGATCATCCTTGAGGTCGAGATCACCCCGACCGGTGGCGAGGAGGACGGCGTCTCGCACGAGATCAACGACTCGCTGTACACGACCGTCGACGACGCCATCCGTACCGTCGAGGCCCTCGGCCTGGGCGAGAAGGGCCGCTACCTGCTCGCCGCGTCCTTCGGCAACGTCCACGGCGTCTACAAGCCGGGCAACGTCGTGCTCCGCCCCGAGCTGCTCAAGGAGCTCAACGAAGGCGTCGCCGCCAAGTACGGCAAGCCCTCGCCGTTCGACTTCGTCTTCCACGGCGGCTCCGGCTCCACCGAGCAGGAGATCGCGACCGCGCTGGAGAACGGCGTCGTCAAGATGAACATCGACACCGACACTCAGTACGCCTTCACGCGTCCGGTGGCGGCCCACATGTTCCAGAACTACGACGGCGTCCTGAAGGTCGACGGCGAGGTCGGCAACAAGAAGACCTACGACCCGCGCACCTGGGGCAAGCTCGCCGAGGCCTCCATGGCCGCGCGCGTGACCGAGGCCTGCGGCAACCTGCGTTCCACGGGCACGAAGATCAAGTAGAGCGAGATCCACGACGAGCCCGGTGCCACGGCACCGGGCTCGTTGTATATCTGGGGCATGCCCGATGTCAGGTTGGCCTCGCCGCAGGGCAAGTGGATCCTGCTCACCACCGTCCTCGGCTCCAGCATGGCGATGCTGGACTCGACGGTCGTCAACGTAGCCCTCCCACGCATCGGAGAGGATCTCGACGCCGACCTCGCCGCGCTCCAGTGGACCGTCAACGCGTACATGCTGACGCTGGCCGGGCTGATCCTGCTCGGCGGCTCGCTGGGCGACCGGTACGGGCGGCGCCGGGTCTTCGTCATCGGCGTCGTGTGGTTCGCCCTGGCCTCGCTGCTGTGCGGGCTCGCCCCGAACGTGGACGTGCTCATCGCCTCCCGGGCGCTCCAGGGCATCGGCGGCGCCCTGCTCACCCCCGGGTCGCTGGCCCTGATCCAGGCGTCCTTCCATCCCGACGACCGGGCGAAGGCGGTCGGGCTGTGGTCCGGCTTCGGGGGCATCGGCGCGGCCGTGGGCCCGTTCCTCGGCGGCTGGCTGGTGGACGGACCGGGCTGGCGGTGGGTGTTCCTGCTGAACGTCCCGCTGGCGCTGCTGTGCGCCCCGATCGCCGTACGCCACGTCCCCGAGTCCGGCGCGGGCCCCTCCCTGCCCGAGCGCGGCCGAAAGCTTGCGGGAGGCGCCGAGCACGGCCGCTTCGACGTACTCGGCGCCTTCCTCGGAGCCGCGGCCCTGGCCCTGGTGACCTACGCACTGATCGAGGCCCAGCAGGTCTCGGTGACCGTGTGGATCAGCGCGATCGCCGGCGTGGCGGCCGGGGTCGCCTTCGTGTACGTCGAGCGGCACCGGCCCGACCCGATGATGCCGCTCGACATCTTCCGCTCCCGCCAGTTCACGGCCGTCAACCTCGTCACGCTCTGTGTCTACGCGGCCTTCAGCGGCTTCTTCTTCCTCGCCGCGCTGCAGCTCCAGGTCGTCGCCGGCTACTCGGCGCTCGGCGCCGGTACGGCCCTGCTGCCGACGACGGCCCTGATGCTGCTGTTCTCGGCCCGCTCGGGTGCCCTCGCCGACCGGATCGGCCCGCGCTTCCCGCTGACCGTCGGCCCGCTGCTGTGCGCGGCCGGGGTACTGCTGATGCTGCGGGTGGGCGAGAACGCCTCCTACCTCACCGACGTCCTGCCGGCCCTGCTGGTCATGGGCCTCGGCATGGTCACCCTGGTGGCGCCCCTGACCGCGACCGTCCTTGCCTCCGTCGACACCGCCCGCGCGGGCCTGGCCAGCGGCATCAACAACGCGGCGGCCCGGGCGGCGGGCCTGGTCGCGGTCGCCGCGCTGCCGCTGCTCGCCGGGATGGGCGAGGATGCCTACCGCTCGGCCGACGCCTTCGACGCCGCGTTCGACCGGGCGATGCCGATCTGCGCCGGGGTGCTGGTACTGGGCGCGGTGATCGCCTTCGCGACGGTACGCCCACTGCCGCCGGACTGCCGCAAGCCGGAGTGCCTGCACCACGGCAGCGTGACGGCACCACCGCTGGAGGGCGTGCGCAGCCGGGGGCGGCTGGAGGCGGCGGGTGAGGAGGGTGGGGGAGGCTGAGCGCCGACCCGCATTCTTCAGCCTGTCCGGGGGTCCCCTGCTCGTAGAGCTTCGAGGGGGAGGGACGGGTAGGGGCGGCGGGGGCGAGGAAAGCCCGCCGTTCCGCAAGGGCGCCCCGAGCTGCCGTACTCCTCCCATGAGCCAGACTGGACCCCATGGCCATTCACGAAAACCTTCTCGGGGGTCCGCCCCCGACCCACCTCCCCGACGACCCCGAGCCGCGTGAGCTGCTCGCCGGCGGCACCGCCCCCGCGGACGTGGCCGCGAAGTACCCGACCTCCTCGCTGGCCTGGGCCCAGCTGGCCGACGATGCCTTCGAGCGGG
Source organism: Streptomyces sp. bgisy027 (assembly GCF_057710365.1). Taxonomy (NCBI): domain Bacteria; kingdom Bacillati; phylum Actinomycetota; class Actinomycetes; order Kitasatosporales; family Streptomycetaceae; genus Streptomyces; species Streptomyces sp. bgisy027. The sequence goes on from NZ_JBYIVZ010000060.1 coordinate 17,808, forward strand.
GCAGCGTCGTGGAGTCGTACGCCTACGCCCGTACGGGCTACCACCGCGGCCTGGACGCCCTGCGCCGCAACGGCTGGAAGGGCCACGGCCCGGTTCCGTGGGAGCACGAGCCGAACCGCGGCTTCCTGCGCGCCCTGCACGCCCTCGCCCGCGCCGCCGGCTCCATCGGCGAGCAGGAGGAGTACGAGCGCTGCTCGCAGTTCCTGAAGGACTCCTCGCCGACGGCGGCCCAGACCCTGGGCTAGAGCGGGGCAGCTCCTCGCGTGAGGCCCGCCCCGCCGATGTGACCAGGCGGGCCTTGCGCCACCCGGGGCGATCCCTGAGGATGCCGGGTGGGGACCGGGGCCCCTTTGCCGATAACGGCAGGGCGGACCGCTACCCGGAGTTACACAGGAGACAGCAATGTCCCAGCAGGCTCACCAGTCCACGGAGACACCCCCGGAAGCCTCCCCGGAGACTCAAGAGCCCGAGACCCCGAATCTCGACTTCGCGGGCACCACGCCGTACGAGGACTACGTCAAGGCGGATGTCCTCACCCACCTCCAGCACACCCTCTCCGACGACCCCGGAGAGATGGTCTTCCTGGTCACGACCCAGGTCATGGAGCTGTGGTTCACGGTCATCGTCCATGAGTGGGAGACCGCCGCGCGGGCGCTGCGCGAGGACCGGCCGGGCGTGGCGATCGACGCCCTGAAGCGTTCCGTCCGGGAACTGGACGCCCTGAACCACTCCTGGAAGCCGCTCGGCCAGCTCACGCCGGCCCAGTTCAACGCCTATCGCAGCGCCCTCGGCGAGGGCTCCGGCTTCCAGTCGGCGATGTACCGCCGGATGGAGTTCCTGCTCGCCGAGAAGTCCGCGTCCATGCTCGTCCCGCACCGCGGCGCCCCGCGCGTCCACGCGGAACTGGAGAAGGCGCTGCACGAGCCCAGCCTCTACGACGAGGTGCTGCGCTTCCTCGCCCGGCACGGCTGCGCGGTCCCGGCGGCGGTGCTCAAGCGCGACGTCTCGCGCCGGTACGAGCCCTCGCCGGAGGTCGAGGCCGCCTGGACGGCGATCTACTCGGGCGACCAGAACTCCGAGCTCGCCCGGCTGGGCGAGGCCCTCACCGACGTCGCCGAGCTGGTGTGGCGCTGGCGCAACGACCATCTGGTCGCCACCCGCCGCGCGATGGGCGCCAAGGCCGGCACCGGCGGCTCGGCCGGGGTGGCCTGGCTGGAGAAGCGGGCGCAGAAGAACGTCTTCCCCGAGCTGTGGACGGCGAGGTCCCATGTCTGAGCTGACGACACGGGCGGGGGCACTGGACGCCGCCGACGAACTGGCCGGCGTTCGCAAGCAGTTCGTGCTCGACGAGGTCGTCTACCTCGACGGCAATTCCCTGGGCGCCCTGCCCGTGAACGTGCCGGGGCGGGTCGAGGACGTCGTACTGCGGCAGTGGGGCCGGATGCGCATCCGCTCCTGGGACGAGAGCGGCTGGTGGACCGCGCCGGAGCGGATCGGCGACCGGATCGCTCCGCTGGTGGGGGCGGCGCCGGGCCAGATCGTGGTCGGCGACTCGACAAGTGTCAATGTTTTCAAGGCACTTGTGGCCGCCGTACGCATGGCGGACTCCGCGGGTTCTGCCGGTTCCGGGCGCGACGAGATCCTCGTCGACGCGACGACCTTCCCCACCGACGGCTACATCGCCGAGTCGGCGGCCCGGATGACCGGCCGTACGCTGCGTCCCGTGACCCCGGGCGAGGTGCCGGGCGCGCTGAGCGAGCGTACGGCGGCCGTCCTGCTGAACCACGTCGACTACCGCACGGGCCGGCTGCACGACCTGCCGTCCCTGACCGCCGCCGTGCACGCGGCGGGTGCGTTGGCCGTCTGGGACCTGTGCCACAGCGCGGGCGCCCTGCCGGTCGGGCTCGACGAGCACGGGGTGGACCTGGCGGTCGGCTGCACCTACAAGTACCTGAACGGCGGCCCCGGTTCACCGGCGTACCTGTACGTGCGCCGGGAACTCCAGGACCGCTTCGACTCCCCGCTGCCCGGCTGGAACTCGCACGCCGAGCCCTTCGGCATGCGGCCCGCCTTCGAACCGGCGGCGGGCGCGCTGCGCGGCCGCGTCGGCACGCCCGACATCCTCTCCATGCTCGCCCTGGAGGCGGCCCTGGAGGTCTGGGACGGTGTGCGGATCGAGGCGGTGCGGGACAAGTCGCTGGCGCTGACGGACTTCTTCCTGGAGTGCGTCGGGGCGTATGTGCCCGAGGGGCGCGTGGAGTCGGTGACGCCGGTGGCGCACGCGGAGCGCGGCAGCCAGGTGGCGCTGCGGTGCGCGGACGCCGGGGACGTCATGAAGCGGCTCATCGAGCGGGGCGTGGTCGGTGACTTCCGGCATCCCGATGTGCTGCGGTTCGGTTTCACGCCGCTGTACGTCGGGTTCGCGGATGTGCAGCGGGCGGCTCGGGTGTTGGGAGAGGTGTTGCGCTGACATCGGGGCCGCTGACATCGGGGCCGGGCGGGCGCGACCGGCCGCGGCGGCGCGGCAGCCGCAAGACGGCATGGCGCGGCACTCCCCGTCACGGCGCTCCCCGTCACGGCACTCCCGGCGGAGCGCCTACGTGACGTACACCCCCGCCACGGCAGCCGCGTGCGCCGCCCGCGCGGCGCGCTCCGCGGCGGGGGCGTCGGGGATCTCCCCGGTCGTCAGCAACTGGTAGTAGAGGGGCGCCGACACCGCCCGTACGACCGCCTCGGCGTCCGTACCGGCGGGGAACTCCCCGCGGGCCACGCCCTGTTCCACGCACGGCGCCCACTCCGCGACCCGTACCTCGTAGAACCGCCGCAGCGCCTGCGCCGTACGCGCGTCGCAGGTCGCGGCGGCGATCACGGCACGGAACAGGGCGCCCTGCCGGGGATCTGCCAGCGTCCGCCGCACCAGCGCCGCGTTGGCCCGCAGGTCGCCCAGCGCGGAGCCGGTCTCCTCGCGCGGCAGCGACTGCTCGGCCATGTCGGCGAGCAGGTCGGCCACCAGCCCCGTCACCGAGCCCCACCGCCGGTACACGGTCGTCTTGCCGACCTCCGCGCGGCGGGCGACGTCCGCGAGGTCGAGGCCGTCGAATCCCTGCTCCGCCAGCACGTCTCCGGCCGCCTCCAGGACGGCCGTACGGACACGCGCGGTACGCCCTCCGGGACGGACGGTGCCGGGTTCGGCGGACATATCGGCCTCCTTGGTGCAGGTACGCGCTGCGGCGTGATCCACGGTGCCAGCGTAACGAAACGACAGGACCGTTTAATCCTCACCGAGCGTGACATCCGCGTGTCCGCGCACGTGACGGGCCTGGTACCGTCCCCGCCAACGGCCGATTTCGAACCTGGTCCGCCACGCCGCCTTGGTTCCCGCCCGACACCCCGCTTTCGTCCAATTCCGTTTCATCGCTGAGAGGTTGGAGCATGCCGGACGACGCCGCAGCTGCCCGGGACGCCGCCGAGGAGCAGTCGGCCTTCTCCCACCCGCCCGTCGATCCCGACGCCATCGCCTCCTACGGTGACCACCCCGACCAGGTGATCGACTTCTACGCGCCCCGCGGCGAGACGGCGCCGGGCACCCTGGTCCCGTTGGTCGTTCTCCTGCACGGCGGGGCGTGGCGTGCGCCGTACGACCGCCGGCACGTGACACCGCTCGCGGACTTCCTCGCGCGGCGGGGGTTCGCCGTGGCGAACGTGGAGTATCGGCGGGGGGCGGAGGAGGGTTCGGCCGGGGCGGGTGGTTCGGGCGAGGGCGGCGCGGTGGCCGGTCGCTGGCCCGGGACCTTCGACGATGTCGCCGCCGCTCTGGACGCACTGCCCGCGCTGGTACGGGAGGCGCTTCCGCAGGCCGATGCGCGCCGGATGGTGCTCACCGGCCACTCGGCCGGCGGCCACCTCGCCCTCTGGGCGGCGGCCCGCCACGTCCTCCCGGCGGACGCCCCCTGGCGCACCGACAGGCCCGTGCCCCTGCGGGGCGTGGTCGCCCTGGCTCCGATCGCCGACTTCACGGTCGCCGACAAGCTGGACGTGTGCGGGGGTGCCGCGCGGCAACTGCTCGGCGAAGGCGAGGAGTTCGCGGAACGCCGGCCGTACGCCGACCCGGCCTTCCTGCTCCCGACGGGCATCGCGACGACGCTCGTCCAGGGCCGCGCCGACATCGTGGTGCCGCCGGCGGTGGCCGAGTCGTACGCGGACGCGGCGGCCAAGGCCGGGGAGGTGGTCGGTCTGACGCTGCTGGAGGACGTCGGCCATTTCACGCTGATCGATCCGGCGGCGGACGCGTGTGCTGTGGTGGTGGAGGAGATCGCACAGCTGGCGTGGTGACCCCCTCGATCGCGCAGGGCCTGTCGAACGCGGAGATCGCCGGGCGCCTCGTCGTGGCCGAGCAGACCGTGAAGACCCATGAGAGCCGGATCCACGACCAGCGGTGATACCCGTAGTACCTGAGAGGGACCCGCCAGAACCCCTCTCACTGGGGACGACCGCGAGACCCCTCGGCGCCTACCGTTCTGTACGTGACCGAGACGACTCAGATGCCGACCCCGCCCCCGGGGGACGCGGCCAAGCCGCGCAGCCCGGAGTTCCGGCTGGCCGCGGACGCCCTGCGCGGGCTGCGGCAGGACCTGTTCCACGACGCCTTCGCCTACCGCCCGCTGCCGCGCAGGGGTGTCGACGGCCCCGTGACCCGTCGGCTGCCGGGCCGGCTGCGCGAGTACGCGGCCTGGACGCCGCACGCCCTGCTCGTCGGGGTCGCCCTGCTCACGCTGCTCATCGCGACCGTCGACACCGGCGGCGCGGCCCTGGTGCTCGGTCCGATCGCCGTCATCCCGATCCTGCTGACCATGATCCGGCCGGTAGGAGCGTTCTGGGCGTCGATGGCGGCCACCCCGCTCACCGTGCTCTTCGGCGGCTCGATGGGCGACTGGCCGTGGCCGCCCGCGGCGTTCGTCTGCCATCTGACCGTGCTGACGGTGGTGGCGATACGCACTCGGCCGCGCACCGCGGCGTACATGTGGGCCGTCACGGGGGCGTACGGCTTCCTGGGGGAGGTCGTGTTCGGCCCGGGGCACTACTACGGCACCAACACCGGCCCGATGATGGTCGTCTCCGCTCTGCTCCTGCTCGTCGTCGCCGTCTGGCACACCCGCCGGGAGGCCCGCCAGGAGGTGACCGCGCAGCAGACCGTGACCGCGCACGAGCGCTCCCGGCGCACCCTGCTGGAGGAGCGCACGAACATCGCCCGGGAGCTGCACGACGTGGTCGCCCACCACATGTCGGTCGTCGCCATCCAGGCGGAGGCCGCGCCCTACCGGGTGGAGAACCCGCCACCGGAGCTGGAGCGGGCCTTCGCCACGATCCGGGAGAACGCGGTGGCGGCGCTGACCGAGCTGCGCCGGGTCCTGGGCGTGGTCCGCGCCGAGGACTACGAGGCCCCGGAGGCCCCGCAGCCCACCCTCGCCGACCTGGAGGGGCTGCTGGCGAACGTGCGGGACGCGGGGCTCGACGTCGACAAGGCGGTCACCGGTGCGGCCCGTGAGCTGCCGCCCGGGGTGGAGCTGTCGGCGTACCGGATCGTGCAGGAGGCGCTCAGCAACAGCCTGCGGCACGCGCCCGGCGCGTCCGCCCGGGTGGAGGTCGCCTACGTCCTCGGCGGTCTCGGCCTGCGCATAGTCAACGGCCCGCCGCCCGCGCCCGACCTGGTGAAACCCTCACCGGGTGCCGGGCACGGCATCACCGGGATGCGGGAGCGGGTCTCGATGCTGAACGGCGAGATGACGGCGGGCCCGGCGCAGGACGGCGGCTATGAGGTGACGGTGTTCCTGCCGGTCACCACGACCTCAGAGGACGGATCATGACCATCCGCGTGCTGATCGCGGACGACCAGATGATGGTGCGCGAGGGCTTCTCGGTCCTGCTCAACGCGATGCCGGACATCGAGGTCGTCGGCGAGGCGGTCAACGGGCGCCAGGCGGTGGACCGGGTCCGTGAACTGGCCCCGGACGTCGTGCTGATGGACATCCGCATGCCGGAGCTCAACGGCATCGAGGCGACCCGCGAGATCGTCGCGGCGGACGGCGCCGCCAAGGTGCTGGTGCTGACCACCTTCGACCTCGACGAGTACGTGTACCAGGCGCTGCGCGCGGGAGCCTCCGGCTTCCTGCTGAAGGACGCCTCGGCGCGCCAGCTCGCCGACGGTGTGCGGGTGGTGGCGGCCGGCGAGGCGCTGCTCGCCCCCTCGATCACCAAGCGGCTGATCACGGAGTTCTCCAAGATGTCCGACTCGCCGCGTCTGATGCCCTCGGCGCACGCGGCGTACGGGGATCTGACCGAGCGGGAGACGGAGGTGCTGGTGCTGATCGCCCAGGGCCTGTCGAACTCGGAGATCGCCGAGCGGCTGGTGGTCGCGGAGTCGACGATCAAGACCCACGTCAGCCGGATCCTGGTGAAGCTGGGGCTGCGGGACCGTACGCAGGCGGCGGTGTTCGCCTACGAGGCGCGGCTGGTCACGCCGGGCTGAACCGGCAGGCCCTACGGTGAGGGGCATGGAACAGCGCATCACACTGATCACGCTGGGAGTCTCCGACCTCGCCCGGTCGAAGGCCTTCTACGAGGCCCTGGGCTGGCGGGGGCAGGAGGTCGAGGAGACCGTCTTCTTCCAGGCGGGCGGTCTCGGTCTGGTGCTGTGGGGCCGGGAGAAACTGGCGCGGGACTGCGGTCTGGAGCCCGGGGCGGCGGGCGGGTTCGGCGGGATCGCCCTCGCGCACAACGTCCGCTCCGAGGCGGAGGTGGACGCGCTCCTCGCGGTGGTGGAGCGGGCCGGCGGGACGGTCACCAAGCCCGCGGCGGTCAACGCGATCGGCTTCTACTCCAGCGCCTTCGTCGACCCCGACGGCCACGCCTGGGAGGTCGCCCACAACCCCGGCTTCCCGCTCGCCGAGGACGGCTCGGTCACCCTTCCGGACTTCGGCACCGCCTAGGGCCCTGGTCAGAGAGGGGGAGGCCGGGCTAACGTCCGGTCATGGCAGCTCCCTACGCCCTCGCCTTCGACCCGTGGGACCCGGCGTTCCTCTCCGACCCGTACCTGGCCTACGCCGAACTGCGGGCCCGGGGCCGGGTGCACTACTACGAGCCCACGGACCAGTGGCTGGTCCCGCACCACGCGGACGTCTCGGCGCTGCTGCGCGAGCGCAGGCTGGGGCGGACGTACCAGCACCGGTTCACGCACGAGGACTTCGGGCGGACGGCGCCGCCGCCGGAGCACGAGCCGTTCCATGTGCTCAACGACCACGGGATGCTCGACCTGGAGCCGCCGGACCACACCCGGATCCGCCGGCTGGTGTCGAAGGCGTTCACGCCGCGCACGGTGGAGCAGCTGAAGCCGTATGTGCGGCAGTTGGCGGGCGAGCTGGTGTCGGGGCTGGTCGAGGCGGGCGGCGGTGATCTGCTGACGGACGTCGCGGAGCCGCTGCCGGTCGCGGTGATCGCCGAGATGCTGGGCATCCCCGAGTCGGACCGCGGGCAGCTGCGGCCGTGGTCGGCGGACATCTGCGGGATGTACGAGCTGAACCCGTCGCCGGAGACTGCGGAGAAGGCGGTGCGGGCGTCGGTGGAGTTCTCGGACTATCTCCTGGAGCTGATCGCGGCGCGCCGCAAGGAGCCGGGCGAGGACCTGATCTCCGGTCTGATCGCGGCCCACGACGAGGGCGACCGGCTCACCGAGCAGGAGATGATCTCCACGGCGGTCCTGCTGCTCAACGCGGGCCACGAGGCCACGGTGAACGCCACCGTCAACGGGTGGTGGGCGCTGTTGCGCAACCCTGCCCAGCTGGCGGCCCTGCGCGCCGACCACTCCCTGGTCCCGTCCGCGATCGAGGAGCTGATGCGCTACGACACCCCGCTCCAGCTGTTCGAGCGCTGGGTCCTGGACGAGATCGAGATCGACGGCACGACCATCCCGCGCGGTGCGGAGATCGCCATGCTCTTCGGCTCCGCCAACCACGACCCCGAGGTCTTCGAGGCCCCGGCCGCCCTGGACCTCACCCGCAAGGACAACCCCCACATCTCCTTCAGCGCGGGCATCCACTACTGCATCGGCGCCCCGCTGGCCCGCATCGAACTGGCGGCGTCCATGACGGCCCTCCTGGAGCAGGCGCCGACCCTGCGGGCGGCGGAGGAACCCGACCGCAAGCCGAACTTCGTGATCCGGGGCCTGGAAGGGCTTCGGGTGGAGGTGGCCTGAGAGGCGGGTGCGTTCAGTCCTTCCGGCGGCGCGTCAGACGGAGGGCGAGCGCGCAGGCCAGCGCCGGTATCAGTGCTCCGGCCGCGGCGACCAGGGGCAGTTCGGTCAGGGCGGCGACGTAGTCGGTGCCCTCGCCCTCGAAGCCCGCGCCCAGGTGTCGGCGGGTGCGGTCCGTGGAGGCCCAGAGAAGTGTGGCCGCCGTCGAGCCCAGCGCCGACAGCAGGCATCCGCCGCAGGTCAGGGCGGTGTGCAGCGTGCGTTGATCTCCTCGGCCCATGACCACAGGGACGCGCCGGGCCCCTCCCCGGTTCTGCACCGGGGAGGGGCCGTGGGCCGTTCCGGCCGGTCAGGTCGTCATGTCCCGACGCCGCAACCCCGCCAGCCCGGCCGCGACCAGTCCCGCCGCCAGCGTCAGCAGGAACAGCACCGGTCCCCACTCCATCCCGCCGCCCGGCAGCTTCGGCAGATGGCCGAAGGGGGACAGATCCAGCACGGCCTGCGGTACGTCCAGCGCGGGGCCCACCCAGCCGATCAGCAGGACCGCACCGGCCACCGCCCACGCCGCCATCGCCGCCCCGGGGAACAGGCCGTACAGCAGGACCGCCAGGCCGCCGACGACCCAGACCGCGGGGAGCTGGACCAGACAGGCGCCCAGGATCGGGCCGGTCTCCTTGCCGTAGCCGACGGCGAAGCCCAGTCCGGCGAGGAGCATGATCAGGGCCGAGCCGGCGAAGGCGATCACGAGGTGACCGGCGGCCCAGCGGAGGCGGCCCACCGCGTTCGCCAGGATCGGCTCGGCCCGCATCGAGGTCTCCTCGCCGTGCAGCCGCAGGACCGACGCCACCACGTAGAGGGCCGCGATCAGGCCCAGCATGCCGACCATCGACGCCAGGAACGCGTCCGTCAGCCCTTCCTGGCCGCCCATGCGCTCGAAGATCTGCCGCGCGTTGTCGTTGTCGCCGACCAGGTCGGCCACCCCGTCGGTCAGGCCGCCGTAGACGACCCCGGCGAGGAAGAAGCCGATGCTCCAGCCGAGCACGCTGCCGCGCTGGAGCCGCCAGGCCAGCGCGCCCGCCGTGCCGAGGCGGCCGAGCGCGGGGCCCGGACGGGCGGGCAGGAAGCTCATCCCCACGTCCCGGCGCCCGGCGAGTTCGTACGCCACCACGCCCTGCACCAGGGCCGCCCCCGCGAACAGCAGCAGCACCCACCAGCGCTCGCTCGCGAACGGCCGCAGGTTCTCCAGCCAGCCCAGCGGCGACGCCCACGTCAGCGCGGACGAGCCGTCGTCCGACGCCGAGTCGCCGGCGGCGCGCAGCACGAACGCGGCGCCCAGCAGCCCCGCCGTCAGTCCTCGCGCCAGCCGCGCGCTCTCGGTGAACTGCGCGACGATCGCCGCCAGCGTGGCGAAGACCATGCCGACCCCCGCGAGCCCGAGCCCGAGTGCCAGCGCCCCCCGTGGCGCCCTGGCCCGCGAGTCCGGCCGTGACCAGCAGGGCCAGTACGGCGTTCGCGACCACGGCCGTCAGCAGGGCGGCCGTCAGGGAAGCCCGGCGGCCCACCATCCCGGACGCGACCAGCTCCTGACGGCCGCTCTCCTCCTCGTCCCGGGTGTGCCGTACGACGAGCAGCATGCTGACCACGGCCGCGAGCGCACCGGCGTAGACGCCGACCCGCCAGGCCGTCAGGGCGCCGATCGAGTCGTCGAAGACGGGGCCGATCAGCGCGCGGAAGGAGGCGTTGGCCGTGGTGTCCTGCACCAGGTTGGCGCGGTCGGCCGGGGTGGCGTACAGGTTCTCCAGCGTGTTCGGCATGGAGAGGATCATCATCGCGTTCACCGCCACCCACACCGGGATCATCACCCGGTCGCGGCGCAGGGCGAAGCGCAGCAGGGTTGCGGTGCCGGCGAGCTGGCGCGGACCGCCGGGCCGTACCCCGAAGGCGGTGGCCGTCATCGGGCGGCCACCTCGTCCGTGTCGGCCTGGTAGTGCCGCAGGAACAGCTCCTCCAGCGTCGGCGGCGTCGAGGTCAGCGACCGTACGCCGGACTCGCTGAGCGTGCGCAGGACGGCGTCGAGCTTGTCGGTGTCGACCTGGAGCCGTACGCGGTGGCCGTGGACGTCGAGGTCGTGGACGCCGGGCAGACGCGACAGGCCGTTGGGCGGACCGGCCAGGTCGGCGGTGACGCTCGTGCGTGTCAGGTGCCGCAGGTCGGCCAGCGAACCGCTCTCGACGGTACGGCCCCTGCGGATGATGCTGACCCGGTCGCAGAGCTCCTCGACCTCGCTGAGGATGTGCGAGGACAGCAGGATCGTCCGGCCGCGGTCGCGCTCCTCCTCCACGCAGCGCTGGAAGACCTCCTCCATCAGCGGGTCCAGGCCCGAGGTCGGCTCGTCGAGGATCAGCAGGTCCACGTCCGAGGCGAAGGCGGCGACGAGGGCGACCTTCTGCCGGTTGCCCTTGGAGTAGGTGCGGCCCTTCTTGGTGGGGTCGAGTTCGAAGCGCTCGACGAGCTCGGCGCGGCGCCCCGCGTCCAGACCTCCGCGCAGCCGGCCGTAGAGATCGATGACCTCACCGCCCGACAGGTTCCGCCACAGCGTCACGTCACCCGGCACGTAGGCGATCCGGCGGTGCACCTCGACCGCGTCGGTCCAGGGGTCGCGGCCGAGCACCTGGGCGCCACCGGCATCGGCCCGCAGCAGGCCGAGCAGGACGCGGATGGTGGTGGACTTGCCGGCGCCGTTCGGGCCGAGGAAGCCGTGGACCTCGCCCGTCTCGACGTCCAGGTCGAGGCCGTCCAGGGCGTGCGTCTTGCCGAACGACTTGTGCAGTCCGGAGACGGTGATTGCCTTCGTCATGGTTCAGAACGTACGCTTCCTTCAGAAATTTGTGAAGTTAAGGAAGCGTATAAATCGCGGATAGACTCGGGGGCAGCGCGGAGCTCGGTGGACGCAGGGAGATGATCTACGAATGATGGAACCGAGTGAGGCGGGACGGGACCCCGAGGCGGTGTCGAAGTTCGTGGAGGCCTTCGCCGCGCAGCTCGTCGAGGCCGGGATGCAGCGCATGGCCGCACGCGTGTTCGCCGCGCTCCTCGCGTCCGACTCCGGCACCATGAGCTCCGCCGAACTCGGCGAACAGCTCCAGGTCAGCCCCGCCGCGATCTCCGGCGCGGTGCGCTACCTCGCCCAGGTCCACATGGTCTCCCGCGAGCGCGAACCGGGCTCACGGCGCGAGCGCTACCGGGTGCACAGCGACCAGTGGTACGAGGCGCTGACCAACCGCGACGCCATCCTCAGGCGCTGGAGCCAGACCCTGCGCGAGGGCGTCGACAGCCTCGGCCCGGCGACGCCGGGCGGGCAGCGCATCGCCGAGACGCTGGCCTTCTTCGAGTACCTGGAGGGCGAGATCGGCAAGCTGATGGAACGCTGGCGCGAACACCAGGGCAAGACCTTCGGCCTGGGCGCCCCGTAGAGCCTCACCGGCCCGGCAGCACCAGTCGCAGCGCGCCCTCCCCCACCGTCCACGTCCGTCTGCGCACCGGCCCGGAGACCGCCGTGTCGGCGCGGTAGCGGAAGTGCGCCCCCGACACCGTCACCGTGCGGCCCTCGGCGCGCAGCGGGGACGCCTCCGCGCCCACCGACGCCGGCCGTACCTCCACCTCCGCCAGGCCCGCGAGCCCCGGCGTCACCGACAACGCGTCCACCGGCTGGTCGAGATCCACCAGCGTCGCCCCGTCCACCTCGACACGCAGCCGCGACGGCCCGGGGGAGGCGGCCGGGGACGAGCCCTTCGGCGGCACCAGCGTCCGTACCAGCGACTGGCACGTCCGCAGCCACGGCCGTCCGCCGCCCGGGCCCACCGCGGTGGCCCCGTCCGGCGCGGCCGGGTCCCGTATCGGAGGGATGCGCAGCCCGCCCAGCACCACGCCGTCGCTGTCGTCCACGAGCAGGTCCAGACGCCGCTCCACGCCGTCCAGCACCGCCCGCGCCGCCGCGACCGCCCCCGTCGGCACCCCCAGGGATCCGGCCAGCGACAGCGCACCGCCCACCGGCACCACCGACAGTGCGCATTCGGCCAGCTGCCGCTGCCGGTGCAGCAGCGCCACCGCGCGCGTCAGCGCCCCGTCGTCGCCGACGACCACCGGCCGTCGGGCGCCTCTCCGCGCCAGCGCCCTGGCGAATTCGTCCGGACCCTCCGGCAGGCACACTTTGGTCACCGCACCCGCGCTGAGCACGTCTTTCGCGATCCTGACGGACTCGCCGTCCGTCCTCCGGGCGATCGGATCGATCACCACAAGCAGCTGATCGGACATCGCGAAAGTCGCCACCTCGGCCATGCCTCGCTTCCTCGGGTAGCATCTTTGTGCAAGAGCCCCTTGCGCTATTGCGCCAGGGGCTTCGTCTATTCCGGGGCCATCCGGTCCGACGGTGCGCGGCCAATGACGGTCGCAGCCGGTAGTGGTGCACGCGGCGGCATACCTTACGCGTGCGCCCCTGACCTTGGACATGCCCCGCCCGGAAGGGGTGTACGCGCGTGCCCGCACTTGTGCTGCTCGGTGCTCAGTGGGGTGACGAGGGTAAAGGGAAGGCCACCGACCTGCTCGGCGGATCCGTCGACTACGTGGTCCGCTATCAGGGCGGCAACAACGCCGGCCACACGGTCGTCGTCGGCGACCAGAAGTATGCCCTCCACCTTCTCCCCTCCGGCATCCTCTCGCCGGGGTGCACCCCGGTCATCGGCAACGGCGTCGTCGTCGACCCGTCGGTCCTGCTCTCCGAGCTGAGCGGTCTGAACGAGCGTGGCGTCGACACGTCCAAGCTCCTGATCAGCGGAAACGCGCACATCATCACGCCTTACAACGTGACGGTGGACAAGGTGACGGAACGCTTCCTCGGCAAGCGGAAGATCGGCACCACCGGGCGCGGCATCGGCCCGACCTACGCCGACAAGATCAACCGCGTCGGCATCCGCGTCCAGGACCTGTACGACGAGTCGATCCTGACGCAGAAGGTCGAGGCGGCCCTCGACGTCAAGAACCAGGTCCTCACCAAGCTCTACAACCGGCGCGCGATCGCCGTCGAGCAGGTCGTCGAGGAGCTGCTGGGCTACGCCGAGAAGGTCAGGCCCTACGTCGCCGACACCGTCCTGGTTCTCAACCAGGCGCTGGAGGACGACAAGGTGGTCCTCTTCGAGGGCGGCCAGGGCACCCTGCTCGACATCGACCACGGGACCTATCCCTTCGTCACGTCCTCCAACCCCACCGCCGGTGGTGCGTGCACGGGCGCGGGCGTGGGCCCCACGAAGATCAGCCGCGTCATCGGCATCCTCAAGGCGTACACGACCCGTGTCGGCGCGGGCCCGTTCCCGACGGAGCTGTTCGACGAGGACGGCGAGGCGCTGCGCCGGATCGGCGGCGAGCGGGGCGTGACGACCGGCCGTGACCGTCGCTGCGGCTGGTTCGACGCGGTGATCGCCCGCTACGCGACCCGCGTCAACGGCCTCACCGACTTCTTCCTCACCAAGCTCGACGTCCTCACCGGCTGGGAGCAGATCCCGGTCTGCGTGGCGTACGAGATCGACGGCAAGCGCGTCGAGGAACTCCCGTACTCGCAGACCGACTTCCACCACGCCAAGCCGGTCTACGAGACCCTGCCGGGCTGGTCCGAGGACATCACCGGGGCGAAGTCGTTCTCCGACCTGCCGAAGAACGCCCAGAACTACGTCAAGGCGCTGGAGGAGATGTCCGGCGCCCCGATCTCCGCGATCGGCGTGGGCCCGGGCCGGGACGAGACGATCGAGATCAACTCGTTCCTGTAGGAGACGGCGGTCGGGGTGCCGCGCACGGCGCCCCGACCGCCAGGCAAAGGTGTACGGCGGTGCTCAACCGGGCGTCGACGGCGGCGCGCTCCTCGGGATCCGAGGGATTCGCGGAGGGCGTAAGGGCGTAAGGCAGCGCTGTGGTGAGTACCGCCAGGGTGACGCTGTCGCGTTCGGCCGGTGCCTTGATGTGGCCTGTCACATGCTCGCGCAGCCAGAGCCATGCCGTCGTGTGCCAGTCGCTGACCGGCCGCAGGACAGCGGTGTGCACCAGCTCCGGGGCGGTGCGGGCCGTCGTCCCGACGACGGGATGTTCCCGCAGCAGGCGCGCGGCGCGCACCACGAAGTGCGCCTGCCGGCACCGGGGCGGCACGGTGTCCGGCACCTCGCGGGCCACGAACAGCAGACGCCTCAGCTCAAGCTGTGTGGCTTCCCGGATCAGGGCATCGCGACTCGCCCAGTTCCGGTAGAGAAAGGGCCGGTTCGTGTCGGCCAGGCGCGCGATCTGCGTCATCCCGGCACGCCGCGGCCCGTACTGTGCCAGCGCTTCAAGGGTCGCCCGGTACACGGTGCCCGTGCCGGGCGGCGCCTTGACATGGGGGGATCCAGTCATGCCGACCAGCGTCGCGCATGCGGGCGGGCAACCGCCGGGCAGTCGCCTGCGGATCCCCCGGGGGGTGGGGGTGTGGTCGGGAAAGATGTGACGGGTTTTGGGAAAGTGATACGTGTTTTGGGTCAGGGGGTGGGGGGTGTGGCCGGGAGCGCGAGGAAGGCGGCCCAGGCCCCGCCGGAGACGGTGAGATTCGGGCCGTCGGAGTTCTTGGAGTCGCGTATGTGGATGGTGGGGGTGGGGTGGGGGCAGGGGGCGACTTCGACGCAGTGGCCACCGCCGCCGTCGCTGTACGAGGACTTGCGCCAGGCGTAGGCGACTTCGACGCACTGGCCACCGCCCCCGTCGCTGTAGCTCGACTTGAACCAGCGAAGGCTTCCGGTGCCGGTCATCGTTCCTCTCCTGCCAACTGCTCGATGAAGGACAGTGATTCGTCGGGACTCAGGGCCTGCGCACGGATATTCGCATAGCGGCGCGCGAGATGGGACACCTCCGCCGGATCGTTGACCAGGATGCCCTGGTCCTCGATCTCCATGTAGACGACGTGCTCGTGGTCCTTGGTCTCCACAACCTGCATGGCGCCGCGATCGCCCGCGTATGTTCCGTGCAGCCCACGATTCAAGGGCAACACCTGCACGAAGACGTTGCCTCTCCGGGCGTCCTCGGCCAGTGAGCGCAGTTGCCCGCCCATGACATCCCAGTTGCCGAACGGCCGCCGCAGCACGCTCTCTTCGAGGATCAACTCGATGTGCGGGGCCGGGTCCCGGTCGAAGATCGCCCGGCGGGCCAGCCGGGCTTCCACCAGTTCCTCGCGTCTCCGCTCGGATACGGGCGGATAGCTGCCGCCGATCAGCGCCCGTGCGTAGTCCTCGGTCTGGAACAGTCCGTCGACGATCAGCGTCTGGTACGAACACAGCGTGACCGCCCCCGCCTCCAGCTCCGAGAACCCCCGGAAACGGGCCGGGTATTTCTCCAGCAGTATCCATTTACGGGCCTTCTCGAAGACTCCCAGCCCACCACCGATCTCCGCCTCCAACTTCACCAGCATCTGATCGCTCGCGGGCTGCGCACACGTCTCCATCGCGCTCACCGCCGCTGCCGTGTACCCGAGCTTGTCTCCCAACTGTGGCTGGGTCAGCCCGTGTTGCTCCCGCAACGCCTTCGCCAGGGCGGCGACCAGATGGGCCGTACCGCCTGCCTCCGTCTTGTTCTCCGCCCGCGCCATTGCGGTCACCTCCGAACTCAACCGAACTCAACCGGTCACAACTCGCGGACGCCGGTAATCAACCGTGTTCAACCGGACACGCAAAGTCATGGATCAAGCTAGCTCCGCACCCGCAAGCTGACCCCGTGAATGCGCAAAGTGACCTGACCTGGCTCCCGGCAGCCGGTGTTCAACTCCGCAAGGCGGGCGTCCAGTTCGACGCGATCAGGATCGACGGCGAGGAAGGGCGGGACGTCGCCGACCGGCTGGCCCGCATGACCGGCGGTGATCCGGGGCCGATCGTCGAGACGGCGACCGGGCGACGCGGGCTCTACTTCCTGGTGCCCGTCGGCAGTACGTCCCACCGCGCCTGGCCCGACGGAGTGACCCGTTTCGTCGCCGGCCCGGGGCATGTCTCGTACATCCCGGTACCCGCTCTCAATGGCCTCACCTGGCCATTGAGTTGGCGTTACCGCCCCGCTGCCCCCGACCGCCTCGTCCACACGCTGCTGCTGTGCACCGCCCTTCACTCGCAGGAGTGAAGAACGCGAACTTCCGCCTGGGAAAAGGTGGTTCCGACTTGCAATCGTCGCTCTGCGTGGCCTTAGAGTCACGCCAACAGGAATGCCCCCGCGGTGCGCCAACACCCGGGGGCTCGACACCCAGGAGAGAACAGCTCCGGATGTGCACTCATCGTACGACGCCTGCGCGCGTCTTTTCAGGCTTCTCTGCCGCCCTACTCCGCGACCGGAGCATCTCATGGCGTGCGGTGAGCGTACTGACGTACCTGCTGGCCCTCCCGAACCACGCCCGCGTCACCCTGCGCGCACTGGCCGCACCGAGCGTCGAGAGGCGGTCGGGGATCGTCGCCGCCCTGCGTGAGCTGGAGGAACTCCGGTATCTGCGGCGGGTGGTGTGCGAGGACGGTGAGGGCCGGTCGGCACGGCAACTCCGCGTCGTTTACGAGGTGTTCGATGCCCCGTACGAGGTCGCGCCACAAACGGGTGAAACCGAAAAAGTTCCGAGTCTCGACGCGCCGACCAGGATGACCGTGCGTGCCGCGCACCTGCTCCTCTCGCTCGGACGCATCGACCCCCGGCTCACCCTCGACGCCGCGGAGGCGCTGCGGCTCGCGCCGCTGGTGGAGCGGTGGTGGGAGCGGGGGGTCAGCAGCGCGAGGGTGCGGGCGGCGCTGGCCTACGACTGGCCGGGGCCGGTGATCTCGGCGGCCGCGCACATCGAGGCGTGCCTGGTGAGCGGGTGTCCGGAGCGATCGACTCCCGTTCCGGTCACGGCCGTTGAGGTCGACTGTCGCCGCCCGGGTGGCGGGCTGCTCCGGGGCCTGCTGAAGAGGCGGGTCGCCCCCGCGTAGGCCCAGGAAGACTCCCGGTCCCGCATCCGCGCGCCGGGTCCATCGAAAGGAACGGAGTGCCGATGGCCCTCACACTCGAACGCCCCGAGGTGGTATACCGCCGGTATACTGTGCTCATGGCTGACACCACGATCAAGGTCGACCCCGCTGTCCGAGACCGTCTCCAGGAGCTGGCCCGGGAGCGCGGGATGAGCATGCGGGACTTCGTGGCGGAGCTGGCCGGGGCCACACCGACCAAGGAAGAGCTGCGCAAGCGGTACGAGGAGACCAAGGCGTACGTCGAGGAGCACTTCCTGGGCAGGCCGTACACCGACGAGGACGAGAAGGCCGGCGAGAAGCTGTGGGCCGACCTGGAAGCCGGGCGCATCGGGGAGGTCCAGTGACGGACGAGGAGCGGTACCCGCTGCCGCGTGCCGTCATCTTCGACGACACGGCCGCGCTCGCCCTCGGCGGGGGGAACATCATGGCCTCGCGGCTCGTGGTCGAGGCCGAGAAGGATCCCGCCCTGCGGGTCTACATCCCGGCACTCAGCCTCGCCGCCGCCGAGCGTGAGCGGGCCGGGGTCGCCGAGCACCTCGCCTCGCTGTCGTCGGTCAATGTCGAGGCGCTCGACTTCTCGGCCGCTGCCGCCGTGGGTAAACGCCTGCGGACGGCCGGTGTCGACGACGAGGGCAAGGACGAGCCGGACTGGAGTGGCGCGCAGGTGCTCCGTCTCGCCCTGCCCACCGTCGAGTGGCCGCGCGGACGTCCTGTCCTGACCAGGACGCCGACCCGCTACCGGGGTACGGGGATCCGCACCATCCGTATCGTCGAGCAGAACTGACGAGCCTCGAAGGGGGCGCCGACCGGGTGTCCCCCTTCCGCCCGCCTCCGATGGAGTACTGAGCGGGCGGCCCCCGCGCGGCGCCCCTAGCGTGAGATCGCAGGGGGCGACCCGGAAGAAGGTGAACGTCATGCGTGTGCTGCTCCAGGCCCATCTCGACACCGAGAAGACGAACGAGATCATCCGCAGCGGCAAGATGCCCCAGCTGATGCAGGAGGTCATGGAAGCGTTCAAGCCGGAGGCCGCCTACTTCGGCCCTGACAACGGCGTCCGCTCGGTGTTCCTCGTCTTCGACATGCAGGACACCTCCCAGATGCCGTCGGTCACCGAGCAGCTCTTCCAGAGGTTCGGCGCCGCCGTGGACTACACGCCGGTGATGAACCTCGACGACCTCCAGAAGGGCCTGTCCCAGCTCAAGTAAGTCAGCTGAAGACGATCATGGAGCCCTGGGCCAGACTCCGGGTCGCCGCCGCGTGCAGGCCCAGCCAGACGTGCCGTTCGCGGGCGAAGGGGCTCGGGTCGTAGGGGGCGGCGACGGCCGGTTCCTCCAGGGCCGTGGGCGCGAGCGGGGCCTGCGGTGCCGCCGGCGGGTTGGCCGGGTCGATGCCGATCACCGGGGCCACGAACTCCAGCTCGCGCAGGAGCGCCTGCGCGGAGCCCAGGGGGCCGCCGCCCGCGAGGAGTTCGTCGTTGGAGAGCGGGCCGGGGAAGTCGACCGGGACGTAGGCGCCCGCGTGGTCGTAGTGCCAGACCAGATGCGACTGCTTGGCCGTCGACTCGAACATCTCCAGGAGCTGCTCGTAGTCACCGCCCAGTTCGTCGACCGGGGTGACGGCGAGCCCGCAGACCTGGAGCAGATAGGCACGGCGCAGGAAGTGCAGCGCGTCGTAGTCGAACCCGGCGACCGGGGCGACGTCGCCGGACAGGCCCGGCATGTACTGGTACACCGGCACCGGTGGCAGCCCGGCCTCGGCGAGCACCTTGTTGTATTGCGCGAGTTCCTCGGCGAACGGGTTGTCGGGGGTGTGGCACAACACGTCGACAAGCGGTACCAGCCACAGGTCACAGGCCAAAAGAGGGCTCCTCGCACAGCTCGGCGTAGCACGTCGGTCAGGGCAGGGTAATCGGTGCGGCGCGAGGACGGGTCCCCTCGTGCAGGTCCCATACCCATACTCCGCCGACCCACTTACCGGACACGCCCACCAGCTTTTCCACAGTCGTGCGCAGGGCGGAGTCGTTGGGCTGCGGGGCCAGCACCAGCACGCCCGCCTTCCAGTACGCAAGGTCCACCCGTGCCTGCTCGCGCCAGGAGTCGTTGACGGGCGGGATCTCGCCCGTGTTGCGCACCTCACGCAGCAGGTTGGAGGTGAAGCGGGGCTCGGCGCCGTAGATGCCGAGGCGTTCGTCGCCGTAGGGGCCGTTGAAATAGCCGCCCGGCAGCTTGAAGCCGAGGCCGGCCTCGGTCTGCCAGTGCAGGGCCTCCGCGTCCGAGGGGTCGGGCAGCGGCACCGGCACGAGCGACTCGCCCTCGCGGACGTACGACGTCCAGGTCCCGTCCGCGATGAAGGGCGGCACCTCGGCACGGTCGACCGCCCTGAGCGGGGCCGGGACCAGCGGGAGCAGGGCGAGGGCGACGCCCAGCAGGCCGACGTAGCGGGCGACCGGGGGGCGTACCGCGAGCAGCCGGTCCACGGCGACGGCGAGCAGCATGCCCAGCGCGGGCGCGCAGATCATCGCGACCCGGCTCTCGATGACCGCCTCGAACAACGGCTTGTCGGCGAGGAGTTCCCAGGGGCCGGGGAGAGTGATGCCGGTCAGCGGGATGCGGAACTCCCGCCCGAGGGACAGGAAGGCCGCGGCCACCGCCGTGCACGCCAGCGCTCCGACCGGGGCCTGCTTCCGGAGCCGTACGACGATCGCGAGGGCGAGCAGGGCCAGCGGCCAGCCGTAGAAGGCGTTCTGTTCGGTGGTGTTGAAGGCCAGCGCCTTCGCGGTGTCGGCGTCGCCCGCGAGCCATGAGCGCTCGGCGAAGGAGAGCAGGGCGAGCGGGCTGTTGAAGGAGCGGGGGTTGTGCTCGATGCCGGTGTAGCTCTGCGGCCCGGCGAACTGCCAGACCAGTGGGTAGACGATGAGGGGGAGGCAGACGGCGGCGCCGATGAGGACGCCCCGCAGCAGCGGCCGCCGGGCCTCCCGTGCCGCGTCCCGGCGTACGACGGCGTAGGCGGCCGCGAACAGCAGCATGCCCAGCGCTGTCAGCAGCAACGGCTCCTCGCCCAGGAAGACCTGGTAGGCCGCCATCAGGCCGAGGACCACTCCGTCCCGGACGACCCGGGTGCCCGCGCACAGGCGCAGGGCGCGGTCGATGATCAGCGGGACCATGAACAGCACCACGAAGTTGGGGTGTGCGTGGGCGTGGCTGACCATCGGCGGCGCGAACGCGGCCAGAGCGGCGCCGAGGAAGGCCGCGATGCGGCTGCGGGCCAGGTACTTGACGATCAGCCAGTACCAGGCGGCCGCGGTGGCGGCGAGGCCGAGCGCCATGACCAGGCTGAGGGTGACCGCGGGACCGGCGGCCAGGGTGAGGGGCGCCAGGGGGACGGACATGCCGAGCATGACCGTGTTGGCCATGAGGTTCACGCCGTCGGGGAAGCCCTGGAGGTCGGTGAACAGGGGATTGCGGAGGTGGGCGACGTTGTCGGCCGTGACCGCGAAGAACCACTCCCACTGGTTCTGGTCGCGCAGCGAGTCGGGGAGGTAGCGGCCGGCCGGGTCGAAGAAGCGGCCGGAGTACAGGGCCACCGACAGCAGCAGGAAGAGGAAGGGTGCGAAGACGTCGGCGGGGCGTACGGAGCGGGCGGCGATGCGGGTGATCTCGGTCAGTGCGCGGACGTAGTCGAGGGGGCCGACCTTCGAGCCGGGCCGGTGGGACCAGTGGACGGGGACCTCGGCGACGGGCAGCCCGGCGTCGCGCAGATGCCGCAGCACCTCCACGTCTATGCCCCAGCCGTTGACGCGGGAGGCGGCGTACGCCTCGCGGGCCCGGTCGCCGTCGTAGAGCTTGAAGCCGCACTGGGTGTCGTGGATGCCGGGCAGGGCGGTACGGCGTATGAGCGCGTTGCCCGCGCGGCCCAGCAGTTCGCGCACCCGGTGCTGGCGGGAGCCGATCGTGGCGCCGGGGACCGAACGGGAGCCGATCGCCGCGCAGTCGCCCTCGCCCTCGCCGAGCGCCTTGTCGAGCCGTTCCAGCTCGTCGATCGGCGTCGCGAGATCGGCGTCCGTGACCAGCACACGGCGCCCGCGGGAGACGGCGACACCGAGGCGCAGGGCGTGGCCCTTGCCGCGGTTGCCCTCGCCGGTGACCAGACGGATGCGGGGGTCCCGGCGGGCGGTGACGAGGTCGCCGGTGCCGTCGCTGGAACCGTCGTCGGCGACGACGATCTCCCAGGAGCCCCAGCGGGGTTCGTCCGCCGAGAGGTAGGCGGCGAGGGCGTCGAGGGTGGGGGTGAGGCGGTGCCGTTCGTTGTAGGCGGGGATGACGACGGAGAGGCCGGGAACCTCAGGCAGGCCGGCGGCCTCGGGCAGGGCGGCAGCCTCGGGCGGGCCGGGGGCTGTGGGTGTGTCGGGAGTCTCGGGCGGGCCGGGGTTCTGGGGCAGCGCGGGAGTCCTGGGTCGGGCGGGAGTCTCGGGCGGGCCGGGGGTTGTGGGTGTGTCGGGAGTCTCGGGCGGGCCGGGGTTCTGGGGCAGCGCGGGAGTCTTGCGTCGGGCGGGAGTCTCGGGTCGGGCGAGAGGTGCCGTCGGCTCCCGCTCGTGGCTCACCCGGCCGCCAGTCGCTCGATCAGGGCGACCGAGTCCGCGTCGTGGGCGGCGACGATGTGGCGGGCCGTGGGCAGGTCGCGCTGCATCAGCGCGTCGACGAGGTCGGTGTGGCGGGCCCACAGATGGCCGCGCAGATCGTCCAGGCGGCGCAGATGCTGGACCGCGCAGACCCAGGACTGCACCCGCAGCCGGTGCAGGAAGTCGGAGAGGTAGGCGTTGCCGAAGAGAGCGCCGAGCTCGCGCCAGAAGCGCAGGTCGTAGCCGATGAGAACGGTGAGGTCCCCGGCCGTGGCGGCGCGCTCGGCCTCCTCGGCGCGGCGGCGTACCCCGGCCACCGCCGCGGCGACGCGCGGGTTGTCGGGATCCCGGTGGCTGGAGCGGTCGGTGGCCAGGACCTGGAACATGCCGTTGGTGACCAGGCCGCGGGCCTCGACGATGCCCCGGTAGTCCGCCACGGAGTACTCGTGGACCCGGAAGCCGCGGTGCTGGTCGGCCTCCAGCAGACCCTGCGCCGAGAGGTCGACGAGTGCCTCGCGAACCGGGGTCGCGGAGACGCCGTACTGCTCGGCGATCTCCTTGACGGTGAATTCGCGGCCCGCCTGGAGGCGCCCGGCCAGTACCTCGTCCCGCAGCGCGTCCGCGATCTGCTGGCGCAGGGTACTTCGCGTGACAGAGCCGTTGCCGCCGGTGCCGGGCATGGTCGGGGCGTCTCCCGTCGTCGCGATGAGGTGGCGTGCACGTATATGTCTACGAGCACGCCACCTTAGTCGTTCGGATTCGGGGCGACGTTTCTGCGACGACCTCGATCTTCTCGGTCGCCGGACCTGCTCGGACCTACTCCGTGTACTCGTCCGCCACGGCCAGGGCGGTGTCCAGGGCCGCCAGTCCTTCCTTGAGCTCCGCCTCACCGACGTTGCACGGCGGCACGACATGCGTGCGGTTCATGTTCATGAACGGCCACAGCCCGGCGGCCTTCGCGGCCGCGCCGAACGCCGCCATCGGGGCGTTCGCCGCACCGGCCGCGTTGTAGGGCACCAGCGGCTCCCGGGTCTCCCGGTTCCGCACCAGTTCGAGCGCCCAGAACATCCCGACGCCCCGCACCTCGCCGACGGACGGGTGCCGCTCGGCGAGCTCCCGCAGCGCCGGGCCCACCACGTCGGCACCCAGCCGCGCGGCGTTCTGGACGACGCCCTCCTCGGCCATGACCTGGATCGTCGCGACGGCGGCGGCACAGGCCAGCGGATGGCCCGAGTACGTCAGACCACCCGGGTAGGGCCGCGTCGCGAACGTCTCCGCGATCGCCCCGGAGATGGCGACGCCGCCCAGCGGCACGTACCCGGAGTTCACGCCCTTGGCGAAGGTCATCAGGTCCGGCGTCACGTCGAAGAGGTCCGCGGCGAACCATTCACCGGTGCGCCCGAACCCGGCCATGACCTCGTCGAGGACGAAGACGATCCCGTACTTGTCGCAGATCTCCCGGACGCCCGCGAGGTAGCCGGCCGGCGGCAGCATGATCCCGGCCGTCCCCGGGATCGTCTCCAGGACGATCGCGGCGATGGTCGCCGGCCCCTCGAAGGCGATCGTCGTCTCCAGGTGCTCCAGCGCCCGCGCGCACTCCTGCTCCTCGGTCTCGGCGTAGAAGCGGGAGCGGTAGAGGAAGGGTGCCCAGAAGTGCACGACACCGGCCGCGGCGCTGTCGGAGGCCCAGCGGCGCGGGTCACCGGTGATGTTCACGGCCTGCTGGGTGCCGCCGTGGTACGACCGGTAGGCCGACAGGACCTTCGGCCGCCCGGTGTGCAGCCGGGCCATCCGCACGGCGTGCTCGATCGCGTCGGCGCCGCCGTTGGTGAAGAAGATCTTGTCGAGGTCGCCCGGCGTCCGCTCGGCGATCAGCCGCGCCGCCTCCGAGCGCGCCTCGACCGCGAACGCCGGCGCGAACGTCGTCATCCGCGCGGCCTGCTCCTGGATCGCGGCGACGACCTCGGGGTGCTGGTAGCCGATGTTGGTGTAGACGAGCCCGCTGGTGAAGTCGAGGTACCGCTTGCCGTCGTAGTCCCAGAAGTACGAACCCTCCGCACCGGCGACGGCGAGCGGGTCGATGAGTTCCTGGGCGGACCAGGAGTGGAACACATGCGCGCGGTCCGCGGCCTTCACGGCGGCGCCGACCTCGGGATCTGGCTGAGGGGTCATGCGCCCGAGGGTAGGGAGCGGTGACCGGGAGGCGATATCGGCGTCCTGTCTGCGGTCGGCGGGTTTCCGCGACAGGTTGTCGACGCGGACGCATCCCGGAATTGACAGCAGACTGTCTAGATGTCAGGATGCTGTCATACCGGAAAGCGGCACCGAAGCTTCAGGGGGAAGCCATGAACAGCAAGCCCGTGCACCTCGCCGTCTACGACACCTTCGCCGACTGGGAGACGGGGCACGCCACCGCCCACCTCGCCCGCGCCGGTCACGACATCCGTACCGTCGGGCCGTCCACGCGGCCGGTGCGGAGCATCGGCGGACTGCGCGTCCGGCCCGACCTCGCGCTGGACGACGTGCGGCCCGCGGACAGCTCCCTGCTGATCCTCCCGGGCGCCGACCTCTGGGACGCGGGCGACGACCTGGCGCCCTTCGCCCGCAAGGCCCGCGAGTTCCTCGACGCCGGCGTGCCCGTCGCCGCGATCTGCGGTGCCACCGCCGGCCTCGCCCGCGAGGGACTGCTCGACGACCGCGCCCACACCAGCGCCATCTCCTTCTATCTCGCGGCCACCGGCTACGGCGGCGGCGAGCGGTACGCCGACGCCGACGCCGTCACCGACGGCGGGCTGATCACCGCCGGCCCGACCGAGCCGGTCGCCTTCGCCCGGGAGATCCTCCGGCTGCTCGGGGTGTACGAGGGCGAGGTGCTGGACGCCTGGTACCGGCTGTTCCACGACTCCGACGCGGCCGCGTACGCCGTACTGGAGAAGGCGGGAGCGGCGTGAGCGGCGTGAGCCGGGAGCGGCAGGAACTGCTCAGCCGCAGTGCGCTCGGTGTCTTCCGGCTCAACGGCCAGTTCCTCGGGGTCGCCGAGGAACTGGCCCGGCCCTCTGGCCTGACGGCGGCCTGGTGGCAGGTGCTGGGCGCGGTGCTCGGCGAACCCCTGCCGGTCTCCGGGATCGCCCGCGCGATGGGCATCACCCGGCAGAGCGTGCAGCGCATCGCCGATCTGCTGGTGGACAAGGGGCTCGCGGAGTACCGGCCCAACCCGGCGCACCGCCGTGCCAAGCTGCTGGCGCCGACGGACGAGGGGCGGGCGGCGGTCTCCCGGATCGACCCCGGCCACGCGGCCTTCGCGGACCGGCTGGCGGACGCCATGGGGGAGGCCGGACTCGCCGACGCCGTCCGCGTTCTGGAACGGTTGTCGAAAGCGCTCGACCAGATCACCGTTCCTGTTACGGAACCGTAGGCACCGCCCCGCTCACCTCCATGTATGCCGCACTATCGTGGGGCCGACGCGTAGGCGGGGGCTGGTTGGGGGCGTGCGATGGAGAAGCTGGGGCCGGGGGAACCGGTGGGGGTCCCCCCAGGCGCTGAGCACTGGGGGAAGATCGGGACGTATCGGCTGCTGGCGCGGCTGGGCGCGGGCGGCATGGGAGACGTCTATCTCGCCCGGTCGGAGCGCGGCCGCACGGTCGCCGTGAAGCTGGTGCGGCGGGAACTGGCCGCGCAGGAGGAGTTCCGGGCCCGGTTCCGGCAGGAGGTGCAGGCCGCGGGGCAGGTCGGCGGGTTCTGGACCGCGCCGGTGCTCGACGCGGACACCGAGGCCGAGGTGCCCTGGGTCGCCACCGGGTACGTCGCCGGGCCCAGCCTCCAGCAGGTCGTCGGGCACGACCACGGGGCGCTGCCCGAGCGGTCGGTCGGCATCCTGGCGGCGGGTCTCGCGCACGCGCTCAAGGACATCCACGCCGCGGGGATCGTGCACCGGGATCTGAAGCCGTCGAACGTCCTGGTCACCATCGACGGGCCCCGCGTCATCGACTTCGGCATCGCGCGCGCCCTGGAGACCGTCGACGAGAGCGGGCTCACGCGCACCGGCGCGCTCGTCGGGTCGCCGGGGTTCATGGCGCCCGAGCAGGTGCGCGGCGACCGGATCACGCCCGCGTGCGACGTGTTCTGCCTGGGCTCGGTGCTCGCGTACGCCGCCACCGGCCGGCTGCCCTTCGGGTCCGTCGACAGCGGCCCGCACGCCGTGATGTTCCGGATCGCCCAGGAGGACCCCGACCTGGAGGGCATGCCCGAGGGCATCGCCGAGCTGGTGCGGGACTGTCTGCGCAAGGACCCCGGCGCCCGCCCGACGCTCGACCGGATCCTGGAGCGCACGGGCGCCGAGGACACCGTCTCCGGCGGACGCTCCCGCGACCCCTGGCTGCCGAGCGCACTGGTGGCCCAGCTGGGACGGCACGCGGTACGGCTGCTGGACGCGGAGAACCCGGTGCGCGGTACGGGGTCCCAGCCGTCGCCGCACGGGGGCGTCCCGGCGCCGACGAACCTTCCGGGCTCTGGCCTTCCGGGCTCCGGTCTTCCGGGCTCTGGCCTTCCGGGCTCTGGCCTTCCGGGCTCTGGCCTTCCGGGCTCCGGCCCTCCGGGCCCGGCCGCGCATGTTCCGGGTGCGCATGTTCCGGGTGCGCCGGGTTCCCGTGGCCCGGGTGCCGGTGCCCCGGTTTCTGCCGCGCCGGGCACCGGTGCCCCCGGTTCCGCCGCCCCCGTCGCGGGCGCGGCGGGCCCAGGTGGGACCGGTTCGCCTGCCTCAGGTTCCGCTGCCCCAGGTTCCCCAGCCTCCGGTTCCGTTGCCTCCGGTTCCCCAGCGTCCGGACCTCCCGGCTCAGGTGTGCCGGGGGCCGGTTTCCCGGGTTCCGGTCTCCCGGGTTCCGGAGTGCCCGGCTCCCGTGGCCCCGCCTCCGGAGCCCCCGCCTCGGGAGCCCCTGGTTCCGTGGAGCCCACCCCCGCCGCCTCCCCCGAGCACGCCCCGGCCGCCGTGCCGACGCCGCCGGATCAGCTGCCCACCGTCGCCGCGAGCCGGGGTGGTCCGACCCCGCCG
Organism: Streptomyces sp. bgisy027; assembly: GCF_057710365.1. Taxonomy (NCBI): domain Bacteria; kingdom Bacillati; phylum Actinomycetota; class Actinomycetes; order Kitasatosporales; family Streptomycetaceae; genus Streptomyces; species Streptomyces sp. bgisy027. The sequence goes on from NZ_JBYIVZ010000060.1 coordinate 44,762, forward strand.
CCGGGCCCGGGTATGCCCCCCGGTGGCGCGTTCTGGGAGGCCGCCGCTCCCGGCAGTGCCCCGGCGCACCCGGCGTACGGCTCTCCACAACAGCACCCGCAGCAGCCGGCGTACGGCTGTCCGCCGGCCGGGCCCGGCCGGCCCTACGGAGCCGCTCCCGGGTACGGGGCGTACGGCCCGGATCCGAACCACCCGAGCCCGAATCCGGCGTACGGCGCCACCCCGCCCTACGGCCCACCCGGTCCCTACCTTCCGGAGCCGCAGCACGAACAGCCCCGGCGCAGCGGGCGTTCCACGGCGGCACTGGTCGTCGTCGCGCTGGTCGTCGCGCTCGGCGCGGGCGGCTCGGTGTACGCCCTGATGAGCGACGACGGTGACGACGGAGCCGGTGGCGGTCCGACCGACAGGCCCACCGCCACGTCCACCCCGACCGACTCCCCGACCGACTCCCCGACCTCCGACCCGACGACTGCCACCCCGTCCCCGACCCCCTCGGCGTCCGCGGACGGCACGGTCCCGGCGGGCTACCTCGGTACCTGGACGGCCACGATCGACAGCGGCACCGGCGAGAACACCCGCCGGCTGACCATCCGGCAGGGCGAGGTGGGCGACACGGTCCTGTCCCTCGTCGCCGACGGACCCGCCGGAAACGGCACCTACCACTGCGAGTTCGAGGCGGACCTCTCCGCGGCGCCGGCCGGCGACGGCCCGTTGCGGATCGGCCCGTCCACCGTGACCGTAGGCGAGGCTCCCACCTGTTCCCCGGGCAAGGCCACCGAGATCTCGCTGCTGCCGGACGGCAGGCTGGAGCGGGTGACCACCGGCAGCGGCGAGAGCCTGACGTACGGCAAGCAGTGACCGGTGGCAGCGAAGTCCCGTTTCCTGTGCGGCAGTTGGAGTGCGGGTCGGCCGGCCCTTTCCCTTCCCGCAGTCGTGCGTGCGGCGGGCGCTCCTCAGCGCGGCTCGGGCGGGCGCTGACGTGGCATGTTCGGGCGGGTGCCGTTCGCCGGGGGGACCGCGAAGCGGCCCAGGGCCGCGGTGGCGTCCGGGCGGCTTCCGCCGGGCACCGCGGACTGGATGCCCAGGCGTGCGGACCCGGTGCGGAACTCCACCATCCAGTCCGCCGTCTCCGCCCGCATCAGCTCGGTGACGTCCTCGGAGAACCGGCGCAGCACGGCCAGGCAGCGCTCGGCGGCCTCGCCGGCCGTGCCCTCGGCCGGGCCGAGGACCTCCCGTACGTTCTCCGTCGCCCAGTCGAACTGAAGCATCTGAAGCCGCCGCTGTACGGCCTGGGCCGTGGCGACGTCCCTTATCCACCCGGACGTGATCCCGAAGAACCGGTCGACCGCCACACAGGCCACGGCGATCAGGAGCGCCAGATACCCCCAGGGGGCCACCCCGCTCACGACGCCGGTCAGGTCGAGGAGCGGCAGCGCGGCTCCGACCACCGCCCCGGCAGCGGCCCCGCCGCGCAGCGCCCGCGCCCCGCGCCGCTTCCACACCCGGTCCGCGAGATACCACGCCGCCGTGGTCAGCGCCCCTCGCTCCACCCACCGGTACAGCTCGTCCAGCCGTACCGCCGGCTCCCCCCAGTCACCGTGGGGGAACGCCCGCCCCGTCAGATCGCCCGGCCGCAGCCCGGCCGCCCCTTCGCCGCCCCGCCCGTCCTTCGGCGACCTGTCGGGCTGCATCTCCGGCTGACCCACCCGGCACTCCCTACTGTCACGGTGCGTGACATCACGTACGACATACGACGTGGATGCGACCCCCGCAGCGCACGGAACGTCACGCAACACCTGAGGCTGACGCGCCGGACCCTTCCTACCGCCCAATGGGTGGCGAAGAGATGCCTTTCGCGTCTTTTCCGCCCGGAAGTGGGCCTTGATCAGGTATAGGACGCCCATTCCTCCGAGTTCTCTCTCACTCGAAAGAGTGCTGGGGCGACGGCCAGCCAGACCACGTAGGCTCGTGCTGAACGGGAAACGCGTACACACGCAAGGAGCTGATCGTGATCCCCGGTGGTGGCCAGCCCAACATGCAGCAGCTGCTCCAGCAGGCCCAGAAGATGCAGCAGGACCTGCAGCGGGCGCAGGAAGAACTGGCGCAGACCGAGGTCGACGGACAGGCGGGCGGCGGCCTGGTGCAGGCCACTGTCACGGGCGCCGGCGAGCTCCGCGCGCTGAAGATCGACCCGAAGGCGGTCGACCCGGAGGACACCGAGACCCTCGCCGACCTGATCATCGCGGCAGTCCAGGCGGCCAACGAGAACGCGCAGAACCTCCAGCAGCAGAAGCTGGGCCCGCTGGCCCAGGGCCTGGGCGGCGGCAGCGGGATCCCCGGCCTGCCCTTCTGACGCTCCGGGCGTTGCCCGCCTCGTCTTTCTAAGAGGGGGCGCCGCCAACTACCGTACGTACCGTAAGGAACCCCAGGAAGGACGGCAGTCCGTTGTACGAAGGCGTGGTTCAGGACCTCATCGACGAGCTGGGCCGGCTGCCCGGCGTCGGTCCCAAGAGCGCGCAGCGGATCGCCTTCCACATCCTCCAGGCGGAACCGACGGACGTACGGCGCCTCGCCCAGGCCCTCATGGAGGTCAAGGCGAAGGTCCGCTTCTGCGCGACGTGCGGGAACGTCGCGCAGGAGGAGCTGTGCAGCATCTGCCGGGACACGCGCCGCGACCCGGCGGTGATCTGCGTGGTCGAGGAGCCCAAGGACGTCGTGGCGATCGAGCGGACCCGCGAGTTCCGCGGCCGCTACCACGTCCTCGGCGGCGCGATCAGCCCGATCGAGGGTGTCGGACCGGACGACCTGCGTATACGAGAACTTCTCGCGCGGTTGGCCGACGGGACGGTCACGGAGCTGATCCTGGCCACCGATCCGAATCTCGAGGGCGAGGCCACCGCCACGTACCTCGCGCGCATGATCAAGCCCATGGGCCTGAAGGTCACCCGCCTGGCCAGCGGCCTCCCGGTGGGTGGCGACCTGGAATACGCGGACGAGGTCACCCTCGGCCGCGCCTTCGAGGGGAGACGACTCCTAGATGTCTGACGCCACGCTGCACGCGACCGGCCAGAACCCGGACGACTTCGCGGTCCAGATCGCGGACCAGATCGAGAGTTTCCTGGTCGCGGTGACGGAGGTCGCGAAGGGCGACGAGCCGGGCTCGACCGTGCCCTTCCTGCTGCTGGAGGTCTCCCAGCTGCTGCTGGCCGGCGGCCGTCTCGGCGCCCACGAGGACATCGTCCCCGAGGAGCGCTACGAGCCCGACCTGGGCCCCGAGGGGGACGTGGACGAGCTCCGCGAGAACCTCGCCCGCCTGCTGGACCCGGTCGACGTCTACTCCGAGGTCTTCGACCCCTACGAGCCCCGCAAGGCCCCGGTCCCGGCGCGGATCTCCGACGACCTGACCGACGTCATCACCGACCTGCGCCACGGCATGGCCCACTACCGCGCGGGCCGCACCGCCGAGGCCCTGTGGTGGTGGCAGTTCTCCTACTTCTCCAACTGGGGCTCGACGGCGTCCGCGACGCTGCGCGCGCTGCACTCCGTCCTGGCCCACATCCGCCTGAACCAGCCCCTGGAGGAGCTGGACGGCCTGGACACGGACCAGGGCGTGATGGGCGACGAGACGCTGGAGTTCGAGGCCGGCAAGGTCATGCAGCAGGAGATCGGCGATCAGCTGGGGCTGCGAACGGCGAAGTGACGCCGGCCCCCGCCGCGTCGTCTCAGATCCGTACGGCCGTCCCGGTCACGCCGATTCCGGTGCCCGGCCCGGCCGGAACGGTCACCGTGATCAGGCTCGGTCTGCCCATGTCCGCGCCCTGATGGATCGTCACCGTGGCGGGTGTCGCGACGAGTTCGAGCTCGCGCAGGTAGCCGCCGAACGCGGCCGCCGCCGCGCCCGTGGCCGGGTCCTCCACCACACCGCCGGGCGGGAACGGGTTGCGGGCGTGGAACACGGTGGGGGACTCCCGCCAGATCAGGTCGACGGTCGTCCAGTCCTCGCGGGCCATGAGGGCGGCGAGCCGCTCCATCGCGTAGTCCAGGTCGGCCAGCCGCTCCCGGGTGGCGGCCGCGAGGACCGGGTGCCGGGCGCCGCCGAAGGCCACGCGGGGCGGCAGCGCCGGGTCCAGATCGGCGGCGCTCCAGCCCAGGATCGCCAGCAGCTCGGCCAGGTCGGCGTCGGCGAGGGGCTCCGTGTGCGGCGCCACGCTCACCAGGGTCGCCGTCAGCGTGCCGTCGGCCGTCCGGTCGGTGGTCACGGTGACCGGGCCCGCCTTGGTCCGCAGCCGCAGCCGGCCGGTGCCGTGGCGTTCCGCGTGGGCGACGGCCGTGGCGATCGTCGCGTGGCCGCAGAACGGCACCTCGGCGAGCGGGCTGAAGTACCGGATGTCCAGCGTGCCGTCGCCGGCCGGCACCACGAACGCCGACTCCGAGTAGCCGACTTCGGCCGCCGCCGCCAGCATCTCCCGGGCGTCGACGCCGGTGGCGTCGAGCACCACACCTGCCGGGTTGCCCCCCGCGGGGTCGCTGCTGAACGCCACGTAGCGCGAAATCTCCATGCGGGGACCGTAACCGCGCGCCGGGAACGGGGCGAGGGGATTACCCGGGCGCGGGGAGCCGGACCCTGAAATGTGACGCAGGTTACATGGAAAGACTCCGGTAGTCGCGTAATGCACGGGGGACTCGTGCCGTCTCACCGGCACAACGGCCACACCGGGCCGCTGCCCCCGCCCCGAATCGGAGCCCGCCCATGCATGTCACCCTGGAGCAGCCGACCGGCGCCCGCCTGATCACCGCCGACCAGGAGATCGCCCTTCCGGCGACCCTGCGCTACACCTCCGGCGACCCGTTGGCCGTGCACCTCGACTTCCCGGCCCACGTCACCCTCGACGGCGAGGCCGCGACCTGGACGTTCGCCCGTGTACTGCTGGGTGAGGGGCTGCGGGCCCCCGCCGGGCTCGGCACCGTGCGGGTACGGCCGTGCGGGACGTCCCACACCTACGTGGAGTTCCACTCGCCGGAGGGCGCGGCCAGACTCCGGTTCGTCACCGCGGACCTGAACCGCTTCCTGGCCCGCACCTACACCGTGCTCGCGCCGGGCGAGGAGACCGTGGCGGCCGAACTGGACCAGGGGCTCGCGACACTGTTCGGCGGGCGGGTGTGACACCCGGCTGCGGGTAGGCGGACCCGGGCGCGATCACGGGCCCGCCGGGCCTTTTGAGCGGTGCGGCGGGCCCGGCGCGTTCACAGGCCGTTCAGGCCCTTCGCCGTCGTGACGACCCCGCCCGTCAGCGCCTGCTTCCCGGCAGAACGGCGCGCTACCACATGACCGGCAGCCGCTCCGGGATCCGCTTCATGAAACCGGTGCGCCACACCAGTTGCTCGATCGGCACCGCGAGCCGCAGCCCGGGCATCCGCTCCAGCAGCGTCCGCAGGGCGATCTCGGCGTGCCCCCGGCCCAGGGCGGTGGCGGGGCAGTAGTGGCGGCCGCCGCCGAAGGAGAGATGGGCGGTGGCGTTCTCCCGGCCGAGGTCGACCCGGTGGGGGTCGGGGAAGGCCGCCGGGTCGAAGTTCGCGCCCTCGACGAGGACCAGCACCAGCTCGCCCGCCTGCACGTCCACGTCGCCCAGCCGTACGTCCTCGGTCGCCAGCCGCGGCAGGCCGTCGCCGATGGACAGGTTGATCCGCAGGAGCTCGTCCACGGCCGCGGGGATCTTCCCGGGGTCCGCGACCAGTTCGGCCTGGAGGCCGGGGTGCTGGATCAGCGACACCAGCGCCATGGTCAGGAAGCCCGAGGTGGAGATGACCCCGGCGCCGAACATCGTCACCCCGACCGTCGCGAGCATCTCGTCGGTGAGATGGCCGTATTCGGGGTCGGTGCGCAGGGCCGCGAGCTCGGCCATCAGGCCCGTCGTCGCCGGGTCGTCCAGCCGCTCGGTCATGTAGGCGATGTCCCGGTCCCAGTTGAGCCGGGCGCCCGCGACGGGACAGGCCGAGTTCATGAACGCGATGTCCAGGCTCCGCATGAGCCGGGGCGCGTCCGCGGCCGGGAGGCCGAGGATGCGGCAGTGCATGCCCGCGGAGTACGGATCGGCGAAGCCGGCCCGCAGGTCGGCCGGAGCGCCCTCACGCAGCAGCCCGTCGACGAGTTCACCGGCACGGGAGCGCATCCACTCCGCCAGGCCGGGGCTCTTGGGATTCAGCGCCTTCAGCACGGCCTTGCGCAGTCCGGCGCCGGTGATGTTCCCCATGTTGTTGACGACCTCGGGCGGGATCGTCAGCGCGTACTGCCGGGGCACGCCGGGCGCGGAGGTGTCCTTCAGGCTGAAGCGGGGGTCTTCGAGGACCTGCTTGCACAGGGCGTACGACGACACCAGCCACGCCTCGTCGCCGGCGATGGTGCGCACGCGGCGCACGGGCCGGTCGGCGCGCAACTCCTCGACCTCGGGCGGGATCCGGTCGCCGCGCCAGGAGAAGGGGAAGTCGAGGGGGGCTTCAGTGAGCATCGGCGCTCCCCTCGGCGGGCGTGACGATGGCGTGCCCCTGGTTGCGGGAGGCGCGCAGTCCGGCGCCGCGGGAGTAGAGCAGCTCGGCCATCGGCAGCAGCTGGTGGTAGCAGTTGAGGGAGGAGGGGACGCCGAGGATGGCGGGGGTGTCCAGGAAGAGGGGCGCCTCGGCACAGACGTAGGAGAGGCAGACCTCGCGCTGGGCGGCGGTCGCCCGCTCGGCACGGCCGGTCAGGAAGGAGTCGACGAGTTTCTCGCAGGTCGTGCGGAACTCGTCGTCGGTGGCGAGGCGGGCCCGGAGCCGGTCGTGTGTCTCGCGGTAGGCCGCGTTGCCGTGGAAGTCGGACATGGCGTGCGCGTGCAGGCGGCTGCCGCCCGGGTCGGCCGCCCGGACGGCGCCCAGCACCTTGGCGCGCACCCCGCGCAGGTTCTTCACCGCCTTGCGGCGGGCGTCGTCGGGCGGATAGCCGGACGCCGCGTACATCTCGGCCACGTACAGGTCCGTGTAGACGAAGTCCACCCGCTCGAACAGGGCGAGGCCCCAGCGGGCCAGGTCGTGGACCCGGTCGGCGGAGAAGTAGCTGTTGCCGGGGGAGACGCCGATCACGGCGTGGTCGCCGGCGTCGCGGATGACCTCGCAGTGCGGGGTGAAGGGCCGGATCTCGAAGAGGGAGCCGGCCGCGGAATCCGTATCGGCTTCGGCCGGTGTGACGTGCTGGATCTCGGAAGCGGTCGCAGTCGTCAAAGGAGGAGGATCCTTCGCGTCGCAAGTCCCGATGGAGCCTTGTGCCCCTGGTGTGGCGACGACAACGCGAAGTTAGCGGGCGACTACGGAGAGCGTCAATGGCCTTCTCGCGGCCCGTGTCCCCGCGAGTGACCTGCCCCACTTTCCGGAGTGCGGGGCTCCACACCGGGCAGGCACGACCCCGAGCGCCCGAATCTCACCATCCGGGAACCCCGAGGTCGAATTCGGACGCTCGGTAAACTGAGCCGACACACACGGACTGAGCGAGGAGCGCACGTGGGCCTTGTCGTGCAGAAGTACGGAGGCTCCTCCGTAGCCGATGCCGAGGGCATCAAGCGCGTCGCCAAGCGGATCGTGGAAGCCAAGAAGAACGGCCACCAGGTGGTCGCCGTGGTTTCCGCGATGGGCGACACGACGGACGAGCTGATCGATCTCGCCGAGCAGGTATCCCCGATCCCTGCCGGGCGCGAGCTCGACATGCTGCTGACCGCGGGAGAGCGGATCTCCATGGCCCTGCTGGCCATGGCGATCAAAAACCTGGGCCACTCGGCCCAGTCGTTCACCGGCAGCCAGGCAGGTGTCATCACCGACTCGGTCCACAACAAAGCCCGGATCATCGACGTGACACCGGGCCGCATCCGGACCTCGGTCGACGAGGGCAACATCGCCATCGTCGCCGGCTTCCAGGGCGTGAGCCAGGACTCCAAGGACATCACCACGCTGGGCCGCGGCGGCTCCGACACCACCGCCGTCGCGCTGGCCGCCGCCCTCGACGCCGAGGTCTGCGAGATCTACACCGACGTCGACGGCGTGTTCACCGCCGACCCGCGCGTGGTCAAGAAGGCGAAGAAGATCGACTGGATCGCCTTCGAGGACATGCTGGAGCTGGCCGCGTCCGGCTCGAAGGTGCTGCTCCACCGGTGTGTGGAGTACGCCCGTCGTTACAACATCCCGATCCACGTGCGGTCCAGCTTCAGCGGGCTGCAGGGCACGTGGGTCAGCAGCGAGCCGATCGAGCAAGGGGACAAGCAGGTGGAGCAGGCCATCATCTCCGGTGTCGCGCACGACACCTCCGAGGCCAAGGTCACGGTCGTCGGCGTGCCGGACAAGCCGGGCGAGGCCGCCGCGATCTTCCGCGCGATCTCCGACGCCGAGATCAACATCGACATGATCGTGCAGAACGTGTCCGCCGCCTCCACCGGTCTGACGGACATCTCCTTCACGCTGCCGAAGTCCGAGGGCCGCAAGGCCATCGACGCGCTGGAGAAGAACAAGGCCGGCATCGGCTTCGACTCCCTGCGCTACGACGACCAGATCGGCAAGATCTCCCTCGTCGGCGCCGGCATGAAGACCAACCCGGGTGTCACGGCGGACTTCTTCAAGGCGCTGTCCGACGCGGGCGTGAACATCGAGCTGATCTCCACCTCCGAGATCCGCATCTCGGTCGTCACCCGCGCCGACGACGTCAACGAGGCCGTACGCGCCGTGCACTCCGCCTTCGGCCTGGACTCCGACAGCGACGAGGCTGTCGTGTACGGAGGCACCGGGCGATGACTCACCGACCGACGCTCGCGGTCGTGGGTGCGACTGGAGCCGTCGGCTCGGTCATGCTCCAGATCCTGTCCCAGCGTGCGGACATCTGGGGCGAGATCCGTCTGATCGCCTCGCCGCGCTCGGCCGGCCGGAAGCTGGCCGTGCGCGGCGAGGAGGTCGAGGTGGTGGCGCTCACCGAGGAGGCCTTCGCCGGGGTCGACGTCGCGATGTTCGACGTCCCCGACGAGGTGGCCGCGCGCTGGGCGCCCATCGCCGCCGCCGCGGGCGCGGTGGTGGTCGACAACTCGGGCGCCTTCCGGATGGACCCGGAGGTGCCCCTGGTCGTGCCCGAGGTCAACTCGCACGTGGTGCGCAGGCGCCCGCGCGGGATCGTGGCCAACCCCAACTGCACGACCCTCTCGATGATCGTGGCGCTGGGTGCGCTGCACGCCGGGTTCGGGTTGCGCTCCCTGGTGGTGTCCTCCTACCAGGCGGTGAGCGGGGCCGGCCGTGCCGGCGTCGACACCCTGCGCCAGCAGCTGTCCCTGGTCGCCGGTACGGACCTGGGGACCAGCCCCGGCGACGTACGGCGGGCCGTCGGCGACAACACCGGCCCGTTCCCGGAGCCGGTCGCGCTGAACGTCGTGCCGTGGGCCGGGTCGCTGCGCGAGGACGGCTGGTCCTCGGAGGAGATGAAGGTGCGGGACGAGTCCCGCAAGATCCTCGGCCTGCCGAAGCTGCCGGTCGCGGTGACCTGTGTGCGGGTGCCGGTGCTGACCGGGCACTCGCTGACCGTGCACGCCCGCTTCGAGGGCGAGGTCACCGTCGCCAAGGCCCGCGAGATCCTGGCCACCACCCCCGGGGTCGTGCTGTACGACGACCCGGGCGCCGGTGAGTTCCCGACGCCGGCCGATGTCGTGGGCACGGATCCGACCTGGGTCGGCCGGGTGCGCCGCGCGCTGGACGATCCGACGGCGCTCGAACTCTTCGTCTGCGGCGACAACCTGCGCAAGGGCGCGGCCCTGAACACCGCTCAGATCGCGGAGCTGGTGGCGGCGGAGTTCTCGTGAACCCCCCGTGCCGCGGGAAAAATCTCTGGGCCCCGACCGGATCGTTTGTAGGATCTGTGTGAAAAGTGTGAGCTGATCGATGGTCCGGACCACTTGAACCGGCCCTCGGCAGCAGCTGAAGATTTTTCTCCCCGTCCTTGCAACCGCTTGCAGGGCGGGGAGCGTCTTTGCGGTCGCCCTTATGGGTGTGGAGGCGCGTTTTTTCTGGCGTGGGGACGCCATGAGCCGGGCGTGGGGACGCCTGTTCATGTGGGACATAAGGGAAGAGCGGGTAGGCATGTGGGCGTTTGACGCACAGTCGGTTGTGCTGCCTCGGGTGAGAGGAACTGCGGACGTCGGCGCAAAAGTGACGTCCGGCACGTACAACCCTCTCGGGGGGACGCGTGTCCAACAGGCGTGGCAGAGGTACTCGACTTCAGTGCGGCGACCCGCGGTACGGCCCTACGGCCGCCCCGCCGGCCCGTCCGATCCCGCATGCCCGGTGCGCCCGGCGGCATGCCGGTGATCGCGCCCATGCCCGCAGCGCGGCCCACCCGCATTCCGAGTCAGCGTGACGGTGCCGAACACGCCGAGAACACCGCGGCGGCCGGCACCACCGTCGATCACCTCACCGAGACCTACCGGGCGCACTACCGCTCCCTGCTGGGTCTCGCGGCCCTCCTCCTCGACGACACCGCCTCCTGCGAGGACGTCGTCCAGGAGGCGTTCATCCGGGTCCACTCCGCGCGCAAGCGGGTGCGGGATCCGGAAAAGACACTGGCGTATCTGCGCCAGACCGTCGTGAATCTCTCCCGCTCCGCGCTGCGCCGCCGCATACTCGGCCTGAAGCTGCTGTCCAAGCCGATGCCCGACATGGCGAGCGCGGAGGAGGGGGCCTACGACCAGCTCGAACGGGACTCCCTCATCAAGGCGATGAAGGGCCTGCAGCGCCGCCAGCGCGAGGTCCTCGTCCTGCGCTACTTCGCGGACATGACCGAGGCGCAGGTCGCCGAGACGCTCGGTATCTCACTGGGGTCGGTGAAGGCGTACGGCTCGCGCGGCATCGCGGCGCTGCGGGTCGCCATGGAGGCGCCGGCATGAGCGGGGACCAGGACGAGCGGCGGGAGCCGGCCGGACGGCCGGACGAGCAACAGCCGAAGCAATCGCACGCTGGGAACGGAACTGTGAACCACGGCCCCGACGACCAGGGCCCCGCCGGGCTCGACTCGGACGAGCTGGTCTTGCGCCGCTTGCTGCACGACGCGGTCCAGGAGATGGAGCCGCGCGACGGCACCCTGGACCATCTGCGCCGGGCGGTGCCCGCACGCCGGGCGCGCAAGCGTCAGGCGCTCGTCGGCATGGCCGCCGCGGCCCTCTTCGTCGGCACCGCCGTCCCGGCGCTGGTGCATGTGTCCAACGCCACCGACGCCAACGTCAACTCGTCGAACGCCGGTCACGGTGAGCAGGCGCAGGGCGGCGTCGGCCAGGGCAAGGAGACGGAGGGCGGCCAGAGCACCTCGGGCGGCTCCTCCGGCAAGACCCAGGACCAGGGCAAGGACGGCGACCAGGACGAGGACAAGGGCTCGGGCACGGGCCCGGGCAGCGGCTCCGGCAGCCCCGACGACCCCCAGGCCACCACCGCGACCGGCGCCGCGGCGTGCACGGTCGACCAGCTCGGCACGTCCGGCGGGACCGCCGACGCCCCCGACACGGCCGGCGCGGTCTACGGCACCTTCCGCTTCAGCAACATCTCCGCGGCCGACTGCACGGTGAGCAGCCCCGGCAGCGTGAGCCCGCTCGCGGGCGGCGCGGCGGACCAGTCGAAGATCACCGCGATCCGGCACACCGCCGGGGACGCGGCGGCCGGACTGCCCGCCCCGTCCCAGGAGCTGACCTCGCTCATCCTCAAGCCGGGCGAGTCGTACGCGGTGAAGTTCGCCTGGATACCTTCGGAGACCTGTCCCACCACGGGTGACAACACCGGCGGCGGCACGGGCGGCGGGGAACCCTCGCCCGACCCGACGCCGACCGACACCACCAGCGGCACCACCGAGGGCACCTCCACCGGCGGCGACACGGGGACCTCCACCCAGCTGCTGACCGAGGACACCGCCCTCGACGGCAGCGTCACGATCTCCAGCACGACGGAGGCGGGAGGCGCGACGGCCACGGTGGTCGTGTCCAACGCCTGCGCGGGGACGGTCTACTGGACGGGTGTGCTGGCGGGGGCGTAGAGCCTGCTGCGAAAGCGGCGCCCGCCGCCTCGTCGCGACCTCTTCGATCACACGCCGGACGGGCTGGGGACGCGTTCCTCGTCCGGCGTCAGCCCCAGCTCCGCGTCCCGTACGGACTCCACCTCGCGGCGCAGCAGCCGGAACCACATGAAGAGCACGAAGCCGGCGAAGACGAACCACTCGCCGGTGTAGCCGAGGTTCTGGAACGCCTTCAGGTCCAGCCCCGTGTCGGCGGTGGCGGCCGCCGGGACCGCCTTCATGCCGGGGTCGGCCTCGGCGAGCGTGATCCAGGCGTCGTAGACGTCGTACGACACCAGGTTCACCAGCGACGCCGCGCTGATCGCACCCGTCTGACCGGACGGCAGGCCGCCCCGCGCGGACACGCCGTTCTCCCCGGGCTGCTCCGACGCCTGGAGCGCTCCGGTGACGGTGACCTCGCCCTTGGGCGCGGCGGGGGCGTCGGCGCGGTCGGCGTCGCCCGGCAGCCAGCCCCGCACGACCGGCAGGGCCTTGCCGTCGTCGGTGCGCAGCAGCGTCATGACGTAGAAGCCGCGCTTGCCGTCCAGCTCCCGGCCCGGCACGAGCAGCTGCTCGGCGTACCGGCCCTCGGCGGTGGCCTGCCGGCCCGCCGTCGCCTTGTCCACCGGCAGCAGGTCGGCGAGCGGCCGGGCGGTCTCCCGCTCGTTCTCCGCGGCCTGCTCGCCGGCGTTGCGGTGGTCGTCCACGCGCGCCTCGAACCGGCCCAGCTGCCAGGACCCCATGAACACGCAGAAGGGGATGGCGAGCAGCACGAAGACGTTGATCCCCCACCAACGGGGCGTCAGCAGAAACCGGTACACGCCATCAAAGGTACGGGGCTGCCCGGAAGGTCCCGCTCGCGGGGTCGGCACCGCTCGGTGAGGTGGTCGCGGCCGGCCGGGGGCTCGTAGGGCTCGGGCCACCGGGAAGTCCGCACCCCGGCACTGACAGCCGGCCGTGCCCGTGGGGGCGGTGGGGCGCGAGGGCGGAAAGTTATCCACAGGCTGGGGGCCTCACCAGCGCATTGTCCGCCGGGCCAGGCACTATGGGGCCATGACTGAGAGCCACGGGTCGGATTCGCCCGATCACCAGATGCAGGACAAGGCCATGCCGGACTGGGAGAAGCGCTTCCGGGCGCCTCGGGTGTCGCTGCCCGACTGGGCGGAGGACGCACCGGACCGCTCCTTGTTCGTGTCGAACGCCACGGGGACGTACGAGCTGTACGCCTGGGACCGGGCGACGGGCGAGCAGCGCCAGGTCACCGACCGGCCGAACGGCACGACGGACGGCGTGCTCTGCCCGGACGGCACCTGGATCTGGTGGTTCGACGACAAGGACGGCGACGAGTTCGGCGTCTGGCGCCGGCAGCGTTTCGACGGCGGCGAGGACGAACTCGCGGCGCCGGGCCTGGACCCGTCGTACCCGGCCGGCCTCGCCCTCGGCCGGGACGGGCGCACGGCGATCGTGGGCCGCTCCACCGACGAGGACGGCACCACGATCCATCTGGCCCGCACCGGGGAGTCCCCGGTGGAGATCTACCGCCACCGCGAGTCCGCCGGCGTCGGCGACCTCTCGCACGACGGCACGCTGATCGCCGTCGAGCACACCGAGCACGGCGACGCGATGCACTCGGCGCTGCGCGTCCTGCGCCCCGACGGCTCGGCGGTCGCCGAGCTCGACGACACCAAGGGCGGCACCGAGGAGCTGGGTCTTGAGGTCCTCGGCTTCGCCCCGGTGGACGGTGACAGTCGGCTCCTCATCGGGCATCAGCGCCGGGGCCGCTGGGAGCCGCTGGTGTGGGACGTGGCGACGGGGGAGGAGACCGACCTCGCGCTCGAACTGCCGGGCGACGTGAGCGCCGAGTGGTATCCCGACGGCACCGGTCTGCTGATCGTGCACAGCTTCGAGGCGCGCAGCGAGCTGTTCCGGTACGACCTGGCCCGCCGCGCGGCGGAGCGGATCCCGACCCCGGCGGGCTCGGTGTCCGGTGCGACGGCCCGGCCGGACGGCAGCGTGGAGTACCTGTGGTCGTCGGCCGCGGAGCCCTCGGCGGTGCGCTCGACGACGGGGCGGGTGGTGCTGGACCCGCCCGGCATGAAGTCCCCCGGCTCGGTCCCGGTCGAGGACGTGTGGGTGGAGGGCCCGGGCGGCCGCATCCACGCCCTCGTCCAGCGCCCGGCGGGCGTCGAGGGCCCGCTGCCCACCGTGTTCGACATCCACGGCGGCCCGACCTGGCACGACAGCGACGCCTTCGCGGCCGGCCCGGCGGCCTGGGTGGACCACGGTTACGCGGTGGTCCGCGTGAACTACCGCGGCTCGACGGGCTACGGCCGCGCCTGGACCGACGCGCTCAAGCACCGGGTCGGCCTGATCGAGCTGGAGGACATCGCGGCGGTCCGCGAGTGGGCGGTCACCTCCGGACTCGCCGACCCGTCCCGCCTGATCCTGACCGGCGGCTCCTGGGGCGGCTACCTCACCCTTCTCGGCCTCGGCACGCAGCCGGACGCGTGGACGGTGGGCATCGCGGCGGTACCGGTCGCCGACTACGTCACCGCGTACCACGACGAGATGGAGGCCCTGAAGGCGATGGACCGCACCCTCCTGGGCGGCACCCCGGAGGAGGTACCCGAGCGCTACGACGCGTCGTCCCCGCTCACCTACGTCGACGACGTCACGGCCCCGGTCTACATCTCGGCCGGCGTGAACGACCCGCGCTGCCCGATCCGCCAGATCGACAACTACGTCAAGCGCCTGGCGGCCAGGGGCGCGAAGCACGAGGTGTACCGCTATGACGCGGGCCACGGCTCACTGGTCGTGGACGAACGGATCAAGCAGGTCGGGCTGGAACTGGACTTCGCGAACCGCCACTTGAACGGGCGGCGCCTCGCCTGATCTGCGCCTCCCCTCAGAGGACCGAACTTCTTGCAGAGACGTTGCGGGTCAGAAGGGGCGCCCCTCAGGGAGGGGCGCCCCTTCGCGCCGGATGGACGGCGGTCGGTTCCCCTTCAAGGGGCCGACGACATGGCGGAGTTGTCCGACGACGGCCGGCCTCAGGGCCTCACCTCCGTGCCGGCCGTCCCGTGGCCGGCAGTCCGGGCCGGAAGGCGGGCGCGGGGGATCCGCATCACGGCCGCGTGAGGGTTCTCCTACTCACGGTGGAGCAGTTCAGTCGCCTCCCTGCGTGCGATGCGCCCCGGCAGCGGCGCGGGCATGCTGCCCCGGGAGCACACGGGCCGACGGCCTCACGGGGTGCGAGGCCAACCATCCGACGACCATCACCATCGGAGACCTCATGCTGCGAGTGCACTTCACCACTGACGACATCGCGCGCATCCGACTCGCCGCCGCGCCCGATCCGCTGTGGGAAATCGCCAACAGCTTTCAGACCCTGATCACGGACGACGCGCCGTTGGCATTCCGCGAATGGCGGCTCGTGGTCCGGCCGCGTCTGCCTCGGACCAGTCGGCAACTGGCCGGGCTGCTGCCGCCGCGCG
>NZ_JBYIVZ010000061.1:0-58821 GCF_057710365.1 Streptomyces sp. bgisy027
CCGCCGCTGCGGGCGGACACCCCCCGGCACGTCCCCTCACCGCCGTACGCGGCTGGAACGCCCCAGGGGCGCGGGGAACTGCGCGAGTGGTTGTGGCGGTTGGGGTCATGGCTTGGCGCGGGTCCGCTGTAACGCCCTGCTTTCAGGGGCGCGGGGAACTGCGCGAGTGGTTGTGGCGGCGGGGGTCATGGCTTGGCGCGGGCCCGCTGTAACGCCCTGTCTTGAGGGGCGCGGGGAACTGCGCGAGTGGTTGTGGCGGCGGGGGTCATGGCTTGGCGCGGGCCCGCTGCAACGCCCTGTCTTGAGGGGCGCGGGGAACTGCGCGAGCGGTTGTGGCGGCGGGGGTCATGGCTTGGCGCGGGCCCGCTGCAACGCCCTGTCTTTCAGGGGCGCGGGGAACTGCGCGACCAGCCCCCACGGACCCGCAGCCGCCGGACTACGAACCCCGGCACCCCCAGGCGCGCCCTCCACTGGCCTCTCCAGCCGTCCGCCCGGACACTGGATGGGTGCGCACTGTCAAAGCGACGGCCGCTGCCGTCACCGTGGCTCTGGCCGCCGGCGCCGCGAGCGTCGCCGCCGGGCGGTTCGCCAGTGGCGCCGCGCTGACGGCGCAGCCCGGCAGGCCCCTGCCCACCGAACCCCGTCTCACCGTGCACGCCACGGCCGCCGGCCAGATCGCGCTCACCCGCGACCTCGCCACCCTGCGCCCCGGCACCTACGGCCTGTCCGGCGACGGCTCGCACGCGGTCGTCGGCCCCGTCCTCGCCGCGGCGAAGCACTCCGCCGACACCGTCGTACGCCGACTCGAACGCGTCACGCACGGCACCCTCCAGCCCGGCGACAACGTCTGGCTCACCCCGAACGTCTACGTCGGCAACCCGAGCGCCGCCCTCGACCTCGACCACGCCGACGTCGACATCCCCGGCGAACTCGGCTCCCTGCCCGCCTGGTTCGTGCCCGCCGCCCGGGACACCTGGGTCATCGCCGTGCACGGCCTCGGCACGACCCGTGAACAGGCCATGAACGTCATGCGGTTCCTCAACGGCCGCCACTTCCCGGTCCTCGCCCTCGCCTACCGCGGCGACCTGGGCGCACCCCGCCCGCCGGACGGCCTGAACCACCTCGGCGAGACCGAGTGGCGGGATCTGGACGCGGCGATGCGCTACGCCGTGCGGTACGGCGCCCAGCAGCTCGTCCTGCTCGGCTGGTCCACCGGCGCGACCATGGCGCTGCGGGCCGCCGCGTACTCGGGCCTGCGCGACCGGGTCTCCGGCCTCGTCCTGGACTCCCCGGTCCTGAGCTGGGAGACCACGCTGCGTGCCCTCGCCACGGCCCGCCACACGCCCAGCGCGCTGCTGCCGCTCGCCGTCCGCGCCGCACAGGGGCGTACCGGCATGAACGCCGACGGCGGGGTCCGCGCCCCCCTGACCGTCCCGACCCTGGTCTTCCACGGCCCCGACGACCGGGTGGCGCCCTGGGCCCTGTCCCGCCGCCTGGCCGACGCCCACCCCAACCTGGTGACCCTCCAGCGGGTCGACCGAGCCCCCCACGGGGCCATGTGGAACGCCGACCCCGAGTCCTACGAGGAGTCCCTGCGCCGGTTCGTGACGCCGCTCATGTGAGGGGCGCGCAGCGGAGGCGGCGGCCTTGGCCTGCGCCCCCGGCCCGCCCTGCCCGCACCGGTCGCGCAGGTTCCGTTTAAGGGCGTACCACTGGCCTGTTGTCGGCCCTCAGCCGCTCGCCGGGCCCCGTGCGTTGGCCATCCCCGTCGCCCCTCGTGACATTCCGTTTGGGTTTTCGGACCGTCAACCGGAAGACTGCACCCGTGACGTCCCGTATCCCGCGCGACTCCAGGCTTCGACTCGTCCGCCCGCGACCCCTGGCCGCCGCCCCCCGAGCCGTGAACCAGCGGCGCCCACGCCGTCCCGCACCACGCCCCCCGGAGGGCACGCCGGCCCGGTCCGAGCTGGCCAGAATGGCTCGCTCGGGTCTGGCAGCCGCGGCCCGCGTCGCCCACTGGGCCGACACCGCGCTGCGCCCCGGCCGCGGCCACTCCGACGGCAAAGGCACCCTCTCCGAAGCGACCGCCGAACGGGCGGCCGCGGACCTGGGTCTGACCGTGGCTCAGGTGCAGGCCGACTGGGACACCGCGCGGCTCGCCGGTCTCGTCGAGGTGCACGGCGACAGCGCCCGCCCCGGCTGGCGGCTGCGCGCCTGGGACCGCGACGACAGCGCCGTACTGCGCGGCTGGGTGGCCCTCTTCGACGCATGGTCGCTCGCCCACCCGGAACCCGACCACTTCGAGCACGGCGCCGTCGCCGATGTCGTCTCCGCCCTGCCCCAGGTGCTCTCCTTCCTCCAGCTGTCCGCCGGGCCCGTCCCCGTGGAGCAGCTGCTGGACCTGCTGGAGCAGCGCGTCACCGAACTGCGCACCGAGCGGTGCGAGGTCCCCTACGGGCCGCGCCCCGAGCCGGTCGCCGTCCCGGTTCCCGCCGAGAACACGCCTCTCGCCCCGCTCCTCGACTGGGCCCTGCACGCCCTCACCTCCGTCGGCGCCCTCACCTGCGGCGACGGACAGGCCACGCTCACCCCGCTCGGCAGCTGGGCCGTCTGGGTCAAGCTGGAGCAGATCTGCGTCGCCGCCCAGAGCCCCGCCGGGAACATCGAGCAGGCCGCCGAGGACATGCTGCGCGGCTGCGCCCAGCTCCGCCCGAACGCCGCCCGCGACGAGTACAGAGCCTGGCTCGCCGCCCGCCCCGTCGGCAGCGCCGTCACCGAGCTCCTGGTCGCCGCCCGCGGCGACGACGCCCTCCTGCGCGGGCTCGCCTTCGAGGCGCTGCGCGTCGTCGGCGCCCCCGCCGAGCCCGACGTACGCGGCGTCGTCGACGAGCCCGCCCTGCGGCCGTACGCCCTGCTGTGGCTCGCCGAGCACGACGGCGTCGACCCCGAGGACGCCCACGAGGTGCTCACCCGGGAAGAGGCCACCTGGCTGTGGGTCGACACCGCCGCCGCCGTCACCGACCACGGCGAGGCCGCGATGCTCGTCCGGCACCTGGAGTCCGCGCTCCAGCCGACCGTCCCCGCGCTCCTGGACGAGGTACGTGCGGTGGGCCACCCCCGCACCGTCCAGGTCCTGGTCGCGCTCGCCGCCGCGCACCCCGACCCCGCCCTCGCGAAGGCCGTGCGCCGTGCCGCCTTCCAGGTGCACACCGGGGGGAGCTGAGCCGGGCCGGCCTCAGCCCTTGATCTCGGGGGCGTAGGTGCCGAAGCTCCACACATTGCCCTCGAGGTCCCGGGCCATGTAGTCCCGTGAGCCGTAGTCCTGGTCCGTCGGGGGCATCAGGATCTCCGCGCCGTTCTCCACGGCACGCCTGTGGTGTGCGTCGACGTCGTCCACGACGACGTACACCCCGGTCGTGCCCGAGTCCTTCATCGCCCTGTCGAAGGCGCTGCCGGTGCCCTTCGAGCCGAGCATCAGCGCGCCGTTGCCCTGCGCCAGCTCGGCGTGCGCCACCTCGCCGCCCTCGCCCTCGTACACCGCGAGTTCCGTGAACCCGAAGGCCTCCGTGAGCTGCTTGATCGCCGCCTTCGCGTCCGCGTAGCGCAGCGTCGGGCAGATGCTCGGACGCCCCTCACTCGTGCCTGCCATGCCGATCACCCCTTGTGGTCCCCACCTGTGATGGATACGCCCAGTCTCGCAGCGACCACTGACAACGGCCCGTGAACCGAACCCGCACCCACGAAGTGCCGTACGTCACGGCAGGGCGCCCGAACACCCGATCCCAGAAAAAGTGGTTGCACGGCCCCGTTAGACTGGCCCCATGGCCATTCTCCTCGCGCACTAGACGGCGGGAACGTCCTCAGCCGCCCATTCCGCCACCCACCTTCCGCCTGGAGTCTGTCCGTGATCTCCGCCTCCGGTATCGAGCTGCGCGCCGGTGCGCGCGTCCTCATCGAGTCCGCGACCTTCCGCGTAGCCAAGGGCGACCGCATCGGCCTGGTCGGCCGCAACGGCGCCGGCAAGACCACCCTCACCAAGTGCCTCGCCGGCGAGGGCATCCCCGCCGGCGGCAACATCTCCCGTTCCGGCGAGGTCGGCTACCTCCCGCAGGACCCCCGCACCGGCGACCTCGACGTCCTCGCCCGCGACCGCATCCTCTCCGCGCGCGGCCTGGACGTACTGATCCGCAAGATGCGCGAGAACGAACAGCGCATCGCGAGCGGCCAGGGCGCCACCCGCGAGAAGGCCCTCAGGCAGTACGAGCGTCAGGAGACGGAGTTCCTCACCAAGGGCGGGTACGCCGCCGAGGCCGAGGCCGCCACCATCGCCGCCGCGCTCAACCTGCCCGACCGGGTGCTCGGCCAGCCGCTGCACACCCTCTCCGGCGGTCAGCGCCGCCGTATCGAGCTGGCCCGGATCCTGTTCTCGGACGCGGACACCCTGCTGCTCGACGAGCCGACCAACCACCTCGACGCCGACTCGATCGTCTGGCTGCGCGACTACCTCAAGACCTACCGCGGCGGCTTCATCGTGATCTCCCACGACGTCGACCTGGTCGAGACGGTCGTGAACAAGGTCTTCTACCTGGACGCCAACCGCGCCCAGATCGACGTCTACAACATGGGCTGGAAGCTCTACCAGCAGCAGCGCGAGGCCGACGAGAAGCGCCGCAAGCGCGAGCGGCAGAACGCCGAGAAGAAGGCAGCCGCGCTGCACTCGCAGGCCGACAAGATGCGCGCCAAGGCCACCAAGACGGTCGCCGCGCAGAACATGGCCAAGCGTGCCGACCGGCTGCTCGCCGGGCTCGAAGCGGCACGCGTCTCCGACAAGGTCGCCAAGCTCCGTTTCCCGGAGCCGGCGCCCTGCGGCAAGACCCCGCTGACCGCCGAGGGCCTGTCGAAGTCGTACGGCTCACTGGAGATCTTCACCGACGTCGACCTGGCCATCGACAAGGGCTCCCGGGTCGTCATCCTCGGCCTCAACGGCGCCGGCAAGACCACCTTGCTCCGGCTCCTCGCCGGTGCCGAGCAGCCGGACACCGGCGCCGTGATCCCCGGCCACGGCCTCAAGATCGGCTACTACGCCCAGGAACACGAGACCCTCGACCCGGAGCGCTCGGTCCTGGAGAACATGCGCTCGTCCGCCCCCGACCTGGACCTCGTCGAGGTCCGCAAGGTGCTCGGTTCGTTCCTGTTCTCCGGCGACGACGTCGACAAGCCCGCCGGTGTCCTCTCCGGCGGTGAGAAGACCCGTCTCGCCCTCGCCACCCTCGTGGTGTCGTCGGCGAACGTGCTGCTCCTGGACGAGCCGACCAACAACCTCGACCCGGCCAGCCGCGAGGAGATCCTCGGCGCGCTGCGCACCTACAAGGGCGCCGTCGTCCTCGTCACCCACGACGAGGGTGCCGTCGAGGCGCTCCAGCCGGAGCGGATCATTCTGCTGCCGGACGGCGTCGAGGACCTGTGGGGCGCCGATTACGCGGATCTCGTCGCTCTCGCTTGATCGAATGCGTGATCAACAGGCTATGGATCATTCGGCCCATCGGTGATCCATCATCTGTGTGAGATCTCCTCGTACCGAGGTGTGTGCTACATCGAATGCGCGGCCGAGTCCTTTATCGACAAGGGCTCGGCCGTCGTGCTGCCCTGACCTGGGCCTTCGCAAATGAACCCGTTCGGGCGTACGGACGGAACACGTCGGAATTCAAGATTCCGCATGTGGGGATGTGCTCCTGTCGTCAAAACCATGTCTCACGGACCTTGCCGAATGGGTGGCCATGAAGGCCCGGAGGGGTGATCATGAGGAGACCAGAGCGCACTTCCCATGAGGAGGCACGGGTGGCCGAGACTCTGAAGAAGGGCAGCCGGGTAACCGGCGCCGCGCGCGACAAGCTCGCGGCAGACCTGAAGAAGAAGTACGACTCCGGTGCGAGTATTCGGGCGCTGGCCGAGGAAACCGGTCGCTCGTATGGCTTCGTTCACCGGATGCTCAGCGAATCGGGCGTCACGCTCCGTGGGCGTGGCGGGGCGACGCGGGGCAAGAAGGCCGCATCGTCCTGAGCCCGGGCGGCCCATCGGCTTCGATGGTGGCCACCCGGTCGGTCGGCTGACTGGCCGGGTGGTTACTGTGCAGTCACTTAGTGGGTGCCTCTCCGGCATCCCCTGGCTGACCGCACGCATCGGAGGCACCGCATGGCTTCGCCCGACCAGGAACTCGCTCCCCTGCTCGACAAGAACGGCGTACGGCTCACCGTCGACGGCGCGATCGCCACGGTGACCCTGACGAACCCGGCCAAACGCAATGCGCAGAGCCCCGCCATGTGGCGGACGCTCGCGGAGGCCGGGCAGGTCCTGCCGGGCAACGTGCGGGTCGTGGTGCTGCGCGGCGAGGGCCAGGCCTTCTCCGCCGGACTCGACCGGCAGATGTTCACCCCCGAGGGGATCGAGGGCGAGCCTTCCTTCGTGGAACTCGCGCGCAGCAGCGACGGTGAACTCGACGCTGCCATCGCCGAGTTCCAGGAGGGCTTCACCTGGTGGCGGCGCAACGACATCGTGTCCGTCGCCGCCGTGCAGGGCTATGCCATCGGGGCGGGCTTCCAGCTCGCGCTCGCCTGTGACGTGCGCGTCGTCGCCGACGACGTGCAGTTCGCCATGCGCGAGACCAGCCTCGGGCTGGTTCCGGACCTGACGGGCACGCATCCGCTCGTCGGGCTGGTCGGCTACGGCCGCGCGCTGGAGATCTGTGTGACAGGGCGCTTCGTGCTGGCCGAGGAGGCCGTGAGCAGCGGCCTCGCCAACCTCGCGGTGCCCGTCGACCAGCTCGACGACGCCGTACGGGACCTGGCGGGGGCGATCGTCGCCGCGCCGCGTGACGCGGTCATCGAGACCAAGGCGCTGATCCGTGGTGCCGTGGACCGTACGTACGACGAGCAGCGCGGCGCCGAGCGGGCCGCGCAGGCACGACGGCTGCGGGATCTGGCCGGCCTCGGCGAGTGAGCCGCGGGCGGTCAGCCGACGGCCGTCACCAGCACGGCCACCGTCGGACGGTCCGTCAGCGCCGCCCGCACCCTTTCGCGGACCTCCCGGGCCACGTCCAGGGCCCGGTGGTCCCCGCTCACCGCGATCTCGACCCGCGCATGCCGGTGCGGCAGGGCTGCCGTGACCTGCCGCTGCTCGATGTGCACCGCACGACCCGACCCGCCCAGAACGGCGGTCAGCCGAACCACCCCCGGGACCGCCAGGGCCGCGGCCACGACGCGTTCCTCCTCGGGGTCCGCAGGTCCGTCGGCCTGCCCCGGCTCCGGCGGACGTACGGCATCCGGTTCGGCGTCCTCGTCGAGCAGGGCCGTCACCCGTAGGTCCACCTCCGTCACCCTCAGACCGAGGCGTTCCGTCGCGGCGGCCGTCAGCAGTGCGCGCAGCCGGTCCGCCGTCGCCGGCAGCGGTTGGGCCGCTGTCGCCGCGAAGTCGGCCGTCACCCGCAGCGGGCCCGGCGGCAGGGCGCTCGGCGGTGCCGGTACCGCGGCGTCCTGGACGGCTTCCGGGTCACCGAGCGCGATCCGCAGCGCGTCCAGACGCGCCCCGCGCATGTTCCCGGCCGCGCGCCGCAGCACCGCCTCGGCCGCCTGTTCGGAGATCCAGGCGCCGTCGTGCGCGCCCCCGAGCGGCAGCAGCCTGCCGAGCCCCACCTGATGCCGGACCGCCTGCGTCCACCTGTCCGCCGTCGTCATTCCTCCAGCCTGCCGCATCCCCGCAGCGCGGTGCGGCAACCGCGCTTACGGTGGTCGAAGGAACGCCAGACCGAAGGGACGTACGGCGATGACCGAGACGGAGCAGAACCGGACGCAGCACCCTGAGGAGACAGTGGCGCCGTCGCGCAGGACCACCAAGCGCGGTGGGGGTGACCCGGCCGGCCGTGGGCGGACCACCATCGCCGACGGCGTCGTGGAGAAGATCGCCGGCATGGCCGCGCGCGACGTGGTCGGCGTGCACACGATGGGCAGCGGGATCAGCCGCACCTTCGGCGCCGTGAAGGAACGGGTGCCCGGCTCGTCGAAATCCGTGACCCGCGGCGTCAAGGCCGAGGTCGGCGAGGTGCAGACCGCGCTCGACCTGGAGATCGTCGTCGACTACGGCGTCTCGATCGCCGACGTGGCGCGTGCCGTCCGGGAGAACGTCGTCGCCGCCGTCGAGCGGATGACCGGCCTCGAAGTCGTCGAGGTCAACATCGCGGTGAGTGATGTGAAGCTTCCCGAGGAAGAGGAAGAAGAGCCGGAGCAGCCCCGGATCCAGTGACTGGGGACGTAGGCAGGCGCCGGGGGCAACCGATCGGAGGGCACCATGAGCATGGCCGTGGTCGGCATGATCGCCGGCATGGCGCTGGGCTTCGCCGGATACTTCGGCGGGTTCGGCGCCTTCCTGCTGGTGGCGGCACTGGGCGCCGTCGGGTTCATCGTCGGCCGGTTCGTCGAGGGTGACTACGAACTCGGCGACTTCTTCCGCCAGCGTGACGGCCGGCGCGAACGGCGGTGACGTCGGTGAGTGCCGAGGCCGCGGCGACCGGCGGACCCTCGGCCGTCGTCCCGGCCGGTGAGCGCGGGGCCACCCGGATCGCCGAACGTGTCGTCACGAAGATCGCCTCCCAGGCGGCACGCGAGGCCGTCGGGCGGCTGCCCAAGGACGCCGCCCGGGCCTACGCCCACGTCGTCATCCGCCCCCAGGCCGCGCAGGGGACCACCGCCGAGGCCGCCCGGGTCCGTGTCCACGTCGAACTCGACTACCCCACCGACATCGGCTCCCGGTGCGCGGCCGTGCGTCGGCGGGTCGTGGAGCGGGTAGGCGCGTTGGTGGGCATGGAGGTGCCGGAGGTCGCCGTGCACGTGGAGCGGCTGCACCCGGCGCCCGGGCAGGGCGCGGCGCAGCGGAGGACGCGATGAGCGAGTCCCAGGGGTCCGAGGGCACCACACAACCACTGCCGGTCCTGGAGAAGGAGGCCGGTCCCGAGCCGCTCGACCAGTCGGCGTCGGCGGCGGACTACGAGCCCCCGCAGGTGCTCGACGGCGAGGGCGGCCGCGAGCGCCGCTTCTGGTCGGCCCGCCGGATCCCGGCCGCGATCACGGCGCTCGTGCTGCTGTTCCTCGCGGGCGTCTTCCTGTACGACATCGCCTCGGTGCGCGCCGAGCGGCCCCCGATGGCCTGGCGCCGGGAACTGGCCCACCAGCTCGCCGAGCGCCCCCTCGACGACGTCTGGGTGCTGGTCGGCGCGGGCATCGCCGCCGCCCTCGGGCTGTGGCTGCTCGTCCTGGCCGCCACGCCCGGACTGCGCCGGGTGCTGCCGATGCGGCGCACGCACACCGACGTACGCGCGGGCCTCCACCGTGACCTGGCCGCCCTCGTCCTGCGCGACCGGGCCATGGAGATCTCCGGTGTCCAGTCGGTACGGGTACGGATGCGCCGGGCCAAGGCCGACGTCCGCGCGGTCTCGCACTTCCGCGATCTGGACGACGTACGCGCCGACCTGGACGCCACGCTCGCGGACGCGATCAGGGGCCTCGGGCTGTCCCGCCCGCCGTCGCTCTCGGTCCGTGTACGCCGGCTCGGACGGAAGGGGTGAGAGCCGTGCTCAAGGCCGTCAACCGGGTGCTGATCGGATTCGTCGGACTGGTGCTGCTCGCACTCGGCGGCTCGGTGCTCGCCGTGGGCCTCGGCGCCCCGGCCCCGTCCTGGTGGATCCACGACGACCGCCACGACGTGCTGCTCAGTGACGCCGAACGCACCCGCTGGCGCGACGACACCTGGTGGTGGCCGACGGTCATCGCCGTACTCGTCGTCCTGGTCCTGCTCGCCCTGTGGTGGCTGACCGCGAACCTGCGCCGGCGCCGCCTCGCGGAGGTCCTGGTGGACACGGGGGACGGCGAGGGCGCGCTGCTGCGCGGCCGGGCCCTGGAGAGCGTGCTGGCGAACGAGGCGGCCGGCCTGGAGGGCGTCCAGCGCGCCCACGTGCACCTGACGGGCAGGCGCAGCACCCCGGAGACCCGGGTACGGCTCCTGCTGGCACCGCATGTGAACCCGGGGACGGCGTTGAACGACCTCACCGAGCAGGCCCTGGCCCACGCCCGCAACTCGGCGGGCCTGGCGGCACTTCCGGCGGAGGTCCGTCTCAAGGGCGTCAAACACGGTGCCGAGCGGGTCAGCTGACGGGGCGAGAGCTCAGAACCCGTGCCGCATGCCGCCGTCCACCGGCAGCATGATCCCGGTCAGATAGGACGCGGCCGGCGACAGCAGGAACGCCGCCGCGCGTCCGAACTCCTCCGGGTCGCCGTACCGCCGCAGCGGAATCCGGGCCTCGTTCGCGGCCCGGGTCGCCTCCGGGTCCGCCGACATCCCGTCCAGCTCGCGCACCCGGTCCGTGTCGATCCGGGCCGGCAGCAACCCGACCACCCGGATACCGCGCGGCCCCAGCTCGTCCGAGAGCGACTTGGCGAACCCGGCGAGCCCCGGCCGCAGTCCGTTCGAAATGGTCAGCCCCGGAATCGGCTCGTGCACCGACCCCGACAGCACGAACCCGATGACCCCGCCCTCGTCGAGCTCCGCCGCCGCGGTCCGGGCGAGCCGGACCGCGCCGAGGAACACCGACTCGAACGCCGACTGCCACTGCTCGTCCGTGTTGTCCGCGACGAACCCGGCCGGCGGCCCGCCGACGCTCACGAGAACGCCGTCGAAGCCGCCGAAGGTGTCGCGCGCGGCGGCGACGAGCCGGGCCGCGGCGTCCGGTTCGGCGTTGTCGACCGCGACACCGGCCGCGTTCGGCCCCAGTTCGGCCGCCGCGTCGGCGACCCGCTTCTCGTCCCGGCCGGTCACCACGACCTTCGCCCCGTCGGCGACCAGCTCACGTGCCGCAGCGTTGCCCAGTCCACGGGTGGCCCCCGTGACGACGTACACCCGGTCCTTCAGCCCAAGATCCATGGCCCCTATCCTGCCCGGTCGCCCCCGTACAGGGCGAGGGCGGTGTTGACCAGGCCGATGTGGCTGAAGGCCTGCGGGAAGTTGCCGAGCTGGCGGCCGGAGACCGGGTCGTACTCCTCGGCCAGCAGACCGACGTCGTTGGTGAGCCCCACCAGCCGTTCGAACAGATCGCGTGCCTCCTGCTCGCGGCCCGTCATGTGCAGGGCCTCGGCCAGCCAGAACGAGCAGGCCAGGAACGTGCCCTCGCTGCCCGGCAGTCCGTCGACGGTCGTCTCGTCGGTGCTGTAGCGGCGCAGGAAGCCCCGGTGGTCGAGCTCGGTGCGGATCGCGTCGATGGTGCCGACGACGCGCGGGTCGTCGGGCGGCAGGAAGCCGACGCGCGGGATGAGCAGGAGCGCGGCGTCCAGTTCACGGGAGCCGTAGGACTGCGTGAAGGTGTTCCGCTCGGGGTCGTACCCCTTCTCGACGACCTCGCGGTGGACCTCGTCGCGGAACTCCCGCCAGCCGTGCAGGTCGCCCTCCAGCTGCGGGTTCCGCTCCAGGGCGCGCACCGCGCGGTCCGCGGCCACCCACACCATCACCTTCGAGTGCACGAAGTGCCGCCGGCCGCCGCGCACCTCCCACAGCCCCTCGTCGGGCTGGCGCCACGCCGAGCGCAGCCACTCCACGAGGGCGACCTGGATCGCCCACATGTGCGACTTGGTGGGCAGCCCCGCCTCCCGGGCCAGCGCCAACGTGTCCATGACCTCGCCGTACACGTCCAACTGGAGCTGCTCCACGGCCTGGTTGCCGATGCGTACGGGCACCGAGTCCGCGAAGCCCGACAGCCATGGCACCTCGAACTCGGGCAGCCGGCGCTCGCCCGCGATGCCGTACATGATCTGCAGGTCGGCCGGATCGCCGGCGACCGCGCGCAGCAGCCAGTCGCGCCACGCCTCGGCCTCCTTGCGATAGCCCGCGGACAGGCCCACGTTGAGGGTGAGGGTGGAGTCGCGCAGCCAGCAGTAGCGGTAGTCCCAGTTGCGGACACCGCCCGGCTCCTCGGGGAGCGAGGTGGTGGGGGCGGCGACGATGCCACCGGTCGGCCGGTGGGTGAGGGCCTTCAGGGTGATCAGGGAGCGGACGACGGTGTCGCGGTAGGGGCCGTCGAAGCGGCAGTGCCCCACCCACTTGCGCCAGTCCCGGATGCTGTGGTGCAGCGCCCTGTACGGGTCGATCATCGGCGGGCGGGGCTCGTGCGAGGGGTGCCAGGTCAGGACGAACGCGACCTGCTCGCCCTCCTCGACGGTGAACTCCGAATGCGTGCCGAAGTCCTCGCCCCAGGTCGGCACCGCGGGGTCGCTGCGCAGCCAGACCGAGTCCGGGCCGGCGACGGCCACCCGGTGGCCGTGGGACTTGCGCACCCACGGCACGATCGAGCCGTAGTCGAAGCGCAGCCGCAGGGTGCTCCGCACGGTGACACGGCCGCGCAGCCCCTCGACGACGCGCACCAGGTCCGGGGCGCGGTCGCGCTGGGGCATCAGGTCGGTGACCCGGATCGCGCCCTCCTCGGTCTCCCACTCGGTGTCCAGGACCAGGGTGTCCGGGCGGTAGGCACGGCGGGAGCACAGGCCCTCGGCGTGCTTGGGGGCGATCCGCCAGTGGCCGTTGTCCTTGTCGCCGAGGAGTCTGGCGAAGCAGGCGGCCGAGTCGAACCGGGGCAGACAGAGCCAGTCGACCGAGCCGTCCTTGCCGATCAGGGCAGCCGTCTGCTCGTCACTGATCAGGGCGTAGTCCTCGATGCGCGGGTGCACGCAATTGCGGGTTCCCCGAGGGCGGGTGGGCCAATCAGGGGTGGGGCCGGGGGAGTGACGTGGCCGCCGGGGAACCGGTGCCGGAGAAGATGACGCCGGGCTCCGCGGGGGCGTGGTTGAGGACCCACAGGCCGATCAGGGTGGCCAGTGCGAACACGACCGTGATGAGGACGGCGAGGACGATCCGGCGCCGGCGTTCCCGGCGCAGCCACTGGCCGCGCGCCGTGCGATAGGTGTCGGGCGTGGCCTCCGGCACCCCGCCGGCGAGCGCGGCGAGCGCCTCGCGCAGCTCCCGCTCGGTGCGCTCCGCCGATGCGCCGGGCGACGGAGTCGTGTCCTGATGCGTCATCGCCGGGCCTCCATCGCCTGGGTCAGGGCGGCCAGGCCGCGTGCCGTGTGCGTCTTGACGGAGCCGCAGGAGATCCCCATCGCCGCGGCGATCTCGCTCTCCTTCAGCCCGAGCCAGTGCCGCAGCACCAGCGCCTCGCGCTGCCGGGCGGGCAGCTGCTGGAGCGCGTCGATCAGGACGCGCTGGTCGTCGTGCAGGAGCGCGGTGCTCTCGGCGGACGCGACGACCTCGTCCGCCGGCTTCTCGACGTGCTTGCGGGCCACTTGGAGGTGCCGTATCCGCATCCGCGTCAGATTGCACACGGTGGAGCGCAGATACGCCTCGGCCGCCTCGGCGTCCCGCAGCCGGCGCCACTTGCGGTAGATCTGGTAGTAGGCCTCCGCGACGACGTTCTCCGGGTCGTCGGCGCCGAGCAGGACGGCCAGGCGCAGCATCGAGGAGTAGTGCAGCTCGAACAGCCGGGCCAGGCCGGCTTCGCGCGCCGCGTCGGCCGGGTCGCTCGCGGCCGGGGCGAGGGGGACGGCGGCGGCCGGTATCGCGGCACCGCTCTGCGGTCTCAGATGCTGTCTCACGGGTTGTTCGCTCCCGTCTCGGGGCGCCGCCCGACGTTCAGGCGCGACGGCAGGTCGGTCAGATCGGCGCCGCGCGGGACGCCGAGGCGGCTGAGCACCGCGGTCCCCGCCACGACGACGGTCAGATTGAGGAACAGCGCGGCGAGCCCGGCGTAGATCTCCGGTCCCGGGCCGAGCGGCACGATCGAGGAGAAGCCCTGCCGTACGACCATGAAGGTCCCCGCCACCATGCCCACGCCCCACCCGGCGAGCAGCGCCCGCGGATGCAGCCACGAGGTGAACAGCCCGATCGCGACGGCCGGGAAGATCTGGAGGATCCACACCCCGCCGAGCAACTGGAGGTTGATGGCGTCCTGGTCGCGCAGCCCGAACACGAACGCCACCGCGCCCACCTTCGCGGTCAGCGACACGGCCTTGGCGATGCGCACCTGCCGCTTCGGCGTGGCCGTCGGATGCACGTACTCGACGTACACGTTGCGTACGAAGCCGGTGGCGGCCGCGATCGACATCACCGCCGCCGGGACCAGTGCCCCCACGGTGATCGCGCCGAACACCAGCCCCGCGAGCGGCGCCGGCATCAGCCGGTCGACGAGCATCGGTACGGCCGCCTCGGCACCGCCCTCCGGGGCGCGCACCCCCGTCGCCAGGGCCGCGATGCCGAGGAAGCCGAACAGGGCGAGCAGCCCGGTCCAGGCGGGCAGCGCCACGGACACCTTGCGCAGGGTGCGCGGGCCGTCGGCGGCGAACCCGGCGGTCAGCACATGCGGGTACATCAGCAGGGCGAGCGCGGAGCCGAGGGCGAGGGTGGCGTAGGCCGGCTGCTGCTCGGGGGTGAGGAGCAGCGCCGGGCCGCCGAGGCGTTCGGCGGCGCCGTCGAAGACGGGACCCGGGCCGCCGAGCCGTTCCAGGACCAGCCAGGTCACCGCGGTCAGCGACACGAAGACGGCCACGGCCTTGAGCGCGGAGATGACGGTGGGGGCGCGCAGCCCGTGCCGGTAGGTGGCCACGGCCAGCCCCGCGAACAGCGCCACCATCACCAGATCACCGGCCGCGCCCCGCGGATACACGCCGCCGGCCGCGAGCACCGCCCGGATCCCGAGCAGTTGCAGCGCGAGATACGGCATCGTCGCGAGGATACCGGTCAGCGCGACCACCAAGGCCAGCGGCGGTGAGCCGTACCGGCCGCGCACGAAGTCGGCCGCCGTGACATAACCGTGCCGGCGGGCCACCTCCCACAGCCGGCTCAGCAGCACGAAGGCCAGCGGGCAGACGATCACCGTGTACGGCACCGCGAAGAAGGCGGGCGCGCCGTTGCCGTAGGCGAGCCCGGGTATCGCCGCGAAGGTGTACGCGGTGAAGATCGTGCCGCCGAGCAGCAGCCAGGTCCACAGCGGGCCGAGGCTGCGGTCGGCCAGTGCCCAGCCCTCCAAGGACGGCAGCCGGTCGCTCGGGCTGAGGCGCCGCGCGGTGACGGCGAGCAGCGACGCTCCGCCGATCACGGCGAGAAACGTCGCGGTCATGGCGCCGTCGGCCATGGGTCACCGTCCTTGGTGTGCCTGTACCCCTGCGCATGAGTTGCGCGAACCGCCGGAACGGAGGACAGGGAACCGGCGGAAATTTTTCCGGAATCCGGCTGTCAACCGGTTCCGGGAGG
This sequence comes from Streptomyces sp. bgisy027, assembly GCF_057710365.1. Classification (NCBI taxonomy): domain Bacteria; kingdom Bacillati; phylum Actinomycetota; class Actinomycetes; order Kitasatosporales; family Streptomycetaceae; genus Streptomyces; species Streptomyces sp. bgisy027. The sequence continues at coordinate 15,334 of NZ_JBYIVZ010000061.1, forward strand.
TGGGCAACTCTTGCACAGACCCACAGCGAGCGGGAGAGGAGCGCAGGTCATGGCACGGACCGGGCATCACCGGCTACGGCACGTCGCGATCGCCGTACTGCTCCTCGCGCCCGCCGCGGGTCTGCTGTGGGTCCCCTGGTACGCCGGTGCCGCACCGCGGCTGGCCGGGACGCCGTTCTTCTACTGGTACCAGCTCGCCTGGGTGCCGGGGTGCGGCCTCTGCCTGCTCGCCGCGTACGCGCTGACGGACCGACATCGACATCGCTGAGCCGCAATTCCCTTCCTGCTGCACCCCCGCTGTCCCACCTGTTCAGGTCAGGAGCCGCCATGCCCGTATCAGCCATGCCCGAATCCGGTAGCCCGACGCCGGAAAGACCCCGGATGTCGCGGAAGTCCCTCGCGATCTGGACCGCCGTGGCCCTCGTCGGCGCCCTCGGCTGGGCCGTGCTCGCGCTGTCCCGGGGCGAGGAGATCTCGGCCGTCTGGCTGGTGGTCGCGGCCCTCGGCTCGTACGCGATCGCCTACCGCTTCTACTCGCGCTTCATAGCCCGCCGGGTCCTCCAGGTCGACGACACCCGCGCCACCCCCGCCGAACGCCTGGAGGACGGCGTCGACTACCACCCCACCGACAAGCGGGTGCTGTTCGGCCACCACTTCGCGGCGATCGCCGGCGCCGGCCCGCTGGTCGGCCCGGTCCTGGCCGCCCAGATGGGCTATCTGCCCGGGACGATCTGGATCATCGCGGGCGTGATCTTCGCCGGGGCGGTGCAGGACATGATCGTCCTGTTCCTGTCGATGCGCCGGGACGGCAAGAGCCTCGGCCAGATGGCCCGGGACGAGATCGGCAGGGTGGGCGGCGCCGCCGCGCTGATCGGCGTCTTCGCCATCATGATCATCCTGCTCGCGGTGCTTGCGATGGTCGTCGTCAACGCGCTGGCCGAGTCCGCGTGGGGCACCTTCTCGGTCTCCATGACCATCCCGATCGCCCTCTTCATGGGCTTCTACCTGCGCTATCTGCGGCCGGGCCAGGTCGTGGAGACCAGCCTCATCGGCGTGGCCCTGCTGCTGCTCGCCATCCTCGGCGGCGGCTGGATCCAGGACTCCGCACTCGCCGAGTACTTCGTCTGGAGCCCCGAGACCCTGGTCTTCTGCCTGGTCGGCTACGGCTTCGTCGCCTCCGTGCTGCCGGTGTGGATGCTGCTGGCCCCCCGCGACTACCTGTCGACCTTCATGAAGGTCGGCACCATCGCCCTGATGGCCGTCGGCGTGGTGATCGCCGCCCCGAACCTCAGGGCCGAGCCGGTGACGGAGTTCGCCTCGACCGGCGCCGGACCGGTGTTCGCCGGCTCCCTCTTCCCCTTCCTGTTCATCACCATCGCCTGCGGTGCCCTGTCCGGCTTCCACGCCCTGGTCTCCTCGGGCACCACCCCGAAGCTGATCCAGAAGGAGTCCCAGGTCCGGCTGATCGGCTACGGCTCCATGCTCACGGAGTCCTTCGTCGCCGTCATGGCGCTGATCGCCGCGTGCGTGCTCGAACCCGGCCTGTTCTACGCCATGAACGCCCCGGCCGCCCTGCTCGGCCCGACCGTGGACAGCGCCGCCGAGGCGGTGAAGAACCTCGGCTTCACCATCACCCCGGACCAGCTGACGGCCGCGGCGAAGGCGGTCGAGGAGGAGACTCTCGTCGGCCGCTCCGGTGGCGCGCCCACCCTCGCCGTGGGCATGTCGGAGATCTTCTCCGGGGTGCTCGGCGGCGCCGGGATGAAGGCCTTCTGGTACCACTTCGCGATCATGTTCGAGGCGCTGTTCATCCTGACCACGGTGGACGCCGGCACCCGCGTCGGCCGCTTCATGCTCCAGGACATGCTCGGCAACGTCTTCAAGCCGATCGGCCGGGTCACCTGGAAGCCCGGCATCTGGATCACCAGCGCCCTGGTCGTCGGGGCGTGGGGCTACTTCCTCTACGCCGGTGTCACCGACCCGCTCGGCGGGATCAAGCAGCTGTTCCCGCTGTTCGGCATCGCCAACCAGCTGCTGGCCGCCGTCGCCCTGGCCGTCACCACCACCGTCCTGATCAAGTCCGGCAGGCTGCGCTGGGCCTGGGTCACCGGCATCCCGCTGGCCTGGGACGTGGCCGTCACCTTCACCGCCGGCTGGCAGAAGATCTTCTCCGACAACCCCGCGATCGGCTTCTTCGCCCTGCGGGACAAGTACGCGCAGGCCATCGAGGACGGTCAGCTGCTGCCGGGCGCCACGGACATGGACGACATGCACACCATCGTGCTCAACAACACGGTCGACGGCGTGCTCATGGCGATCTTCCTGCTCCTGGTCCTCACGGTCCTGGTCAACTGCGCGGTGGTCTGCGTCCGCGCGGTCCGTGCGCCCGAGCCACTGCCGACGACCGAGGCGCCGTACGTGGAGTCCCGCATCGACGTACCCGAGCGGGACGGCGAGCCGCTGGTCGGGGCTCGGTCATGAGGGCGGTGCGATGGGTGCGGTGGTACGTGCGTGAGCTGGCGGCAGTCCTGAGCCTGCGGCACCGGGAGGGCCGGCCGGAGGGCCGCTGCTGCTGATGCCGGTGGGCGGCTGCGGGTGGTTCGTGGACCGGCCACCGGCGACCCGCAGCCGCCCAAGGTCACAACCCCCACGGCGAGATCGCTACACCCCGGCGGGCGTCGACTCGGACCGCGGCTGCGGGTGGTTCGTGGACCGGCCACCGGCGACCCGCAGCCGCCCACGGTCACAACCCCCACGGCGAGATCGCTACACCCCGGCGGGCGTCGACTCGGACTCCTCCGGCACGGCAACGGCAGCGCCGCGATCCCGCGCCTCCCGACGAGCCAGAATCCACCACCCGATCGGCACGCCGGCCGCGAACAACCACCACTGCAGGGCATACGCGTAATTCAGCGGAGCGTTCTCGTTGCCCGGCTTGCCGATCAGCTCCGGAGTGTCCCCCTTCGGCTCGGGCGCCGTCTGCACGACGTACCCGCCGAGCACCCGCGCGTCCAGCCGCCCGGCCTCCTGCTCGCTGTTGATCAGCATGACCTGCCGGTCGGGCAGGCCCTTGAGGTTCTTGATGCCGCTCGCCTCGGTCGTCTCGTCCGGCATCAGCCGCCCGGTGACCGTGACGGTGCCGCCCGGCGCGGCGGGGACCTCGGGGAAGGCGGTCTGGCTCGGACCGTCCGCGGGGATCCAGCCGCGGTTGACCAGCAGCACCTTGCCGTCCGTCAGTACCAGGGGCGTCAGGACGTGGAAGCCGACCTCCTCGTCGGCGTTGACGCGCCGCCTGACCACGACCTCGTGCTCGGTGTCGAAGCGGCCCCGCGCGGTCACCGTGCGATACCGCTCCTTGGAGGTGACCGTGTGCCCCGGGGCCGTCAGCTTCTCCACCGGTACCGGCTTCGACTCCAGCGCGTCGGCGACCAGCTGATTGCGGGCGCTGCGCTCCTCGTAGCGGTGCATCTGCCACAAGCCCAGCCGGATCATCGTGGGGATGAGGATCAGGGCGACCAGCGTGAGGATCACCCACTGCCGGGACAACAGGAAGCGGTACACCCCACGACCGTACAACTCGGGCGTGGGGTGCTCTCAGCCGGGTACCTGCTCACACCTTGTCGACGATCCCCGCCTTTCCTTCCGCGCGAGCGCAGTGGGCGCCGCAGAACCATTGACCGTCGACCTCGACGCCCTGCCCGATGATCTGCACACGGCAGTGCTCGCAGATGGGTGCCATGCGGTGGATCGCACAGGAGAAGCAGTCGAAGACGTGCACCGCGCCCTGCGCGTGCACCTCGAAGGTCATGCCGTAGTCGTTTCCGCAGACTTCACATGTCGCCATGCGCCACAGGGTGAGCGGTCATCGCGGCGCGCGCCGGGACGGCCCCGGGCGAGTCGCCCGGCAATCACCCGTCCGTACGGTCACCGCTCCGACGCCGGTTCCACGTCCCGAAGGAGCTGTCCGAACGCCGCCTCGTCCACCACCGGCGTCCCGAACTGGCGGGCCTTGACCACCTTCGAGGTGCCCGAGTCCGGGTCGTTGGTGACGAGCAGGCTGGTCAGCCGGGACAGGCTCGTGGCCACATGCAGCCCGGCCTCGACCGCGCGGTCCTCCAGCAGGTCGCGCTCGATCGACGTGTCCCCGGAGAAGGCCACCCGCATGCCCTGTTTGAGCCTCTTGCCGTCTTCGTACCGGCCTGGGTTGGGATAGGGGCAGGCGGGCCTTTTGCGGGACGGGCGCCAACTGGTCGGCCGGTAGCCACCGCTGTAGCCGCCGTAGCTCCCCGCCTGCTGTCCGATCCGGGGCGCGGCGGTGTCCCGCCACTCTGTCAGCGGCCGGCACTCCTGGAGCGGCAGCCGCACGCTGCCCGCCGCCGCGGCCCGCAGGCTCGGCCGGAACGCCTCGGCCAGCACGCGTGCGTCGTCCAGCGCGTGGTGCGCCCGCTGCTGCACGACGCCGAAGTGCGCCGCCAGCGACTCCAGCTTGTGGTTGGGCAGCGGCAGCGCCAGCTCCTTGGACAGCGCGATGGTGCACAGCCGCTGCCGCACCGGGGCCTCGCGCTGCGCGCGCGCGTACTCCCGCGCGATCATCTGCCAGTCGAAGACGGCGTTGTGCGCGACGAGCACCCGGCCGTCGAGCCGGGTCGAGAACTCCTCGGCGATGTCCTGGAAGAGGGGCGCCGACTCCAGCACGTCGCTCGTCAGACCGTGGATCCAGACCGGGCCCGGGTCACGCTCCGGGTTGATCAGCGTGTACCAGTGGTCCTCGACCTGGCCCTGTGCGTCCAGCCGGTAGACGGCCGCGGAGATTATCCGGTCGTCCCGGGCCAGGCCGGTGGTCTCCACGTCAACGACCGCGTACCCCTGGGGATACGCGGCCGGCCACGCTGTGGGGGAGGACGCTTCGGTCGTACGGTCTTCGAGCATGGTCACTGAGGATACGGGCCGCCACTGACACACCTCGCCGTCAGGTGCCTTGCCTCGCCCGCCTGTTCGAGCCCGGCGAACGCGGGAACGTCAACCGCGCGGCCGGCGCACGCCGTTGCCGTACGCCGGGCGGGGCCGCCGCCCGCGGTGGAGCGTCGGAACGTCCCCGATGCCCCGCGCGGTGCGATCCTCCGCATATGACCGAACCAACGCATGACGAGGCGCACGGCGGCCCGCTGGGGGAGCGGCTGAACTGGCTGCGGGCGGCCGTCCTCGGGGCGAACGACGGCATCGTGTCGACCGCGGGCCTCGTCGTCGGCGTGGCGGGCGCGACGGACGACCGCTCGGCCCTCCTCACGGCCGGGCTGGCCGGGCTGCTCGCCGGGTCGATGTCGATGGCGGCGGGGGAGTACGTCTCGGTCTCCACCCAGCGCGACTCGGAGAAGGCCGCGCTCGCCCAGGAGAAGCGGGAGTTGCGGGAGCAGCCGGAGGCGGAGCTGGAGGAGCTGACGGAACTGCTGGAGCGCCGCGGCCTGTCAAGGGACGTGGCCCAGGAGGCGGCGGCCCAGCTGACGGAACGTGACGCGTTGAAGGCGCACGCGCGCGTGGAACTCGGCATCGACCCGGACCTGCTGACCAACCCGTGGCACGCGGCCTGGGCGAGCTTCCTGGCGTTCACGGCCGGAGCGCTGCTGCCGCTGCTGGCCATGGTGCTGCCGCCGGCCGAGTGGCGGGTGGCGGTCACCGTCGTCTCCGTCCTGGCCTCGCTCGCCCTGACCGGCTGGAGCAGCGCCCGCCTCGGCGCCGCCGCACCGGGCCGGGCGATGCTGCGCAACGTGGTGGGCGGCGCACTCGCCATGGGGGTCACCTATGCGGCGGGGTCGCTGCTGGACGTGGCGGGGGTGTAGCGCTCGGGGCCGTTCTCCCGATGCCGTTTCCGCAGCTCAGCGCGGCACCCAGGACCCTCGAAGCGCGCCGGGTGCCCTGCGGGACGTGCGGTGGGAGACGCGCTCACCACCCCCTGAGCGCTCGTACGACGAAAGACGAGAAGGACCCTCGCCATGCGCGCCACCACCCTGCACGCCCCCTTCGACATGCGCGTGCAGGACGTGCCCGACCCCGTGGTGCACGAGCCCACCGACGCGCCGGTCCGCACCTGCATCCCCGAGCTGCTGCCCGACGTCCTGAACGCCACGATCGACCCGTCGCCGGTCTTCGGCCTGACCGTCGGCCCGGAGGAGGTCCCGGCCGGCAGCAAGGCGATGGACGAGCACACCGCCCTGAAGGTCCTCGTCGCCGACCGACCCCGGTGCGGGGCCGCTGACGGTGTGACGGTTCACCAGCGGATCGGCACCGGCAGCGCCGTCAGCAGCCCCGACAGCGCGACCACCACCGACAGGGCGACGACCTCCGCCCGTGCGGGGGAGCAGGCGGTCAGCGGGTCGGCCGCGCGGCTCAGCCGGATCCGGGCCCACAGCGCGAGCCCGGCCACGGCCGCCACCAGCAGCACCTTGGCCAGCAGGGCCCGCCCGTACGCCGTCCCGGTGAGCTGGTCGAGGACCGTGTCCGACGGCATCCGGCGCAGCGAACTCCACACCCCCGTGGCGGTGATGGCGGCCAGCAGTACGGCCGCCACGCGCGCGTAGAGGCCCAGCAGCGCCGCCCCCGCCTCCCGGACGCCCCACCCGCGCAGGGTCCGCAGGGCGTACAGCAGCCCGCCCACCCAGAGCGACGCGCAGGTCAGATGCACCAGCGTCAGACCCGAGCCGAGCAGCGGGCCGTACTCGGTCGTGGGGTGCGCGCGCAGCGCCTCGGCGATCACGACCGCGGCCAGCGGCCAGACCTGCGAGGCCGGCCGGCGCGAGAGGGCGCACAGGCCGGCCGCGGCGAAGGCGTTGACCTCCAGCAGCGCGAGCTTGCCGTCGCGCGAGGCGTACAGGCCGCCGACGTCGAGGTCGGCCGGGCTGTGCGGCACGAGGTTGCCGGTGGAGACGACCGAGGCGAGCCCCAGCGCGGCGACGAAGCCGACGCCCGCGGCGTACGGCGCCCAGCTGCGCGGCCGGACCGCGGGAGCGCCGGGCACGGACCGGGCCAGCCGGTCCACGAACAGTTCCCCCGACGGGACGCACAGCGCCGCGAACAGCACCGCACGCAGCAGCCCGATGCCACCGGTGCCGGGCGCGGCGGCCTCCCCGGTGCCGTGCAGCGCGGCCGACGGCCCGAGCAGCGGTATCAGCGCCGCGAGCGCCACCAGGGCGACCACGGCGACGGCCCGCGCCAGGCCGGGACGCGGCCCGGGCGCGCTCCCGTCGGACACGCCGGGGGAGGAACTTGTCGACATCACCTCAAGATCTTCACAAAGCGACGCAGAGCTGGGCAAGCGCCGGAAAACAAGTAGGGGCAGAGCATTCCGTCCTGGAGTACGGCTCCGGCGCCCCCTGCGTTCAGTCCCACCGTGCCGGATCCGCGCCCCACACCCCGGGCGGTCGCGCCCAGTCGCGGGGACCGTCCTCGAAGGACACCGGCGACCGGGCGTACCGCAGCCGCCCGAGCGCGCTGTCCCGCTCGCCGAGCCACGCGTCCGGCGCCTCGTACGCCACGTCCCCCCGCGGGCCCGGCTCGATCCCGTCCGTCAGCCAACGAGCCGTACGCGCCAGCGCCAGCCGTACGCAGCGCCCGTCCCCCTGCTCCGCCCGCTCGGTCAGCGCCCGCAGAACGGCCGCCGCCAGCAGATACCCGGTGCCGTGGTCGAGGGCCTGCGCGGGCAGCGCTCCGGGCTGCTCGGCGGATCCCTCGGTCGCCGCGATCCCGGTGGCGACCTGCACCAGGCTGTCGAAGCCGCGCCGCCCGCTCCACGGCCCGTACGCGCCCCAGGCCGACAGCTGTGCCACGACCAGCCCGGGCCGGCGCTCGGCCAGTGCCCGCGCGGACAGCCCGAACCGGTCCAGGGCGCCCGGCCGGTAGCCGGTGACGACGACGTCGGCCGCCGCGAGGAGCTCCTCGAAGGTGCGCCGGTCGGCGGCCAGGTCCAGCGTCGCCGAGCGCTTCCCGAAGCCCGTGTCGGTGTGCTGGTCGAGCAGTTCGGGCAGCCGCGGCGGGTCCAGGCGCAGCACGTCCGCGCCGAGCAGCGCGAGCGTGCGGGTGGCGACCGGTCCGGCGATGACCCGCGTCAGGTCCAGGACGCGGACCCCGGCCGCGGGCAGCAGGGGAGTGCCGTCGAGGGGCGGGAGCGCACGCGCGCGTGCCGTGTTCAGCCGCTCGTGCTCGACGAGCGGCCGCCGCGCCACCGCCGGCGCCTGCTCGTGCGCCGCCCACTCGCGTGGCGTACGCAGCGCCACGGCCAGCCCGCCGGCCGCGTACACGGCCTGCTCCACCTCGTGCGAGGACCGCTCGGCGAGCGCCGCCCCGATCGCGTCCGGATCCTCCTGTGCCACACCCAGCCCGGCCAGCAGCCCGGCCCGGTGATGGGGATAGTTCGCGTGCGTGCGCACCCAGCCGTCCGCCGTCCGCCAGAACTTGGACAGCGGCGCGAACCAGACCGGCGCGCGCCCGCCGACGAGCAGGTGCCGTTCGCTCACGAACGCCGTGGCGATCGCCCCGTCGTCCAGCCGCACCCGCGGCACCTCGGCCCGCCCGGCCCGCCGCGCCCCCAGCTCGGCGGCGGCCAGCGCGCACGCGCCCACACAGGCGCGCGCCAACTCCCGTACGGGAAGGCGCGCATCGAGCGCGCCCTCCCGCACCACGGTCGACACCCGCGGCAGCAGGGCGGCATCGCCGCCCACCGCGGACCAGGCAGTACCGAGTGCAGTCATGACCGCACTATGCAGTACGGGTCTCAGTCGACGGCGTCCAGGGCGTTCACGATCCCGAATCCGTAGAACCCGTTGACCCGCTTGCCGCCCACGCAGACCGCGTCCGGCGTGCCGTCGCCGTTCTGGTCGTACGACTCCGGGCAGCCCGGGTTGTCCGCCTGGGCCTTCAGCAGCGCCTGCAGCTGGTGCGGAGTCGCCTTCGGGTAGCGGGACTTCAGCAGCGCGGCGACGCCCGCGGCGTGCGGGGAGGCCATCGACGTGCCCTGGAGGTAGCCGTACTGGTTGTTCGGGAGGGTGGCCAGGATGCGGCCGTTCTTCGACGGCGTGTCGGGGATCTGGTAGAGCCGGTCGCCGCCGGGGGCCGCGATGTCGACCACGCCGTACCCGTACGAGGAGTAGTACGACTTGAGGTTCTTCACGCCCGTCGCGCTGACCGTGACGATGCCCGGCAGCTGGGTCGGCACGTCGAAGCACTGGTGCGGGTCGATGGTGCGCTCGACCGGTGTCGAGTCGTCGGGGCTGCTGTCGTCCACGAGCGCGTCGGAGTCGAGGTCGTGGTTGGAGTTGCCGGCCGAGGCGAGGTTGAGGGTGCCCTTGCGCTGGGCGTACAGCTGGGCCCGGTTGACGGCGTCCACGATCGCCCGCTGGTCCGGGTCGCCCACGCAGTTGTAGAGCCACGGGTCGACGTAGTAGCTGTTGTTCGTGATCTCCACCCCGTGGTCGGCGGCGAACACGAAGGCGCACACGACACTTTCGGGGTAGTAGAGGCCGTTGACGGGGTCGCTCACCTTGATGGCGGAGACCTTCACGCCCGGGGCGACACCGGCGATGCCGATGCCGTTGCGGGGCGCGGCGATCTCGCCGGCCACGTGCGTGCCGTGGGAGTCGGCGGTGGTGTACGGCCGCCAGGCGCCGGCGCCGGTGTCCGCCTTGCCGCCGACACAGTTCGCGGACTGGGCCGCGGAGAAGTTCGGGGCGAGGTCGGGGTGGGTGTCGTCGACGCCGTTGTCGATCACGGCGACGGTCACCTTCGGGCTGCCCGGGTTGATCTTCGCGGCCCGGTCGGCGCCGATGGCACGCAGGTTCCACTGGTCGGCCTCGAGCGGCTCGCTGTCACCGGCGGCGCCCGACGCCCTGGTGGTCCGCGTGGCCTGCTGCTCCGTCAGGACCTGGACGGGACCCTCGTCCGTCGTCCCGGCGGCGGTCAGCGGCGTCGTACGCGTCACGCCCGCCGACTGCACCCCGCGGACCTTGCGCATCGTCTCGGCGAAGCCGGCCTGCGCCGAATGGACGACGATCACGCCTATCCGGTCGTACGCGATCACGACGGTCCCCCCGGCCGCCTTGATCGCCTTGCGCACCGAATCCACCGTGCGGCGGTCCGGCCTGGTGTTCACGACATAGGCCAGTGCGGGCCCGTCGTCCGCGGCCTGTGCGACGGACTCGGTGGGCGGTGCCGCCGAGGCCGCCGTCGGCAGGAAGCCGAGCGAGGCGGTCAGCGAGAGAACGAGCGGGACGGCGAGGGCGAGTCGCCGTCTGGACCGCAGATGAGCCATGGGATCTCCACATCATCCGGAACCGGAACCGCCCGAGCCGCGTGTGGCGCTCGGGCAGGTACATGACGAGTGGTGCTGGGGCGAAGTTATCCCTGAACCTCCTGGCCAGCAATCCGGCCGAGACGACTTCGGAAAGAGACCCGGGGAGTTGAACCGGTCCTCGCGTGGCGCCGTGACCTTGTGCAGGAGGCGCGAGCACGATCGAGCCCCCCTGTTGGATCACCCGCCGGGGCCCTACCATCGCCAGCCGGCTCATGTGATCCATCTCACTGCTAAGAACAGAGCCGCCATGCCCGCACCCGAGCCGTCCCCGACCCCCGAGCCGTCCCCAACCCCCCAACCTTCCCCGTCCACCGTCGCAACAGCGCCCGCAACGCGAGGAGACTCCGTGGCTACCGACGCACCGCCCCCCTCGAAAGAGCAACATCAACTCCCCTCCACCGAGGAGTTCACCGAGGTGCAGCAGAGTGCGGAGTTCGGTGAACTGCGCCGCTCCTACCGCTCCTTCGCCTTCCCGCTGACCGTCGCCTTCATCGCCTGGTACCTGCTGTACGTCCTGCTCTCCAACTACGCGGGCGACTTCATGGGCACCAAGCTGTTCGGCAACATCAACATCGCGTTCGTCTTCGGTATCGCCCAGTTCGTCACCACGTTCCTCATCGCCTGGTGGTACTCGCGCCACGCCGGCGCCAAGCTCGACCCCAAGGCCGAGGCCATCAAGACACGTATGGAGGGCGGCGCATGAGCCCCGCGATGACCCTTGCCGCGAACGAGGCCGGCGAGCACCGGTCGCTGATCATCACCCTGTTCGCCTGCTTCGTGGTGGCGACCCTGTTCATCACCGTCTGGGCCGGCCGCCAGACCAAGGACGCCGCCGACTTCTACGCGGGCGGCCGGTCCTTCAGCGCCTTCCAGAACGGCCTCGCCGTCTCCGGCGACTACATGTCCGCCGCGTCGTTCCTCGGCATCGCGGGCGCCATCGCCCTCTTCGGCTACGACGGCTTCCTGTACTCCATCGGCTTCCTGGTCGCCTGGCTGGTCGCCCTGCTCCTGGTGGCCGAGCCGCTCAGGAACTCCGGCCGCTACACGATGGGTGACGTGCTGGCGTACCGCATGCGCCAGCGACCCGTGCGCACGGCGGCCGGCACCTCCACGATCGTCGTGTCGATCTTCTACCTCCTGGCCCAGATGGCCGGTGCCGGCGTCCTGGTCTCGCTGCTGCTCGGCATCACCTCCGACGCCGGCAAGGTCCTGATCGTCGGCCTCGTCGGCGTCCTGATGATCGTCTACGTCTCCATCGGCGGCATGAAGGGCACGACCTGGGTCCAGATGGTCAAGGCCGTGCTGCTCATCAGTGGCACGATCCTCATTACGTTCCTGGTGCTGCTGAAGTTCAACTTCAACATCTCGGATCTGCTGGGCAAGGCCGCCGAGAACAGCGGCAAGGGCGCCGCCTTCCTGGAGCCCGGCCTCCAGTACGGCGCCACCGGCACCTCCAAGCTGGACTTCATCTCCCTCGGCATCGCCCTGGTCCTGGGCACCGCCGGTCTGCCGCACATCCTGATCCGCTTCTACACGGTGCCCAACGCCAAGGCCGCCCGTAAGTCCGTGAACTGGGCGATCGGCATCATCGGCGGCTTCTACCTGATGACCATCGCCCTCGGCTTCGGCGCCGCCGCGCTGATCTCCCAGGACGAGATCATCGCCTCCAACCCGTCCGGCAACACCGCGGCGCCACTGCTCGCCCTGCACCTCGGCGGCGTCGATTCGGCCTGGGGCGCGATCCTGCTCGCCACCATCTCGGCGGTGGCCTTCGCGACGATCCTCGCGGTCGTCGCCGGTCTGACACTGGCCTCGTCCTCGTCGTTCGCCCACGACATCTACGCCAACGTCATCAGGAAGGGCCAGGCCACCGAGAAGGAGGAGGTCAGGGCGGCCCGCCTCGCCACCATCGGCATCGGCGCCGTCTCCATCCTCCTCGGCGCCCTCGCCCGCGACCTGAACGTCGCCGGCCTGGTCGCCCTGGCCTTCGCGGTCGCGGCCTCCGCCAACCTGCCGACGATCCTCTACAGCCTGTTCTGGAAGCGGTTCACCACCCAGGGCGCGCTGTGGTCGATCTACGGCGGTCTGATCGTCGCCGTCGGTCTGGTGCTGTTCTCACCGGTCGTCTCCGGCGACCCGAAGGCGATGTTCCCGGACGTCGACTTCGCCTGGTTCCCGCTGAAGAACCCGGGCATCATCTCCATCCCGTTCGGCTTCCTCATGGGCTGGCTCGGCACGGTCCTGTCCAAGGAGGAGCCCGACGCCGGCAAGTACGCGGAGCTGGAGGTCCGGTCCCTGACCGGCACCGGCGCCCACTGAGCAGGCCCCCTGAGCGGCCGTGTCGTAGGGATCTACGACGCGGCCGCGTCGCACGTCGTGGGATCGGGCCTGTGTCACTGTCAGTGCGGTCACGTAGGCTCACAGGTGACGGAAGTTGAAACTGGTCGCGTCGAGGGAGGGGGCCAACGTGCTCATCGACACCTACGGCCGAGTGGCCACCGACCTGAGGGTCTCGCTGACCGACCGCTGCAACCTGCGGTGCACGTACTGTATGCCCGAAGAGGGCCTGCAGTGGCTGGCCAAGCCCGACCTGCTCACCGACGACGAGATCGTCCGCCTGATCGACATCGCCGTCACCTCCCTCGGTATCGAGGAGGTCCGCTTCACCGGCGGCGAGCCCCTGCTGCGCCCCGGCCTGGTCGGCATAGTGGAGCGGGTCGCCGCGCTGGCCCCGCGCCCCCAGATGTCCCTGACGACGAACGGCATCGGCCTGAGGCGCACCGCGGCCGCCCTGAAGGCCGCCGGCCTGGACCGGGTCAACGTCTCCCTGGACACCCTGCGCCCCGATGTCTTCAAGACCCTCACCCGCCGCGACCGCCACAAGGACGTCATCGAGGGCCTCGACGCCGCGCGCGCCGCCGGCCTGACCCCGGTCAAGGTCAATTCGGTCCTGATGCCGGGTCTGAACGAGGACGAGGCCCCCGACCTGCTGGCCTGGGCCGTGGAGCACGACTACGAACTGCGCTTCATCGAGCAGATGCCCCTGGACGCCCAGCACGGCTGGAAGCGCGACGGCATGATCACCGCCGGTGACATCCTTGCGTCCCTGCGCACCCGCTTCGAGCTGACCGCCGAGGGCGCGGAGAAGCGTGGCTCGGCCCCGGCGGAGCGCTGGGTGGTCGACGGCGGCCCGCATGTCGTCGGTGTCATCGCCTCGGTCACCCGCCCGTTCTGCTCGGCCTGCGACCGCACCCGCCTCACCGCCGACGGTCAGATACGCACGTGCCTGTTCGCCAAGGAGGAGACGGACCTTCGAGCGGCCCTGCGCTCCGGCGCACCCGACGAGGAGATCGCCCGTATCTGGCGCCTGGCGATGTGGGGCAAGAAAGCGGGCGCGGGTCTGGACGACCCGTCGTTCGTCCAGCCGGACAGGCCGATGTCAGCCATCGGTGGCTGAAGGGGCCTCTTCCCATTCCTTCAACAGGACGACGTCCTTCAAGAACCCCCGCACCCCGAGAAACTGCGACAGATGCTCGCGATGTTCCTCGCACGCGAGCCAGGTCTTGCGCCGCTCCGGCGTATGAATCTTCGGGTTGTTCCACGCCAGTACCCACACGGCATCGACGCGACATCCCTTGGCAGAACAAATGGGTGTCTCACTCACGGATTCATCTCACAAGTCGCGCACAAAAAGGCGACGCCGAGCAGCCACGGGGGGAGCTGCCCGGCGTCGGTCCGTCGCTCCGACGGGGGATGCGGAGCGCCTACGAAGTATGTCACGGGTAACCCGTCGCCCGGCACCGGAACAACACGATTGATCTGAGCTTTTCCTGAGCTTGGCGCGGAGTCGTCTTTCGGAACCCGCCGGTCCGCAGCATCACGACCCGTCGTGCGGTTTGCTTTGTGCGCCGGGTGCCGAGTCGTCCACCACATCTTCCGGGGCCGATTCCGCGAAACCGTCGTTCGTCCGCGGCGGCGCGATCATCGTCCGCATCGGCGAGCTCACGAACGTCGACGGCAGAGACGGCGCATTTTCCCGCCCCGCGTTGGCGACCACCACCGCGATGTACGGCAGGACCGCGCCGAGCACCAACGCCACGATCGCGACATGCCGTTCCACGTTCCACAGCGAGGCCGCGAGGATCACCGAAAGCGTGCGGATCGACATGGAGATGATGTACCGACGCTGCCGGCCGCGCACATCCTCCTGGAGACCCGTGCGGGCCCCGGTGATCCGGAACACCTCGGTGTTGCCGCTCGCGTGCAGCTTCCGCATCACATTCCACCATCCGCCCGCATCGGACTGTTCCCCTGCCCGTGCCCCTCTGTCCCCGGTCGGGGGCCCGTCCCGGGACACCCTCCACGTTACGCCTCGCCTGCGCCGCCTACGAGACCGGGGCCCCTGCCACCTGGGGGAACGCAGTGAGCCGTAACGCGTACGGCGGCACCCCGCATGCGGCGTACCAGGGCCGGACCAAGACTGGGCCTACTGCTCACCCCGAGCCGTACGAGGAGGCAGCCATGGGCTGGTTGTGGGCGATCATCGTGGGATTCGTACTGGGCCTGCTGGCCAAGTTGATCATCCCCGGCAAGCAGCACAGCCCGCTCTGGCTGACCACGATCTTCGGCATCCTCGGCGCCATCGTCGGCAACTCCGTCGCCCGCGCGTTCGGCGTCGAGTCCACCCGCGGCATCGACTGGAGCCGGCACATCTTCCAGATCGTCGCCGCGGTGATCATCGTCTACCTGGGCGACATGCTCTACGCGGCAACGATCGGCAGGAAGAAGACGCAACAGACGTAACTGATCAGGGGCAACGCCCAAAGGGGCGCGGGGAACTGCGCGACCAGCCACGACGAAGCCGCAGCCCGCAGACCACCGCACCCCTACGACGCACCCCGAATCGGCGCGCCCCGCGGAGCGCTACGCGCCGGTGAACTCCACCGCCGCCAGGTTCCTCTTCCCGCGCCGCAGCACCAGCCACCGCCCGTGCAGCAGGTCCTCCTTCGCGGGCACCGCGTCCTCGCCGGCGACCTTGACGTTGTTCACGTAGGCCCCGCCCTCCTTCACGGTGCGCCGAGCGGCCGACTTGCTGGCCACCAGCCCGACCTCGGCGAACAGATCGACCACCGGGCCGAGCTCGCCGACCTGGACGTGCGGCACCTCGGACAGCGCCGCCGCCAGCGTCGCGTCGTCGAGATCCGTCAGCTCGCCCTGCCCGAAGAGCGCACGGGACGCGGCGATCACGGCGGCCGTCTGGTCGGCGCCGTGCACCAGCGTCGTCAGCTCCTCGGCCAGCGCACGCTGCGCGGCCCGCGCCTGCGGACGCTCCTCGGTCTGCTTCTCCAGCTCCTCCAGCTCCTCGCGGGACTTGAAGGAGAGGATGCGCAGGTAGGTCGAGATGTCCCGGTCGTCCGCGTTCAGCCAGAACTGGTAGAACGCGTACGGCGTCGTCATCTCCGGGTCGAGCCAGATGGCGCCGCCCTCGGTCTTGCCGAACTTGGTGCCGTCCGCCTTGGTCATCAGCGGCGTCGCCAGCGCGTGCACACCCGCGTGCGGCTCCAGCCGGTGGATCAGGTCCAGGCCCGCCGTGAGGTTGCCCCACTGGTCGCTGCCGCCCTGCTGGAGCGTGCAGCCGTAGCGCCGGTACAGCTCCAGGAAGTCCATGCCCTGGAGCAGCTGGTAGCTGAACTCGGTGTAGCTGATGCCCTCTTCGGACTGGAGCCGCCGGGCGACGGAGTCCTTGGTGAGCATCTTGTTGACGCGGAAGTGCTTACCGATGTCCCGCAGGAACTCGATGGCCGACAGACCGGCCGTCCAGTCGAGGTTGTTCACCATCACCGCGGCGTTGTCGCCCTCGAAGGAGAGGAAGGGCTCGATCTGCCCGCGCAGCCGGTTCACCCAGTTCGCGACCGTCTCCGGGTCGTTCAGCGTGCGCTCGGCCGTGGGGCGCGGGTCGCCGATCTGGCCTGTCGCGCCGCCGACCAGCGCCAGTGGGCGCAGACCCGCCAGCTGCAGGCGGCGCATGGTGAGGACCTGCACCAGGTGGCCGACGTGCAGACTGGCCGCGGTCGGGTCGAAACCGCAATAGAACGTGACGGGACCGTCCGCGAGCGCCTTGCGCAATGCGTCCTCGTCAGTGGACAGGGCGATCACGCCACGCCACTTCAGCTCGTCGACGATGTCCGTCACGGTTCTCGTGTCTCCTTGATGATCTCGGGCAGTCGGGTGACAGCCGACTACGAGGTTATACGCCCTGACTGACAGAGCTCATGTTGAAATCGGGGACGCGCAGAGCCGGCATCGCGGCCCTGGTGAACCAGTCGCCCCACTCCCTGGGCAGGGTCTTCTCGGTACGGCCGGCCTCGCTCGCCCGCCCCAGCAGATCCACCGGCGACTCGTTGAACCTGAAGTTGTTGACCTCGCCGGTCACCTCGCCGTTCTCGACCAGGTACACACCGTCCCGGGTCAGGCCCGTGAGCAGGAGCGTCGCCGGGTCGACCTCCCGGATGTACCAGAGGCAGGTCAGCAGCAGCCCGCGCTCGGTGCTCGCGACCATCTCCTCGATCGAGCGGTCCTGGCCGCCGTCCAGGATCAGGTTGTCGATCGCCGGTGCCAGGGGCAGACCGGTCAGGCCCGCGCTGTGCCGGGTGGTCGTGAGGTGGCTCAGCTCGCCCTCGCGCAGCCAGTCGGTGGCCGTGAGCGGCAGCCCGTTGTCGAACACCGACTGGTCGCCCCCGGAGGAGTGCGCGATCACGAAGGGCGCGGACTCCAGGCCCGGCTCGTTCGGATCGCTGCGCAGCGTCAGCGGCAGCTCGCTCAGCCTCTCCCCGAGGCGGGTCGCGCCGCCCGGCTTGGAGAACACGGTCCGGCCCTCGGCCGCGTCCCGGCCCGACGCCGACCAGAGCTGGTAGATCAGCAGGTCGGCCACGGCGGTCGGCGGCAGCAGCGTCTCGTACCGGCCGGCCGGCAGTTCCAGACGCCGCTCGGCCCAGCCGAGGCGTACGGCCAGGTCGGCGTCCAGCGCCGTCGGGTCCACGTCCTTGAAGTCCCGGGTGGCGCGCCCCGCCCAGGCCGAGCGGGTGCGGTCCGGCGATTTGGCGTTCAGCTCCAGCGTGCCGTTGGGCTGGTCGTGCCGCAGCCGCAGCCCCGTGGACGTGCCCACGTACGTCGACACCATCTCGTGGTTCGCGAAGCCGTACAGCTCCCGTCCGCCCGCACGCGCGCGTGCGAACGCCTCGCCCAGTGCCGGGGCGAAGTCGGCGAACACCGTCGACGACGTCTCGGCCGGGGCGTCGGCGAAGTCCTGCGACGCCGGTACGTCCGCCACCAGCGGCTGCGCGTCCTCGGCGGGCCCGGCGGAGCGGGCGGCGGCCTCGGCGGCCCGCACCAGCGGCTCCAGCTCGTCCAGGGTCACGGCCGAGCGGGACACGACACCGGAGGCGGTGCCCTCCTTGCCGTCGACGGTCGCGACGACGGTGAGCGTCCGCCCGCGCGTGACGCCGTTCGTGGTCAGCGCGTTGCCCGCCCAGCGCAGATTGGCGGTCGACTGCTCGTCGGCGATGACGACGCACCCGTCCGCCCGCGACAGCTCAAGGGCCCGCTCGACGATCTCGTGCGGCTTGTTGGTACTGGCGCTCATCGACCGGCCTCCTGCGTGGTGTTCAGACTGTGCTTTCCCGGGGGCTGTGACATCGGCGGCCGCCGCCGCGGGCCCCCGGAGTCCCAGCAGATCCTGATGCCGGCGCTCATCGACCCGCCTCCTGCGTTGTATTGAGGATGTTCACGCCCTTGAAGAGGGCCGACGGGCAGCCGTGCGAGACCGCCGCGACCTGGCCCGGCTGGGCCTTGCCGCAGTTGAAGGCGCCGCCGAGGACGTACGTCTGCGGGCCGCCCACCGCCGCCATCGAGCCCCAGAAGTCGGTGGTCGTCGCCTGGTAGGCCACGTCCCGCAGCTGGCCGGTGATCCGCCCGTTCTCGATCCGGAAGAACCGCTGCCCGGTGAACTGGAAGTTGTAGCGCTGCATGTCGATCGACCAGGACCGGTCGCCGACGACGTAGATCCCGCGGTCCACGCTGCCGATCAGATCCTCGGTCGACATCCCGGCCGGATCCGGCCGGAGGGAGACGTTGGCCATGCGCTGCACCGGCACATGGCCGGGGGAGTCGGCGAACGCGCACCCGTTGGAGCGCTCGAACCCGGTCAGCTTCGCGATGCGCCGGTCCAGCTGGTAGCCGACCAGGGTGCCGTCCTTCACCAGGTCCCAGGACTGCCCGGCGACGCCCTCGTCGTCGTACCCGATCGTCGCGAGGCCGTGCTCGGCGGTGCGGTCACCGGTGACGTTCATCAGGTCCGAGCCGTAGCGGAGCTTGCCGAGCTGGTCGAAGGTGGCGAAGGAGGTGCCGGCGTAGGCGGCCTCGTAGCCGAGGGCGCGGTCCAGCTCGGTGGCGTGCCCGATCGACTCGTGGATCGTCAGCCACAGGTTGGAGGGGTCCACGACGAGGTCGTACGGCCCCGCCTCCACACTCGGCGCCCGCATCTTCTCGGCGAGCAGCCCGGGGATCTGCTCCAGCTCGCTCTCCCAGTCCCAGCCGGTCCCCGTCAGGTACTCCCAGCCCCGGCCGACCGGCGGCGCGATCGTGCGCATGGAGTCGAACTCGCCGCTCGACTCGTCGACCGACACCGCGGTCAGCTGCGGGTGCAGCCGGACGCGCTGCTGAGTGGTCACGGTCCCGGCGGTGTCGGCGTAGAACTTGTTCTCGTGGACCGTCAGCAGCGAGGCGTCCACGTGGTTGACGCCGTCCGCCGCGAGCAGCCGCGCGCTCCAGTCCGCCAGCAGCCCCGACTTCTCCTCGTCGGGCACGGTGAACGGGTCGATCTCGTACGACGAGATCCACGTCTTCTCGGCGTGCACCGGCTCGTCGGCGAGCTCCACCCTCCCCCGCTGCCCGAAAGGCGCGGGAGGTACCGCCACGTCCGACCCCGCCGACTTGATCACCTGGGCGGACAGCTTCGCCATGGCGACCGCCTGCGAGGCGACCTTGGCGGCGGCGTCCGGCGTCAGATCGACCCCGGACGCGAAGCCCCAGGTCCCGCCGTGCACCACCCGCACCGCGTAGCCGAGGTCGGTGGTGTCCGAGGACCCGGCGAGGCGGGCGTCCCGCAGCCGCCAGGACGCGCTGCGCACCCGCTCGAACCGGAAGTCCGCGTGCTCCGCGCCGAGCGCACGCGCGCGTGCCAGCGCCGCGTCGGCCAGGGCGCGTAGCGGAAGCGCCGTGAAGGCTTCATCGATCGTATGAGGCACGGAGGTCTCCCTGCTGTCGTGGCCTGTCGGCACGATCATGTCGCGCGGGCGGGCCGGTGGACCACACGTTTCCGGCTGGAGTCGGCATGTTTCTGTAGAGACCCGACAGTGACTCCCGTACGCCACTGTCGGTGCCCGAATGTCCCCGGCGGGGAGCGGCCCGATAGGTTTTCGGAGAAGCCGCCTGTCACCCAGCTGTTCGGGCGGGTGTGTCAGACCCCTATCGAAAGGGTGATCCGTTGAGCCGCTCGGTTCTCGTCACCGGAGGCAACCGGGGCATCGGCCTCGCCATCGCCCGCGCATTCGCCGACGCCGGCGACAAGGTCGCGATCACATACCGCTCGGGTGAGCCGCCGGCCGGCTTCCTGGCCGTCAAGTGCGACATCACCGACACCGAGCAGGTGGAGCAGGCCTACAAGGAGATCGAGGCCGAGCACGGCCCCGTCGAGGTGCTGATCGCCAACGCCGGCGTCACCAAGGACCAGCTCCTGATGCGCATGTCCGAGGAGGACTTCACCTCGGTCATCGACACCAACCTCACCGGCACCTTCCGCGTGGTCAAGCGGGCCAACCGCGCCATGCTGCGCGCCAAGAAGGGCCGCGTGGTGCTGATCTCGTCGGTCGTCGGGCTGTTCGGCGGTCCCGGCCAGGCCAACTACGCCGCCTCCAAGGCCGGCCTGGTCGGCTTCGCGCGCTCCCTCGCCCGTGAGCTGGGCTCGCGCAACATCACCTTCAACGTCGTCGCGCCCGGCTTCGTCGACACCGACATGACCAAGGTGCTCACCGACGAGCAGCGTGAGGGCATCGTGAAGCAGGTGCCGCTCGGTCGTTACGCGCAGCCGGAGGAGATCGCCGCGACGGTGCGGTTCCTCGCCTCGGACGACGCCTCGTACATCACTGGAGCCGTCATCCCCGTTGACGGCGGACTGGGAATGGGTCACTGATCAACATGAGTGGAATTCTCGAGGGCAAGCGCGTCCTGATCACCGGTGTGCTGATGGAGTCCTCCATCGCCTTCCACACCGCCAAGCTGGCCCAGGAGCAGGGCGCCGAGATCATCCTGACCGCCTTCCCGCGGCCCACGCTGACCGAGCGCATCGCCAAGAAGCTCCCCAGGCCCACCAAGGTCATCGAGCTCGACGTCACCAACGACGAGCACCTCGGCCGGCTGGCCGACGTCGTCGGCGAGGAGCTCGGCGGCCTCGACGGCGTCGTGCACTCCATCGGCTTCGCCCCGCAGGACGCCCTCGGCGGCAACTTCCTGAACACGCCGTTCGAGTCCGTGGCCACCGCCATGCACGTCTCGGCGTACTCCCTGAAGTCGCTGACCATGGCCTGCCTGCCGCTGATGCAGAACGGCGGCTCGGTCGTCGGCCTCACCTTCGACGCGCAGTACGCCTGGCCGCAGTACGACTGGATGGGCCCGGCCAAGGCCGCCCTGGAGGCCACCAGCCGCTACATGGCGCGTGACCTGGGCAAGCAGAACATCCGCTGCAACCTCGTCTCGGCCGGCCCCATCGGCTCGATGGCCGCCAAGTCCATCCCGGGCTTCGCGGAGCTCGCCTCCGTGTGGGACACCCGCGCCCCGCTGGAGTGGGACCTGAAGGACCCGGAGCCGGCCGGCAAGGGCGTCGTCGCCCTGCTGAGCGACTGGTTCCCGAAGACCACGGGCGAGATCGTCCACGTGGACGGCGGTCTGCACGCCATCGGCGCCTGACCTCCCGTACACCCTCGACGCCCCGTTTCCCGCCGCCGCGCGGGGAGCGGGGCGTCACCCGTTCGGCCCATCAGGCGAGGCGGCAGGGCCCGCGGGCCGCGCACCCTGGAGTACGCGTTCCTCACGCGAACCCCTCTCCCGTACGGCCGAGGAGGTCCCGTTGTGCGCTTGTCCCGCCGCTTGGCCTCAACGACCGTCGCCGTCGCGCTCGTCCTGCCGGTGTCCTGCGCGGCGATCGCCCACGCGCGTGTGCACTCCGCGGCAGCGGGCGCCGAGACAGAGCCCGAGGAGCCGTTCGGTGCCGCGTGCCGGATCAGTGTCACCGGCTCCCGGGCGACCGCGTTCTGCCACAACCCGTATCCGGAGACCGACAGCGTGAGCCTGCATGTGGAGTGCGCCCGCTGGTGGGACCTGGACAGCGACGGCTCCCCGGTGGCCGCCGAGCCCGCCCAGACCGTGCGGCTGTCGGCGCGCTGCTGGAAGGAGATCGACTCGGTGTGGGTCAGTCACCGGCGGCAGGGCTGACACGGCCCGGACGGCAGTGGAACGGATAGCCCGCCGCCTCGTCCGCGGCGGCGGACGCGTCTCCCGCGCGGATCGCGTCGACCAGCCGCGCGTGGTCCAGATACGTCTCCGGCGTCAGCTCGGTGCCCACGTCGTCGCGCAGCCAGTCCACCAGGACCTCGCCCAGATCCGCGTACATCGCGGTCATCACGTCGTTGTGGGAGGCCGCGACCACGGCCAGGTGGAAGGTCGCGTCCGCCGCCACGAACGCCTCCGTGCCGCCCGACTCCCAGGCCTCCTCGCGCCGCGCCAGCAGCGTGTCCAGTTGCTTGAGGTCCTTCTCCGTGCGCCGCACGGCGGCCAGCTTGGCGGCACCCGACTCCAGCGTGGAGCGCAGCTCGGCGATGTGCCGGGGGTCGGCGTCGGTGAAGCGGCGGTGCATGACGCCGGCCAGCTCGCTGGTCGCGACGACGTAGGTGCCGGAGCCCTGGCGGATGTCCAGCAGGCCGTTGTGCGCGAGCGCGCGGACCGCCTCGCGGACGGTGTTGCGGGCCACGCCGAGCTGCTCGACCAGCTCGGGCTCGGTCGGGATGCGGGAGCCGACGGGCCATTCGCCCGTGGCGATCTGGTTCCGCAAGGCCGCGATGACCTGCTCGGACAGCGCCGAGCGGCGGGGGTGGCTCAGGGGCATGGCACACCTTCGCACGTCAGGACCGGGACTGTGGGTCCCGGGGGTGGACAACCAATCATCCCATGATTCTATGATGGGCGGCATGGCAAGCGAGGAATCCACCCGGACGGTGACGTCCATGCGCATACGCACCCCTGAGACCCCGACCCTCTCGGAGCCCGCCACGCGCGCGTGGACGATGCGGCTGCTCGTGGCCGGCATCGTGCTGACCGCGCTCAACCTCCGCCCCGCCATCACCAGCCTCGGCGCCCTCCTCGAAGAGGTCCGCGACTCCCTCGGCATGAGCGGCAGCGTGGCCGGACTGCTCACCTCCGTGCCGCCGCTGTGCTTCGCCGTCTTCGGCGTAGCCGCCCCGCGCCTGGCCCGCCGCTTCGGCCCCGGCGCCGTGGTGTGCGCCGGCATGGTCGCCATCGCCACGGGCCTCCTCGTACGACCGTACGCGGGCGGTACGGCAGGCTTCCTGGCCGCCACCGCGCTCGCCCTCATGGGCATCGCGGTCAGCAACGTCCTGATGCCGGTCATCGTCAAGCGCTGGTTCCCCGACCGGGTCGGCTCCATGACCGGCCTGTACTCCATGGCCCTCGCCCTGGGCACCGCGTCCGCCGCGGCCGTGACGGTGCCGATGACCGACCTGCTGGGCGGGAACTGGCACAGCGGCCTCGCGGTGTGGGCGGGCCTCGCGGTGGCCGCCGTGGTGCCGTGGGTCCCCTTCGTGCGGGACCGTTCGGCGGCGCCCGGCACGGCCGCCGGGCGCGAGAGCCACGCGCGCGTGCAGGCGCCCCCGGTGCGCGTCACCCGCAGCCGCACCGCCTGGGCCCTCGCCGTCTACTTCGGGCTCCAGGCCACCGGCGCCTACATCACGATGGGCTGGATGGCGCAGATCTTCCGGGACTCCGGAGTGCACGCGGGCAAGGCGGGCCTGCTGCTCGCCGTCACCATGGTGATGGGCGTGCCGCTGGCCTTCGTCATCCCGCGCCTCGCCACCAGGCTGCCCCACCAGGGGCCGATCGTGCTCGCGCTGGGCGCCTGCGGCCTCGTCGGCTACGCCGGCCTGTACCTTGCCCCGGTCTCCGGCGCCTGGGTCTGGGCCGTGCTGCTGGGCGTCTCCAACTGCTCGTTCCCGCTGGCCCTCACCATGGTCGGCATGCGCGCCCGGTCCAGCGCGGGCGTGGCCCAGCTCTCGGGCTTCGCGCAGAGCACCGGCTATCTGATCTCCATCCCCGGCCCGCTCCTGGTCGGAGTGCTCTACCAGCACAGCGGCGGCTGGGGGCTGCCGATCGCCCTCATGGCCGGCCTGATGATCCCGCAGATGGCGGTAGGCGTCCTCGCGGGACGCGACCGCGTCGTGGAGGAGGAAGCGGCCCGCTGAGCACACCCCGGCGGGGCGGGCACGGGCGGCGGATGGGAGACTTCCCGTATGCCAGTGCTCGACCCGAACCCCCAGAACGGCCAGAAGAAGCTGCTGCTCGTCTTCGGCGCGTTCTTCGCCATCTTCGTGATCATCGGCATCATCGCGACGATCGCCTCACCCTGAACCCGGTCCCCGAGGGACGCCGAAAGGCACACCTCGGCGGCCGATGGTGGGGCTGGCACCACCATCCCCTAGGGGGTGTGTGTCAGGGTCAACTGGGTGGATCACCGGATGGGTTGAGGGCCGATCGGTCCGTAACTTCGAAGTGTGGCCGCGACGAGCGGACACCGACCACTCGAAGATCCGCGGAGGCATCATGTCGGCCCGTACGCACACCCCGCCCCAGCCGGCGTCCCCGGGCCGTGCCGAGATCCGGCTGCCCTGGTGGGCCATCGCCCTGCCGACGCTCGCGTTCATCACCCTGCTGACCCTGATACTCAACCCGGCGGACGCGCAGGCCGCCACCGCCGAGCCCGCGGTCACCCAGCTCTTCGAGCGCATACAGCAGCTGATCACGCACTGAGCGCCCCCGGAGGCGCCGGTCAACTACCTGCGCCCCATGGCCTGTTTCGTGCGAAGCTGGATCTCATGAGCGTCCCAGAATCCCGCAGGATCGTCCTCTTCCGGCATGCGAAAGCCGACTGGCCACAGGTGACCGACCATGAGCGGCCGCTCGCCGAGCGGGGCCGCATGGACGCGGCGGAGGCCGGCCGCAGGCTGGCCGACACCGCCATCCCCTTCGAACTGGCCCTGTGCTCCACCGCGACCCGGACCCGGGAGACCTGGAAGCTCGCCGTCCACGAGTTCCAGCACCGGCCGAAGACCGTCTACGAAGAGCGGGTCTACGAGGCCTCGCCCGGCGAGCTGATCGCCCTGCTCAACGAAACCCCGGACGACGCGCACGACGTCCTGCTGATCGGCCACAACCCCGGTGTGCAGGGCCTCGCCGACGTGCTGTCCGGCTCCGCCGACGGTGACGCGCGCGAGCGGATGAGCCGCCGCGGCTTCCCGGCCGCCGCCTTCGCCGTCCTGTCCTTCAGCGGCTCCTGGAAGACGCTGGAGCCCGGGGTGGCCACGCTGCTCGACTACTGGGCCCCGTCCGAGTGACCGACCCGCACGAAGGGGCCCGGCACCGTCATGGTGCCGGGCCCCTGCGCACGCAGGACGTCCGGGCCTCCCGCAGGGCGCGTCCGGTGCGGGTCGTCAGTCCTCGTCGTCGTGCATGTCCGCGGCCTCGACCTCTTCGCGGGTGACGCCGAGCAGATACAGGACCGTGTCCAGGAACGGCACGTTCACCGCCGTGTGAGCGGCCTCCCGCACCACCGGCTTCGCGTTGAAGGCGACGCCGAGCCCGGCCGCGTTGAGCATGTCCAGGTCGTTGGCGCCGTCACCGATCGCCACCGTCTGCGACAGCGGCACCCCGGCTTCCGCGGCGAACCGGCGCAGCAGCCGCGCCTTGCCCGCCCGGTCCACGATCTCGCCGGTCACCCTGCCGGTGAGCTTGCCGTCGACGATCTCCAGCGTGTTCGCCTGGGCGAAGTCGAGCCCGAGCCGCTCCTTCAGATCATCGGTGACCTGCGTGAACCCACCCGAGACGACTCCCACTTGATAGCCGAGCCGCTTCAGCGTGCGGATCAGCGTGCGCGCCCCCGGCGTCAGCCGCACCTCGGTGCGCACCTTCTCCACCACCGAGGCGTCCAGCCCCGCCAGCAGCGCCACGCGCGCGTGCAGCGACTGCTCGAAGTCCAGCTCCCCGCGCATGGCGGCCGCCGTCACCTCGGCCACCTTGTCCTCGCAGCCGGCGTGCGCGGCGAAGAGCTCGATCACCTCGTCCTGGATGAGCGTGGAGTCCACGTCCATGACGACCAGACGCTGGGCGCGGCGGTGCAGCCCGGCCGCGACGACCGCGACGTCGACACCCAGTGCCGCGGACTCCGTCACCAGGCCGGTGCGCAGCGGCTCCGTCTCGGCGCCGGAGACCGCGAACTCCACCGCTGTCACGGGGTACTTGGCGAGCCGGAAGATACGGTCGATGTTGGCGCCGGACTTGGTGATCCGGGCCGCGATGGCGGCCGTCGCCTCCGCGGTGAGCGGGTGTCCGAGCACGGTCACCAGGGAGCGTCCGAGGCCGCGCGGACGGTTGTCGCCGAGGCCGGAGATGATCTCCGCCTGCATCTTCATCGACTCCGCCCAGCTGTGGACGGTCGCCCGCAGGTCACCCTCCATGCCGGCCGGCGGCTGCGTCACGAGCGCGCACAGCGTGATCCGGCCTCGGGTGACGACCTGCTCGATGTCGACCACGTCGACCGAGTAGGCGGCCAGGGTGTCGAAGAGGCCGGCGGTGATACCCGGCCTGTCCTTCCCGAAGATCTTGACGAGAAGTGTGGGGACGGCGGGAATCTCTGAGGTCTGCGAAGCGCTCATGGTGCTTCCACCGTATCCGGCACCCAGTGCCTGCCGCCCCTGAGGTCCGTCTAGCGGACACGGAACAGTGGGTGTCGACAGGATGGCGAAGGTCTTACGTTCCGGACATCTCCGTACCGGTTGCTGTGCACCGCCCCAGGAAAACCTGTGGCCCGACACCTCACGGCCACGTGCCGGTGGCCTCCCGGACCCTCAGGGACGTCCCTTGGGCTTCCTCGGCGGCGGGGCGGGAGGGGGTGGCGGCGGTGGCGGCGGCCCGTCGCCCGTTCCGGACGAGGACCCGTTCCGACGCCCTCGCGGAGTCCGGGGCGACCTCGGCGGCGGTGTGAACGGCCGCACGACCGTGGGCGCGCCGTACATGTCGTCGCCCCTGCCGGGCGGCGGCTCCTCGGGCCCGCCGTCGGCGTGGGGCGGCCGGGCGTCCTCCGGCTCGCGCAGACCGTCCGGCACCCGCAGGTACGGGTTCGTGTCGGGGTTCGGGGGCCGGTACGGCGTACCCGGGGCGTACGGCCCGGACCGGCCGGCGTGCCCCGGAGCACCGGGTGCCTCGGCGGCCGTACCAGCATCCGAGCCCCGATCCGCCCCGCCCACCGCCGCCCCCAGGGCCAACGGCGCCGCCCGCTGCCCCGCGGCCCCGGTCGCGCGGGCCAGCAGCGCGCCCACGGCACCCGCCCCCGCTCCCCAGACCGCCCCGAGCACCAGCGCCATGCCGAGGTTCCCCCGCAGCTCCACCCCGGCGCCGAACGCGTCGAACCCCAGCACCGACAGCGAGGCGTCCACGGACACCTCCGCCAGCCAGGAGAGCAACGGCAGCGTCAACGCCGTGACGATCCCGAGCCGCAGCGCACACCGCACGGCGAAACGGAGGGTCCCCGGGTCCCGTACGTCCCCGTGATCACCCGCACCCCGCACGGACCCGGCACCCGGGCCACCGGCCGACCCCGCACCCGAGCCGCCCACCGCCTCGACCCCCGGGCCGCCCCTCGGCACCACCGGCGTCCGCGCGGCCGTCAGAACGCCCGCCAGCAGCATCGTCACCGCCGCCGCGACGCCCAGCAGCCACACCCGGCTGTCCAGGTCGGCCAGCCGGCTCAGGGTCACGGACTGGTCGGCGTCGCTGTTCAGGAGGTCGTCCAGGGGGTCCGGGAGCAGGCCCACCAGGACTCCCGAGGCCCGGCCGTCGAACGGCACGAACAGACCGACGGGGATGCCGAGCCACACGCCGTTCGGGGCGCCGAGCAGCGCGGCGCCCGCGATCCGCTTGGGGTGGTCGTCGCCGATGGCCGCGTACGCCGCCGCCGCGAGCCCGGCCACGACCGCCACCAGCAGCACCGTGACGAGGGCGGACACGGCGGGCCGTACGACACGGTGCACCGCGTTCCAGGCACGGGGGAGCGGGGTGCGGCGCGAGGCCAGCAGCGCGATCAGCAGGATGCCGGCGGACCAGCCGAGGCCGCCGAGCAGCGTCGGCGCGGTGTCCACCGTGAAGCCGACCGCGGCCTTGGCGTCGATGAGGTCGCCGACCTGGTCGGGCAGCAGCCCGCCGATGTCGCCGACTCCGGGGATCTCGAGACCGCCGCCACCCCCGCCCGGCAGGTCGTCCAGCCCCAGCGAGCTCCCGTCGATCGTGATGACGTCGTGCCCGGCCCACGCCAGGCCGCCCAGCGTCGCCACGAACAGCGCGACCACCGTGCCCGCGCGTGCGAGGAGTTCGGCCGGCGCGATCACAACTCCCGCGCCCCGCAACGACCGTAGGAAGAACCACGACAGCAGGACCGCACCGACCAGGCTCACCCCGAGTGGCGTGATCTCGATGGCGGTCGCCGCCTGCGCGCCGGTCAGACCGAAAGCGGACACATCTCCGGACGGCGTGACGGAACCACCCGCCCCAAGGGCCACCACAGCGGCGGTCATCGGGCCCAGGGAACTCGCCGCATCCGCCTCCAGCAGATGCAGTCCGAGCGCCGCCGTGCCGGCCATCCCGATCAACGCCCAGCTCACCGCCGCTGTCGCGGAGAGCAGGATGTCTCCCCACGGCAGCCTCGCGCCTTTCGAGGTCCCGACGTACGTGGACGCACTCATGGCAGACCCCCCGATCCGCGGCGCGGCCGGTCGCCGCGCATGTCCCCCTCGCGTGGATTACCACTCTCCGGGCTGGTTTCAACCCCGTCAACGGAACCAGTCGAAGCGCGTGGAGCGTGGTCCACACAAGGCCCGGCTTTCGGTCAGGGGGCCGAGCCTGAAATAGTTCCCGACGATGTTCGACATCCCTAGACTCCCTGTGATGGGGGTAACTCGGGGGACTACTCAGTGGGGCATGGAGTGCCGGAACTCGTACTGGAATTGAATGGAAGGACCTGGACGCTCGACCCGTCCAGGTCCTACACCCTCGGACGCGATCCGCAGGGTGACATCGTGCTCGACGACGCCAGGGTGTCCTGGCGGCATGCCACGATCAGCTGGAGCGGCCGCAGTTGGGTCATCGAGGACCACGGCAGCACCAACGGCACGTTCGTGCAGGGCCAGCGGATCCACCACCTGGAGATCGGCCCGGGCTCGGCCGTTCACCTGGGCAACGCGACCGACGGACCGCGACTGGATCTCTCCGGCACCGCGGCCTCCGTCGCCACGCCGCAGGCCCAGCCGCAGCAGCAGCCGTACGCCGCGCAGGGCGCCCAGGCAGGCTGGGCCCAGCAGCCGACGCCGCAGCAGCAGCAGCCGCAGGCCCAGCAGGCCGGCTGGCAGCAGCCGCAGCAGGCCGCGCACATCCCGCAGCAGCAGGGTCCCGGTGGCGCGGCGGGGGCGCCGCCGGTCTACGGCGACCGCAGCCCCACCACGTTCCACCAGTTCTCCATCGGCCGTGTGATGCGCATCGGCCGTGCCCTGGAGAACGAACTGGTCGTCTCCGACCTCCAGGTCTCCCGGCACCACGCCGAGTTCCACTCGACGCCCGACGGCCGCATGGAGATCCGCGACCTCGGCTCCCACAACGGCACGTACGTCAACGGTCAGCCGATCGCCAAGGGCGGCTCGCAACTGCTCGGCCCGGCCGACATCGTCGGCGTCGGTCACTCCACGTTCCGCATCGTCGGCGACCGCCTCGAGGAGTTCGTCGACACCGGTGAGGTCTCCTTCTCGGCCCGCCACCTCACCGTCACGGTCGACGGCGGCAAGCAGATCCTCAAGGACGTCTCCTTCGGCGTCCCGGAGAAGTCGCTCATCGCGGTCATCGGCCCGTCAGGATCCGGCAAGTCGACCCTGCTCAAGGCGCTGACCGGTTACCGACCGGCCAACCAGGGCGACGTCCTCTACGACAACCGGAACCTCTACAAGCAGTTCGCCGAGCTGCGCCAGCGCATCGGTCTGGTCCCGCAGGACGACATCCTGCACAAGGAGCTGACCGTCAAGAAGGCCCTCAAGTACGCGGCCAAGCTCCGCTTCCCCGCCGACACCACGGCGGCCGAGCGCGAGGCCCGGATAGACGAGGTGCTGCGCGAGCTGAAGCTGGACATCCACCGGGACAAGAAGGTCACGTCCCTCTCCGGCGGCCAGCGCAAGCGTGTCTCGGTGGCCCTGGAGCTGCTGACCAAGCCGTCGCTGATCTTCCTGGACGAGCCCACCTCGGGCCTCGACCCGGGCATGGACCGCGACGTCATGCAGCTGCTGCGCGGCCTGGCCGACGACGGCCGTACGGTCCTCGTCGTGACCCACTCGGTGGCCGAGCTGGCGCTGTGCGACAAGCTCCTGGTGATGGCGCCGGGCGGCGCGGTCGCCTACTTCGGCCCGCCCGAGGAGGCGCTGAACTTCTTCGGCTACGACACCTGGGCCGATGTCTTCTCCGCCTTCGAGAACTACCGCGACTACGACTGGGCCGGACGCTGGAAGGGCTCGCAGCACTACCAGATGTACGCCGCGGACATCGACGCGATTGCTCCGCAGTCCGTACAGATGCCTCCGATGCAGGCGATGAAGCCGCCGAAGCCGCAGGGCTGGATGTCGCAGTTCGTCACGCTGGTGCGCCGCTACGTCTCGGTGATCGCCTCCGACAAGGGCTTCCTGGCCCTGATGGTGATCCTGCCGGGCGTCCTGGGCGCGGTGAGCCTGCTGATCGACTCGGGCAAGAGCCTGCTGCCCAACCCGGCCAATCCGCAGACGGGCCGGATCATCCCGAACGGCACGGCCACCACCGTGCTGCTGATCCTCGCGGTGGGTGCCTGCTTCGCCGGCGCCGCGAACTCCGTGCGTGAGCTGATCAAGGAACGGGTCATCTACGAGCGGGAGCGCGCCACCGGCCTGTCCCGTTCGGCGTACCTGATGTCCAAGGTGTTCGTGCTCGGCTTCATCACCGTGCTCCAGGGCCTGATGGTCGGCGTCATCGGCTTCGCGAGCCGGGAGATCCCGGAGGAGGGCCTGGTCTTCGGCAAGCTGACGCTGCTGGAGCTGTCGGTGCCGATCATGGCGCTGGGCTTCACCTCGATGATGTTCGGCCTGATCATCTCGGCCCTGGTGAAGACCGCCGAGAAGACCATGCCGCTGCTGGTCATGTTCGCGATCATCCAGGTGGTGTTCACCGGCTGCCTCTTCGCCCTCAACGGCTCGATCGGCGCCAACCAGATCTCGTATCTGATGCCGTCGCGCTGGGCGGTGGCGGCCGCGGGCGCCACGCTGGACTTCAACAAGATCAGCCCGCCCGGCCAGGGCGAGAGCAACGACCCGCTGTGGGAGCACACCGTCGGCGTCTGGGCCATGGACATGATCGCCCTGATCGTCCTCGGCGTGATCTGCGGCATCTTCGTGGCCCGCTTCCTGCGCCGCCACGAGCCCGAGGTCATGCGCAAGTAGCCGTACCCGTACGACGCCCGAAGGGCGGCACCCCGTCAGGAGGGTGCCGCCCTTCGGCGTACGGATCAGAGGCCCGCGCCTACCTCGCTCAGTACGCGCTGTTGACGTTGTCGATCGAGCCGTACCGGTCGGCCGCGTAGTTGGCGGCGGCGGTCAGGTTCGCGACCGGGTCGTACTGGCTGTGGGCGGTGCCCGGGACGTGGTACGCGTCGAAGGTCGGCTTGATGACCTGGAGCAGACCGATCGACGGGACGCCGTTCTGGGCGTTGATGTCCCAGTTGTTGATCGCGTTCGGGTTGCCCGAGGACTCACGCATGATGTTCTTGTGCAGACCGTGGTAGGTGCCCGGGATGTTGTGCTTCTTCATGATGTCCAGGGCCTCACGGATCCAGCCGTCGAGGTTGTTGGCGTAGGTCTTCTTGGCGGCGACGGGCTTGACCGCGGCGCGCTTGGCGGACCGGCTCGCGGCCTCCTTCGCCTTGCGCTCGGCGGCGGCCTTCTTCGCGGCGGCGGCCTTGGCGGCCCGCTGCTTGGCGGCGGCCTGGGCGGCCACGTGCTTGTCGTGGGCCACGGCGGCGCGGTGCTCGGCGGCGGCCACGGCGGCGCGGTGCTTGGCGGCGGCCACGGCGGCCTTGTGCCTGGCCGTCATCTCCGCGGCCTTCACCTTCTCGCCGGCGAGCTGGTCGGTGACGCTGCCCTTGACGTCCTTGATCTGCTCGTTGCTGTAGGCCACCTTGCCCGCGGGGGCTTCGGCCGTGGTCGTCGTGGCGTTGCCGGGTACGGCGGAGATGGCCAGGGCAGCGGCACCGAGCGTGGTGACACCTGCGATCGCGATCTTCTGACGCTTGTTGATGGAACGACTGAGACCACGGTTCTTGGTGTTCTTGAGCATGGCAGTGGGACCTCTTCGAATAGCGCGGAGGTCGCTCGCTGTCCGACACGGGACACGGGTGCTTCCTGCACAAACGCCGCGGGCTGAACCCACGGCGCTGAGCGACGAGAGCCATTGTTAGCGGCCGCAAAATTGCCTGGCAAAGGTGTGACGTACGATCCTCGATAGTGGAGCCGGGAAGGGCAAAATAGGACAGACAGGGCCGTCCGTGCCGCTCAAAAGGGACGTCGCTACCTACTACGGACTTTCGTACGTGATGTGGACCCTATGCGCGGGCTCACACCGGCCGACTGTCGGTCTCACCAGGAGTTGCTGAAGCAATGCTCTGTGTGAGGGTTCTCGGCCGGGAGGATGAGGTGCACGTCGCCGAACTCGTGCCACAGGTAGAGCCCGCGCAGCGCCTCCTCGTAGCTGCGGCCGATCGCGTCCCGCCCGGCGACCGCCTCCAGCATCAGAAGATGCGACGCCTCCGGCTCGTGCAGCCCGGTCAGCAGCCCGTCCACCACCCGCACCCCGCGCTCCGGTGTCACGACGAGATCCGTCCACCCCTCACGCGCGCGTACGACCCCGTCGGCGTCCGCCGCCGACTCCACGGCCCGTACGGCCGTCGTCCCCACGGCGACGACCCGGCCGTCCCCGGCCTTCACCGCGTTGATCAGCCGGGCGGACGCCTCCGGCACCGCGAACCGCTCCGGATACGGCGGCTCGTGCGCCTCGGCCGAGGCCACCCCGGTGTGCAGACTGATCGGCGCGACCTGCACGCCCCTGCTGACCAGCTCCGTCACCAGCCCGACCGTGAAGGGCCGCGCGGCGCTCGGCATCTCCGCACTGCCCGCACCGTCGGCCGACGGCAGCGCGAACACCGTCTGGTACACGGACAGCGGCTGATCCCGCTCGGTGTAGGAGTAGCGGATCGGCCGCCCGTGCGCCCGCATCAGCCCGAGGACCCCCGAGCCCGCGCCGGCCGCCGAGCGGTCCGCCCCGCCCTCCGGACCGTGGCGGTCGACGGGCCCGCTGCCCCCTGGCCCGGCGACCCGAGCCCACCACAACCGCTCGCTCCCCGTACTCAGCGGCTCCTCCAGGACCAGCCGCAGCCCGCCCGGCAGCCGCACCTCACCACCCGCGGGCCCTCCCGCCCGTCGCCCGCCACCACCCTTCCAGCGAGCGCCTCGCGCACTGCTCCATACATGCGCGCGCGTAGTGCCCCGCTCGTCCGGATCGCGCAGCTCGACAGCCCACCGCCCGTCGTCCCCGCGCGTGGAGAAGTGCACCACCACGCGCGCGTGCCCGACCCACCCGTCCACGGCCGCGGCCAGCGTCTCCGACGTGTTGACGACCAGCAGATCCCCGGCCCGCAGCAGCCGCGGCAGCTCACGGAACGTGTGATGAGACACCGCGGTGCCCCGCGACACCAGCAGTCGTACGGCATCCCGGCCAAGCCCCGGCCCTCGCTGCTCGGCCGGAACCCGCGCCGACAACTCCCCGGGCACCCGCACCGCCGGCGTCATCGCCGCCCCTCCAGCAGCGCCGGAGCCCCGTAGCGGCCGCTCGCCGGACGCTCGTCCAGCAGCCGCAGGAACGCCGGCACGACACTCGCCGGCGCCGGCCGCGGATCGTCGTCGTCCGGTACGGCCGCCGCGTACAGGTCCGTGGCCATGTCCCCGGGGTCCACCGCCCACACCCGCAGCCCGGCCTCCTCCTCGCCGAGCACCGCCGCGAGATGGTCGAGGGCCGCCTTCGACGCCCCGTAACCGCCCCATGTCTCGTACGCCTCGGCCGCCGCGTCCGAGCTCACCGTGATCACGGCCCCGGTCCGGGCCGCCCGCAGCAGCGGCAGCGCCTCCTGCACCAGGGCCAGCGCGGCGACCACATTCACCTCCAGAGCCCGCCGCAGCCCCGCCGGCGGCAGCGCGTCCAGGCGCAGGAGCGGCTCGGCGCCCAGCGCGCTGGCGTTGCTCACCAGCAGATCCACGCCGCCCAGCTGCCGGGCGGCCGCCACCAGCGCGGCCCGGTGCCCGGCGTCCGTGACGTCCCCCGGCACCGCCGTCACGCGCGTGCCGTGCGCTTCCCTCAGCCCGGACGCCGTCTCCTTCAGGACCTCCGGCGTCCTGGCGTCCAGCACCAGATCCCAGCCGCGCGCGGCCAGCGCCTCGGCGAGCGCCCGCCCCAGCCCCTTCGAGGCCCCCGTGATGATCGCTACCGGCATGACAACCGTCCCCTCGTCCAGCCGCCTCGGATCGGCGGTGCCCTCAACGTAGGAACGGGGCCGCCCGCACCGCCTCGGACGCGGGCCGCAACATCGCGGGGCCCTTCGTCCTAGGCCGAGCACCCGGGGCCGTTCGCCCTACGTCGCCGACCGGGGGACCAGAGGACTAGGACCGGCGCCCCAGCCGGCCGCCGCCGCAGGTCCGATCCGGCTGTCACACCCCGCCGGTACGGTGAGGGCATGAGTCAAGCCCCCAGGTCCGGCCTCTCCGCGGTGAGCTCCGCGTTGCTGGCCATGAGCAGGCATCTGGAGGTGCGCGACGTCCTCAAGACGATCGTCGCCTCGGCCCGCGAACTGCTCGACGCGCAGTACGCCGCGCTCGGCGTGCCGGACGACCACGGAGGCTTCGCCCAGTTCGTCGTCGACGGGGTCAGCGACCGGCAGTGGAAGGCCATCGGCCCGCTGCCCCGCCAGCACGGCATCCTCGCCGCGATGCTCCAGGACGCCAAGGTCGAGCGCCTCGCCGACGTCCGCAAGGACCCCCGCTTCGAGGGCTGGCCGTCGGCGCACCCCGACATGTCCGACTTCCTGGGCCTGCCGATCCGCGACGGCGACGAGGTCATCGGCGCACTGTTCCTCGCCAACAAGAACTGCCTCAAGCCGGAGGGCAGCTGCGGCTTCACCGCCGAGGACGAGGAACTCCTCTCCATCCTCGCCCAGCACGCCGCGATCGCCCTGACCAACGCCCGCCTGTACGAACGCAGCCGTGAGCTGACCATCGCCGAGGAGCGCTCACGCCTGGCCCACGAGCTGCACGACGCGGTCAGCCAGAAGCTGTTCTCGCTGCGCCTGACCGCCCAGGCCGCCACCGCCCTGGTCGACCGCGACCCTGCCCGCGCCAAGGGCGAGATGCACCAGGTCGCCGCGCTCGCCGCCGAGGCCGCCGACGAACTGCGCGCCGCGGTCGTCGAGTTGCGCCCCGCCGCCCTCGACGAGGACGGTCTCGTCGCCACCCTGCGCACCCAGATCCAGGTCCTCGACCGCGCCCACAGCGCCCGTGTCACCTTCGCCGGCCGCGGAGTGAAGGCCCTGCCCTCCGCCCAGGAGGAGGCCCTGCTGCGCGTCGCCCAGGAGGCCCTGCACAACGCCCTGCGGCACTCCGGGGGCGAGCACGTCGACGTGACCCTGGACCGGCGCGGCGGCGGAGCGGTCCTGCGGATCATGGACGACGGCAGCGGCTTCGACCCGAAGGCGGTACGCCGCGCGGGACGCCATCTCGGCCTGGTCTCCATGCGGGACCGGGCGAGCGGCGTCGGCGGCACGCTGACCGTGGAATCGGCGCCCGGCAAGGGCACCGTGATCGAGATGGAGGTCCCCGGTGGCTGACGCAATCAAGGTGCTGCTCGTCGACGACCACCAGGTGGTCCGCCGGGGCCTGCGCACCTTCCTCGAAGTGCAGGACGACATCGAGGTCGTGGGGGAGGCCGCGGACGGCGCCGAGGGAGTGGCCCGCGCCGAGGAGCTGAAGCCGGACGTCGTCCTCATGGACGTCAAGATGCCGGGGATGGACGGCGTCGACGCCCTGCGCAAGCTCCGCGAGCTGGACAACCCCGCGCGCGTGCTCATCGTCACCAGCTTCACCGAACAGCGCACGGTGATCCCGGCCCTGCGCGCGGGCGCCGCCGGGTACGTCTACAAGGACATCGATCCGGACGCGCTCGCCGGAGCCATCCGCTCGGTCCACGCCGGACACATCCTGCTGCAGCCCGAGGTCGCGGGCGCCCTGCTGTCCCAGGAGGAGGCCAACTCGGCGCAGGGGAGAGGGGGGTCGCTGACGGAGCGGGAGCGCGAGGTGCTCGGGCTGATCGCGGACGGCCGCTCGAACCGGGAGATAGCCAGGGCCCTGGTCCTGTCCGAGAAGACCGTCAAGACGCACGTCTCGAACATCCTGATGAAGCTCGACCTCGCGGACCGCACCCAGGCCGCCCTGTGGGCCGTACGCCATGGCGTGACCGGCTGAAACGCTCTGCGCAGGGCGTGACGGACGGCAGTCCGGAGGGTTCCGCTCCGGACTGAGATTCATACCGTCGTGGGAATGTCCCCCGGATGGCGCATCCTTCGTGGATCTCCACCGTTCTCCAGTGCGTGCTGCGGCGACTGCCGCGGCAATCGCAAGGAGGGCTTAGAAGTGAAGAACCTGAAGAAGGCAGCGGCCGTGACGATGGTGGCGGGTGGCCTGCTGGCCGCCGGTGCCGGAATGGCCTCCGCCACCGACGGCGCGCACGCCGACGGCCAGGCCGTGGGCTCCCCGGGCGTCGCCTCGGGCAACCTCGTCCAGGCCCCGGTCCACATCCCGGTCAACGTCTCGGGCAACAGCGTGAACGTCGTCGGCGTCCTGAACCCCGCCTTCGGCAACCTGGCCGTCAACAAGTGACGACCCCCCAGAACAGGCAGTGACCTCCGGCCTCCCGGGCTTCCCGGGGGGCCGGTCTGCTTGCCATCGACCAGCCCGTCCGGCGATCGAGGACAAGGCCCGTTCAGGGCCGACACGGGGTCTGGGGGCGGAGCCCCCAGGTACGGCAACGCCCCTCACCCGGCGCCCCACACTCACCGCACCCCCCGCTCCCGCTCCTCCACAACGGAGTTGTACGCGGCCACCTGCGCACGCCGGGCCACCCGCTCAACCGGCCGCAACGCCTCCGTCCGAGCCCCCATCTCCGCGGAGCTCACCGCACCCCCGTGCCCGTTCTCCCGCGCCAGCGACACCAGCAGCCCCACCCGCTGCGCCAGCTCCAGCACCCGAACCGCCCGCGGCGGATACCCCGGCGCCAACACCTCCCGCCCCCGCTCGGCCCGCGCCCGGTACGCGTCGATCGCCGCCTCGGCCACGGGCCCCGATCCGGCCACATCCAGCCGGGACAGCACCTCGGTCGCCTCCCGCAGGCCCTCCGCGAGCTCCCGCTCGGCCTCACCCAGCGACGGCACGTCCGCCGGTGGAGCCTCCCGGACCGGCAGCACCTGCCAGACGACCTCGACATGCACATCACCGTCGGGCCCGGCCTCGTACACCCCCGGCACCAGCCCGAACGCGGCACCGTGACAGATCACCGCCTCCTCGGCATCCATCGCCCGCGCGTTGAACTCCGGCGGGCCGCTCAGCCCCAGCGGATGCCCCGGCGCCGGCAGCGCGATCCGCAGCCCGCTCACCCCGAGTGTCCGCAGCCGCCCCAACCCCAGCGTGAGCCCCACGGGCGCCGACTCGCCGGGCACCCCCTCCACCCGGTGCACGGCGTCGTCACCGACGATCTCGTGCACGGCGTCATCCGGTGAGACAAGTCCGGCCAAAAGGGCATTTCCCCAAGCGGCAAGGCGTCCTGAACGTGGTTCCGAGAGCATGCCCCCACCCTAAGGACCGGACCGATGGAATGAAGGGGTGGACCGGTGGCGTAGATTTCGTTGAGGGCTGCGCCCACAGGCGCACGCGACCACCGAGACGCCGAGACGCCGAGACCGGTCACACTGCAAGGGGAGACAACGCGCTCATGAGCGATGTTCTGGAGCTTCAGGACGTATCCGTGGTCCGCGAGGGCCGGGCTCTGGTGGACCAGGTCTCCTGGTCGGTCAAGGAGGGCGAGCGCTGGGTCATCCTCGGCCCGAACGGCGCCGGCAAGACCACCCTCCTGAACGTCGCGTCCAGCTACCTCTACCCGACCAAGGGCACCGCCACCATCCTCGGCGAGACCCTCGGCAAGCCCGGCACCGACGTCTTCGAGCTGCGCCCGCGCATCGGCGTGGCCGGCATCGCCCTGGCCGAGAAGCTCCCCAAGCGCCAGACCGTCCTCCAGACGGTGCTCACCGCCGCGTACGGCATGACCGCCACCTGGAACGAGGACTACGAGGACGTCGACGAGCAGCGCGCCCGCGCCTTCCTCGACCGCCTCGGCATGAGCGACTACCTCGACCGGAAGTTCGGCACTCTCTCCGAGGGCGAGCGCAAGCGCACCCTCATCTCCCGCGCCCTGATGGCCGACCCCGAGCTGCTCCTCCTCGACGAGCCCGCCGCCGGCCTCGACCTCGGCGGGCGCGAGGACCTCGTACGCCGTCTCGGCCGCCTCGCCCGCGACCCGATCGCCCCCTCGATGCTCATGGTCACCCACCACGTCGAGGAGATCCCGCCGGGCTTCACCCACGTCCTGATGATCCGCCAGGGCAAGGTGCTCGCCGCCGGCCCCATGGAGCTCGAACTGACCTCCCGCAACCTCTCCCTCTGCTTCGGCCTCCCCCTCGTCGTCGAGCAGGTCGGCGACCGCTGGACGGCACAGGGCCTCCCGCTCTCCTGACCCACACCTTCACCCCGCGAAACCCCGGTAAGAAGGGCCTTTCGAACGATCGGCGCCCTGTCGGTGACAGGGTCCGCAGTCCTACCATGACCATGTGGAAATCGACGCGTGGGTTTGGTGGTTGATCGGCGCGGCAGCGCTCGGCATCGGGCTCGTGATCACCGCGATGCCCGAACTCGGCATGCTCGCGGTCGGCGCCGTCGCGGCCGCGGTCGCCGCCGGCGTCTTCGGCGGTGACGCCGTGGTCCAGGTCGCGGCCTTCGTCGTCGTCTCGACCGCACTCATCGCCGTCGTACGGCCCATCGCCAACCGGCATCGCGCACAACGTCCCCAACTCGCCACGGGCATCGATGCGTTGAAGGGCAAGCAGGCCGTCGTTCTGGAACGCGTCGACGCCTCGGGCGGCCGTATCAAGCTCGCCGGAGAGATCTGGTCGGCACGCGCCCTCGATACCGACCGCGCCTACGAAGTAGGCCAGGAAGTGGACGTCGTGGACATCGAGGGGGCCACCGCGATCGTCATGTGACCGCGCACCGTGACCTCGCACGACGTAACTGGCGCGAACGCGCCACGGGGTACGCGACGGTCTGTCAGACTCGAGCAGCAAGATCTTCAACAAGCATAAGATCTGCCGAAGTTGCCGAAGCGGAGAAGGGGTACGGGGAACGACGATGGAACCGGTCATCATCGTCCTGATCATTCTGGTGGTGTTGGTCTTCATCGCCCTGATCAAGACGATCCAGGTCATCCCGCAGGCGAGCGCGGCCATCGTCGAGCGCTTCGGCCGCTACACGCGGACACTCAACGCGGGCCTCAACATCGTGGTCCCGTTCATCGACACCATCCGCAACCGCATCGACCTGCGTGAACAGGTCGTGCCGTTCCCGCCCCAGCCGGTGATCACTCAGGACAACCTGGTCGTGAACATCGACACCGTCATCTACTACCAGGTGACGGACGCACGGGCGGCCACCTACGAAGTCGCCAGCTACATCCAGGCGATCGAGCAGCTCACGGTCACCACGCTCCGCAACATCATCGGCGGCATGGACCTGGAGCGCACCCTGACCTCCCGCGAGGAGATCAACGCGGCTCTGCGCGGCGTCCTCGACGAGGCGACGGGCAAGTGGGGCATCCGCGTCAACCGCGTCGAGCTCAAGGCGATCGAACCGCCCACCTCCATCCAGGACTCGATGGAGAAGCAGATGCGCGCCGACCGTGACAAGCGCGCCGCGATCCTCACCGCCGAAGGTACGCGCCAGGCCGCCATCCTCACCGCCGAAGGTGAGAAGCAGTCCCAGATCCTGCGCGCCGAGGGTGAGGCCAAGGCCGCCGCCCTGCGCGCGGAAGGCGAGGCCCAGGCGGTCCGCACGGTCTTCGAGGCGATCCACGCCGGCGACCCCGACCAGAAGCTCCTCTCCTACCAGTACCTCCAGATGCTCCCGAAGATCGCCGAGGGCGACGCCAACAAGCTCTGGATCGTCCCCAGCGAAATCGGCGACGCCCTCAAGGGCCTCTCCGGCGCCATGGGCAACCTGGGCGGCCTGGGCGGCGGTTCGGGCAACGGCGGATCGCCCAACATCCCCGGCCAGGCGACGGAACGCCGGGAGAAGCCGTCGATCGACTGAGCTCTGTCGTACGCAAGAGGCCCGCCTTCTCGACGAAGGCGGGCCTCAACGCCCTCAGGGGCGCGGGGAACTGCGCGACAAGCCACAACGAACCCGCGGCCTACGAACCACCGATGGACCCACGGCGATCAGTTCAGGCCGCGTCCCTCGCGAGCCAATCCGGCAGCGCAGCGAACTCATCCGCCCCCAGCGTCAGCAACATCGCATCGGCGGGAGTCGGCTCGAACGGCTCCCGAAGCAACGGCATACCCGCCTGCTCAGGCGTCCGGTCCGCCTTCCGGTGATTGTCCTCCGCACACGAGGCGACCGTGTTCAGCCACGTGTCCTGCCCACCGTGCGACCGCGGCACCACGTGGTCCACGGTCGTCGCCCGACGCCCGCAGTACGCGCACCGGTGCCGGTCCCGCACCAGAACACCCCGCCGCGACCACGGAGCTTGTCTTCGGAACGGCACCCGTACGTACCTGCACAGCCTGATCACCCGGGGCGCGGGTATGTCGACCTCGGCTCCACGCATACGCAGTTCGGGGTGGGCCTGCTCGACGACGGCCTTGTCCTGAAGCACCAGAACGACGGCTCGATTCAACGTCACCGTCGACAGCGGCTCGAAGCTCGCGTTCAGTACCAGCGTGTCCCGCATTGCAGCCCACCTCCCGTGCGCACCTGCCCACCCCCTGGCGGACTGGGATCAACTCTGGCCGGGCACGCCGAGATGGACAACGAAATAAAAAATGCCCGCCCCCGATCACTTCCATGACCGGGGGCGGGCAAACGTTCCATGAACGTCAGGATTCGGCGGGCACCTCGTACACGGCGATCACATGCGCACGCGCGAGCGTGTGGAACCGCAGATTGAAGCCGACGGCCGCCGGGCTCGCGTCCGAGTCCGGACCGAGCTTGTCCTGGTCCACGGCGTACACCGTGAACACATAGCGGTGCGGCCCGTCCCCGGGCGGCGGCGCGGCACCGGTGAAGTCCTTCGACCCGACGTCGTTCCGCGCCTGTACGGCACCCTCCGGCAGCCCCTCGAACTTGCCGCTGCCCGCACCCGTCGGCAACTCGGTCACGGAGGCCGGGATGTCGAAGAGGACCCAGTGCCAGAACCCGCTCCCCGTGGGGGCGTCCGGGTCGTAGCAGGTCACGGCGAAGCTCTTGGTCTCCGCCGGGAAGCCCTCCCAGCGCAGCTGCGGCGAGGTGTTGCCGGCCGCGTGCACCTGAGCGTCCTTGAGGATCCCGCCGGCCGCGACGTCCTCACTCGTGACCGTGAAGGACGGCACGGGCGGATGGAAGTCGTGGGGGAGCGGCCGCCGCTTGAGCTCGGTCACTTCGATACCTCCTGACGAAACAGTGGAATCAGCAGTTCCGAGCCTAGAACCAGTTGCGCTTGCTGCCGACCTCGGACAGCCACTGGTTGAGGTACGCCGCCCAGTCGGTCCCGTGGAAGTCGTTCAGACCCACCTGGAACGAGCGGAAGGTGTCACTGCCCTCGCTGAACAGCCCCGGCTTCTTGTCCATTTCGAGGATGACGTCCATCGCGTTGCCGTCCGCCACGAAGCTCAGCTCGACCTGGTTGATCCCGCGGTACTGCTGCGGCGGGAAGAACTCGATCTCCTGGTAGAACGGCAGCTTCTGCCGCGTACCGCGGATGTGGCCGCGCTCCATGTCCGCGTTCTTGAAGCGGAAGCCCAGCTGGATGAAGGCGTCGAGGATCGCCTTCTGCGCCGGCAGCGGGTGCACGTTGATCGGGTCCAGGTCGGTGGAGTCCACGGCCCGGGCGATCGCCAGCTCCGTCGACACACCGATGTTCATGCCGCGCAGCGCCTGACCGTCGATCATGGTGACCGGCGTCTCCCACGGGATCTCAAGCCCGAACGGCACCGCGTGCACCGCGCCGGGCTGAAGCTCGAAGGCACCGCCGAGCTGCATCTTCGTGAACTCGATGTCCTGCTTGTACTCCGAGTCCTGGCTCTCGACCTCGACACGGGCCTGAAGACCCACGGACAGGCCCTCGATGTTCTGGCTCACGGACCCGCCCTGAATCCGCACCTCGCCCTGGACGACACCGCCCGGAACGACGTTGACCTCGGTCAGCACCGTCTCGACCGAAGCACCGCCGGCCCCCAGGCTCGCGAGCAGCTTCTTGAACGCCATGACTCTCCTCTTCTCAGAGTGGATCCCTGATCCCTACAAACGCGATCCGGCCGTGGCCGGTTCCGCGCCCCACCCTGGCAAGGCGCACGCTTCCTGACCACCCCGTCGTGACCACCCGTCTCCACTACCCTCGGACGGCATGATCGCGACCCCCGACCGTACGCCCCTTCCCCGGGACTTCTTCGACCGCCCCGTCCTGGAGGTCGCCCCCGATCTCCTGGGCCGGATCCTCGTACGCACCACCCCGGACGGTCCGATCGCCCTGCGCCTCACAGAGGTGGAGGCCTACGACGGCCCTGATGACCCCGGCTCGCACGCCTATCGTGGCCGCACACCCCGCAACGGCGTGATGTTCGGTCCCCCCGGGTACGTCTACGTCTACTTCACCTACGGCATGTGGCACTGCATGAACCTGGTGTGCGGCCCCGAGGGCCGGGCGAGCGCGGTCCTGCTGCGTGCCGGGGAGATCGTGGAGGGCGCCGAGCTCACCCGTAAACGTCGACTCTCGGCCCGCAACGACAAGGAACTGGCCAAAGGCCCGGCTCGCCTGGCCACCGCCCTGGACGTCGACCGCGCCCTGGACGGTACGGACGCCTGCGCCTCGGGCGAGACCCCGCTGAGGATCCTCGCCGGCACCCCGGTCCCCTCCGACCAGGTACGGAACGGTCCACGCACCGGAGTGGCAGGTGACGGTGGCAAGGGTGACATTCACCCGTGGCGCTACTGGATCGCCAACGACCCTACGGTCAGCCCCTATCGGGCCCATGTCCCCAAGCGTCGCTCAAGTTGACGCGCCATGACGCGGCGCGTAACGTAGCCCGAGCCGCTGAACCGGGTACTGCGAAGTCAGCAGCCGGAGCGGCCAACCCACTACCTGGCGACATCCCCTCAGCGGGGTCGATTCCGGCGTGCCCGCATGCCCGAATTCGAATCCGCAGAACCCCGATTATGAATCGGGCGGGGGAATCGGTTAGCGTAGTGAATGTCGAAAGGCAGACGGGCGAAAGCCCAGAGCCCAAGGCAATCCCGCCGACAGGG